>NZ_CP064923.1:5187167-5534556 GCF_018336915.1 Acaryochloris marina S15 | reverse complement strand
ATCGCCGTTAGGCAAAGCAACTGCATAATATGGTTTTGCACCATATCTCGCAAAGCACCAGAGGTTTCGTAATAGCCTGCCCGCTCCTCCACCCCGACGGTTTCAGCTACGGTAATTTGAACATGATCAACAAATTGTCGATTCCAAAGCGGCTCAAAAATGGCGTTAGCAAACCGGAAGATCAGCAAATTCTGAACGGTTTCCTTGCCCAGGTAATGGTCGATCCGATAGACCTGATTTTCGGCGCAGACTTCTTGGACGACTTTATTCAATGATTGGGCAGAGCCCAAATCGTGACCAAAGGGTTTTTCAATTACCAGCCGTGTTTTGACCGGATCTGCCAACATCTGGGCTGCCCCCAACTGTTGAATGGCCTCCGCAAAAAACTTGGGAGACACGGCTAGATAGAATACCCGGTTGCCCATCGTGCCGCGACGGCCATCCAGCTCTTCCAGACGGGTTTTTAGCTTTTGATAGGCTTCGGGATCGTCCATATTGCCAGGGCAATAAAATAACCCTTCAGCAAAGCTGTTCCAGACCTCTTCGGACTGTATGCCATCTGAGAATTCTTCAATGCCTTCTCGCATCTGTTGACGGAAGAAATCATCACTCCACTCGCGTCGAGCAACCCCGACAATAGTCAGTTCAGCCGGAAGTCGACGCTGTTGTTTGAGATGGTAGAGGGCAGGAACCAGTTTCCTTTGGGTGAGGTCGCCAGAGGCACCAAAGATCACCATGATCAGAGGTTCTGGTGTACGTTCTTGACGTAGACCGGCACGGAGAGGATTTTCAGCAAGCGTAACCATAGGCTGGGCAAACAAAGGGGAATAGGTGAACTTGGAAACTGTGGGAATGAGTATTAGGAACTAGAGCAATATGATGTCTTGGCAATGCCAAATACTCTAGACCCAACACTAAGGATCAAATGGTCTCATCGGTAACTAACCGTTTATCTTTTGCTTCTAAAGACTTCAGCAATGAGCTAAAGGGCTGCACAACGTTGATCCTTACTTCAATCACTTCAATAGTTGGTGTCATAGATGGCATTGCCTGGTCTTCTCAAAGATGGCTGGATTGGAGGTGATTCCATGAATGCCTTGATCTTGGGGCATCTGCTGCAGCTTACCCGATTCAGTTAGATCACGACTGAGATTATCTATCCCAAAGCTTTGATCGAAGGTACTGATTTCTAGGAGATGATTCGTCATAGGAAACTCTGTAATCGATCGGGAAAACAGTTGCAGATGTTGCCATTAAGGCTTCAGCGCGAGTTCTTCTTCTGCCTGTCTTTCTCTGTCTTCAATAAAGGACTCAACTAAGGCCACATCCTCTGTACTCCCAATAATCAAAGGTGTGCGGGCATGGAGATGATCGGGAATAACGTCCATTAAAGGGGACTGGCCAATACTCGCTCGCCCTCCAGCCTGCTCCATCAGATAGGCCAAAGGTGCAGATTCGTAGAGGAGTCGCAGCTTACCTTCAGGATTCTTCAGCGTTCCTGGGTAGATAAATACGCCCCCTTGGAACAAAATGCGATGGAAATCTCCCACTAAGGCCCCACTGTAGCGGGCAGTATGGCCTTCATGACGGTGAACATAGCGAGTAAAGTCACGGAGGGCCTCCTCCCACTGCCAAAAATTCCCCTCATTGACGCTGTACACCGGACCATGTTTGGGGATGGTGAGGTTTTCAGCGGCGAGAATAAACTCTCCTATACTTGGGTCTAGGATAAAAACATGGACCCCTTTGCCGATGGAATATACCAGAACGGTACTGGGACCGTACAGAATATAGCCTGCGGCAATTTGCTGATGCCCATCTTGTAGGAGATCTTGTCCCGTATGGTCGGGATCGTTGCCGACTTGTTGACGGATAGAAAAAATAGAGCCAACATTCAAGTTCACATCAACGTTGGAGGACCCATCAATGGGGTCATACAGCAGGGTATAACGACCAATGGGACAGTTCTCAGGAATATAGTAGGGCTTCTCCATTTCTTCGGAAGCTAGTCGGCAGACGAGGCCACTTTGCTTAAAGGCAGCAATAAATACTTCATTGGCATAGATGTCCATTTTTTTGACTTCTTCACCCTGGACATTGACGTCGCCCGTGAAGCCTAAAGCGCCTTCCACCAGACCCGCCCGGCTTAGGCGGCGAGCAATTATTTTCCCTGCTAACCCAATCCGAGTCATCAGAGCACTCATATCTTGGGCTTCTGGACCAAAACTTTGGAGATGTTCTAGAACGTGACGAGACAGGGTTGTGCAGTCCCGATCCAGTGCAAAATCGTAACTCAGTTCAAGTGAAGTGCTGTCAGAACTATTCATTATTAATGCCCCGTAATGGGTGACAGACGGCCCTGTTGCGGGTGGCTCTGTCTTTATACCTCCCATCTTAAGAAGGCATTCTGAAAATGGCCTGAGTCTTTAGGTGAACTACAGAATACCTTTATATTCTGCGAGTTTAGCCATTCTTATCCTTGTTGATCCAGGGGTAAGCAACACCTGTCCAAATCGCTGGTTTATCTCGGTTGGAAGGGGCGATAAGGCAGGTCTTATGTCTGTTAATTCGGTGGGTAAAAACTGGTGATAGAGAAATTCTGTCAGGTGAAAGGACTTTGGGAATGCTGGTCGATCGGTGGTCAACAAGAGCGTGTCAGTGATGTCATGGCCCTGATTCACAAAGGGTGACCGTTATCGTCTATGTACTCCAATCTACTGTGAAAATTATCTCCATTTCGGGCGAAAAATAGCCTAGGCTTTTGTATGACTGCCTTTAAACTCTTAGCTTCCATCCTATCCTTGCCCCACTATGCTTACTGCATCTGCTCAGCTTCATGTCATTACTGATGGCGAAGAGATCAATCGAGAATTTCGGTTAACGCAAGCCACCTTTAGTATTGGGTCTGATCCAGATAACTCCCTTGTCTTGGAAAGTGGATCGATACTGCCGCACCATGCCGAAATTTTGTGGCAAACCGATCATTATGTTCTGAAGCTGTTGAGTAACCAAGCTATCCTCCAAGTCAACAAGAAACCGTTGCTATCGAACGAACCTATCAATCTCCATCCTGGAGATGAGATTCAGATTGGCGATACGGCCATTCATTTCCGAGAAACCCTGGGAACAGGGGTGTTTCCCCAAGAGTCAATCTTGCCAGGAACGGTCGTTAGTCAAACCCATTGCGATCGCGTTCTACAAGTCACCACTTCTAAATGGACCCAGGACTTTCCCCTCAACCAAGAAATCCTGACCCTAGGCCGACATCCCCAGTGTGATATTGTCATCGATTTACCTGTGGTCTCTGACCGTCATGCCCGCTTGAGTTGGGAGAATGAGACCTACACCATTAGTGATCTAGGGAGTGCCCATGGGCTCACCTTTGCGGGAGACCGGATTCAGGAGAAAGCCCTCCAGGATGGAGATTTTTTCTCCATTGATGATCAGGTCACGTTGACCTATCAGGTCATTCCGCAAACGGATGTCATCGAACAGGTCGAAACCCTTGTGTTGCGAGAGTTGAAAAGCCTGAGCTTTGGCCGTGATCCACGCAATACTACGGTGATTGATCATCCTGTAGTCTCCCGGTTTCACGCCCAAATTGACCTCAAAAGCGGCACCTGGGTGATCGAAGATCTCCATTCGTCGAATGGCACCTATGTTAATGGTCGGCAGCTCCGTAATCCTCAACCCCTCCGTCCTGGCGATACCATTCGTATCGGTCCGTATCACTTTGTCTTTAACTTTGATGAAACTCTGATTCAGCAGAATGACTCGGGAAATCTGCGTCTAGATGCAGTCCATCTGAGTAAGGTGACCAGTAAGAACAATATTCTTTTAAACGACATTTCCTTGTCTATTCTGCCCCAGGAGTTTGTCGCTGTAGTGGGTGTGAGTGGAGCAGGGAAGTCGACTCTCCTCGACGCTTTAAATGGACTCCGCCCCGCTACCAGTGGCTCGGTCTTAGTGAATGAGCAGGATCTATATAAGAACTTCAACCTCTTTCGCACGGACCTGGGCTATGTTCCCCAGGACGATATTATCCACCGCGAATTAACGGTGAGTCAGGCCCTGGATTATGCTGCCCGCTTACGCCTTCCGGCTGATGTAACGCGCGCCGAGCGCAAACAGCAGATTCAATCCGTTCTCCAAGATTTAGAGCTGCGGGAACGGGAGCATCTGCGTGTGCGTTCCTTAAGTGGAGGTCAGCGTAAACGGGTCTCTATTGGGGTTGAACTATTGACCCAACCCAGTTTGTTTTTCTTGGATGAAGCTACCTCGGGTTTGGACCCTGGTACTGAAACCTTGATGATGCGCTTACTGAGGCGGCTAGCGGATCAAGGGCGAACTATTCTCTTGATTACCCATGCCACCAAAAATGTGATGGTTTGTGACCTGGTTGTGTTTTTGGCTAAGGGAGGACGGATTGCCTATTTTGGCCCTCCTGCCGAAGCCCTTACCTATTTTGGGGTGGAGGATTTCGATGAAATCTACCTAAAAATAGAAGGGGAGCAAACCCCAGAAGCATGGGAACAGCAATACCGTCAGTCCACCCTCTATCAGACCTACATCACTCAGCGTCAGGCGACTTTATCTGTCCCGACGACGCCCCAAAAAGCGAAATCTAAGCCCCCTCAGCCCCGAACGACCGCTATTTCGGGCTGGCGACAATTTTCTATTCTGGCCCAGCGCAATTGGACTATCTTGCGTCAGGATCGTGCCAGCCTGATTTTGATGCTGGCATTAGCCCCCATCTTGGGATTGCTGGATTTTGTCATGTGGCAGCGCCCCATGTTTGATGTCACGAATGGCGATCCGGGACAGGTCTTTACGCTTTTATTTATCACGGTCTTGACTGCTGTGATGGTCGGTAGCTTGGCGATGATGCGGGAGATTGTCAAAGAACGGGAGATCTACCGACGTGAACGGATGATTGGGCTGAAAATTTTGCCCTATGTGCTCTCTAAGGTATGGCTCAGTTTGCTGCTAGCCCTGTATCAAGCGGCGATCTTTTTGCTGACTAAGGTATTGGCCGTGAACTTGCCGATTGACTGGCACAACCTGCTGGGCATGTATTTCACTCTTTTCTTAGCCACTTTGGGCGGCATGGTCATGGGTCTATTTGTCTCCGCATTGGCCCCTAATCAGAGTGTGGCTCCTTTGCTAACCATTCTATTTCTGCTCCCCCAAATTACTTTTTCTGGAGCCATTATCTCTCTTGATTCTTTAGGGACGCCAGGACAAGTCCTTAGCCAAATCACGGTCACGCGTTGGCCCTATGAGAGTTTAATTACATTGTCTGATGTGGGTAAGGATATTGCCGGAGATTCTTGTTGGCAACTGTCGTCAGACGAGCGCGAAAAGTTGAGTGACAAGGACCAAGAAAAATGCCAGTGTCTGGGGCCGCAAATATTTACTCAATGTACCTTTCCTGCCCTACGCCAAGAATATGATCCAGCAGTGGATCAGCCTCAGCCTGCTAAACCTGAGGATCCGGGTGATCCTCCTAAATTAACGGCTGATAATCGGTCTACCTATGAAGATGAGATAGAAGACTATAACGATAAGGTCAAGGATTATCGTGACCAATTGGACACTTGGCAAGATCAGTTTAGCGACTGGCGAGAGAAACGTGGGACTGCGATTGCAGCTGCAGAACTGTTAGTCGGTCGTTTTCATGACAAGGCTGGCACTGCATTTGCCGTCAATGTCGGTAAACATTGGCTGAAATTAGGACTAATCATGGTGGGAATGCTGAGTCTGGTGGTTTTTATCCAGCATCGTCAAGATGTCATCTAATTTTGATAAATATATGTAAATTTAGGTTTCAAACCACTGATATTGCCCTGCTTCCCCTGAAGAAAAAGCTATCTTGTATGAGGTGGTCCCATACTGACGTTTTTAAGGTTGCGTTCTGTATCTGTCGGTTGTGAACCGTTCGAGCAGCTATCAATTCTAGGCTTCAGTTTTAGCTTAAATATTTTTCTCTAATCCTAGGTCTGCAGATATGGAATGTTATACGGTTCAAAGCGTACGTAGATAAATTGCTTTGAGTCCAATTCCACCATAGCTCAATTCATAGGGCACTCCCATGCACGACGAAAGTATCATTCCACCTTCTGTTCCTAGGCTCAAAACCTTGGTGGGTTCTGAGCTTAATAGCCATCGGTGGCAAGACAAGCTACTGCCAGTCGATACAATGTTGGGAGAAGCAGATGTGGCAGTCTTGCGGCAAGAATTGGAAACCGCCCATGATTTGCTGCAATATCAGCAATGCTTGATCGATTCTCTCACTGAGCAATTAGTGGGGCATGAATCCCATCAGGTCCAACTCGAACAAGATTTAGAAAATGCCGAGCGTGATTCTCGGCGAGAAGCAGAGAAGCTGCAAGAGTTTCAGTCGATTTGTCAGGACTTGCGATCGCAACTTCGTCGCCAACAGGCCCGCATTTATGAATATAAGACGGTGCTGAAAAATAATTCCAACACATTTGCACCGAATGCCAAAGTAACCCCTCGCCAAATGGTCTCCTTTGGGTATGCCACCGTAGCTGTGGACGATTCTCTGATGGTCTCTTCTTCCGCAGTCTCTCCTTGGTCAGCAACTGATTCTGTGAGTAGCGTTTCCGATGCATTTGCGATTTGCTGTCGTAAGCTTGCTGCCTTAGGTTTACAGAATACATCCGACGTTCGGCAGACTAGCCCCCAGGCTTTGGCTTTACCTATTCCTCAGTCTCCTGTGGAGAAGAAACAACCTCCAACGGTAGATGTAGAGCTCCAATCATCCTATCCGTCTTCTCCTCAGCCAGAACTCCCTAATTTCGTTCATTAGACTGATAAGCATACTACCCTTTCAAAGTCATCGAGGGTTCAAGAATAGTACATAAACTCGACAGGAATGCGGAATAGGGTTTTAGCGATTTTGGAGAGTCCAAATTTTCGCTTTAAGCCCTGGGGAAGTTCCTGCCACTCAACGATCTGGAATCCCATTCGTTGATAATACTGGCATAGTCGTTGCCCGAGACATTCGAGATAGAGGGGGTGGGATGCATTTTCGATTAAGTGTTGAGCCAAGATTGTTCCCAACCCTTGACCTTGATGGGTGGATTTAACGACTAAACTACCGAGTTCTTGAGCGCCTGGAAAGACCCGTAGTTGGCCACAAGCAACAATCGTTAAATTCTGTTCAATCACCCAAAACTGAGCCCATCGGATTTGCGTCGGATCCAGTCTGGCAGACCAGACTAATCGCCGAATTGAGCCGATATCTGTGGCTATGGCAGGGCGCAATTGGCAATCTTTTGGCAGTAAAGGCTTCTGCATATTGACAAGTTGCGCTAGTTTAGACGGTAACGATCAATGGATTCAGGTGAGCAAGTATGGCTAACTTACTGCCACTTCCCGGGCTATCTAATTATACAATTGCTGTTCTTACCCCCCAAACTTTTGAAGAAACCGCCCAGGCGGTCGATGCCCTCAAGGGGGGAACCGTTATCTTATTAAACTTTGCCAGCTTGGGGACTGAACTGGCTCAACGATTTGCCGATTTTGCTGCTGGCAGTACATGTGCGATCTCAGGACATCAACAACAACTGGGGCATCAAATCTATTTGTTTACGCCCCCCACCGTTGACATCATCACACAATTAAAGACTTGCTGAGAGAGTGTTTGTCTCGGCAAGCCTTTAATTGTGATTTGAATGGTGCAAGATACAGTTTATCCAGCCTGGTGAACCAGGCTAATGGGTAACTGCGAAAGCTGCTTACTTGAGAGCAACTTTTCCGCCTGCATCTTCCAGGCTCTTCTTGGCTTCTTCGGCGTCCTCTTTGGAAACCCCTTCTTTAATAGATTTGGGTGTAGATTCCACCATTTCTTTGGCTTCTTTCAAACCTAAGCCGGTTAGAGTACGGACGACCTTGAGAACGGCAATCTTCTTGTCGGCAGGGACTTCTTCCAAGACGACATCAAATTCAGTTTGCTCTTCAGCTTCTTCAGTAGCACCTGGTGCACCAGGTGCTGCCATCATCACACCAGCGGCAGGAGCAGCGCTCACACCAAAGGTTTCCTCAATTTGCTTGACTAGATCAGCAGCTTCTAGGAGGGTTAGGGATTTTAGCTTTTCTAGAATTTCTTCAGTTGCAGACATGGTTCACTTCCTTATATGTATTCAATGGTTTGATCGAGAATGCGGTCAGGCAGATTTATCAGAGTCTGCATGAGCGTGTAACGCCCGGGCCAGTGAAGCGGGAACCTCATTGATACCCACAGCAACTTTGGCAGTTACAGAATTGATAGCACCAGCAATTTGAGCCATCAAGACTTCTTGTGACGGGAGGTCACCGATAGCCTTGATATCCTCTTTGGAGAGGAGTTGGCCATCCATGATGCCGCCCCGAAGCTCCGTTTTCTTGGTTTCTTTTTGAAAGGCTTGGTAGGCCTTAATGGCACCACCTAAGTCATCCTTAATCAACAAAAAAGCAGAGGAATCGGATAACCAGTCTGATAAAGGCTCCCATTTTTCATCACCTTTGATGGCTCGACGCATCAAGGTGTTTTTGGTGATTTTGCACTGAGCCCCTGCAGGCCGCAGCTTATTTCGCAGCTCCGTGATTTCAGCAACAGTTAACCCTTTGTAGTCGATGACAATCGTCATGACGACATCACTTAGGTTCTCTTGCAGTCCTGCTACAATTTGCTGTTTATCTTCTAGGGTTCTACCCATCCTTCTGTTCACCTCCTTAATCGGTACATGAAAATGAAACTTATCCCCATAACAAAAGACCTTGGCTATGGGTAGGGCCAAGGTCTTTTGAGAGTGCTGACTCAAAACGTTAACAGAGTGTTTTAAGGGCAATCATTCAAAACCTCAGTAGGCCATTAAGCATTTAGCCCCTACCATCTACGGTCTTTCGATATTCAGTTGAGGGATTAATTCAAAGGCTCTATCCTTGAAAAAATTTGGGTGTTTCCAGACTTATTCAGCCAGGGTTAGGTCTCGCAGAGACGAAATATCGATTTCGATGGATGGTCCCATAGTGGCCGATACATAAAGACTTCGCCAGTACTTTCCCTTGGCACCTGAAGGACGATTCCGATCAATGGTGTCTTGCAATGCTTTGAGGTTCTCTAACAAATCTTCTGCAGAGAATGTTGCTTTGCCAAACATCACGTGAACAATGCCGGTGCGGTCTGCGCGGAACTCAAGCTTACCAGCTTTGAATTCTTCAATGGCTTGCGGCAGATCGAAGGTCACAGTTCCTGCTTTAGGAGAGGGCATTAATCCGCGAGGACCAAGAATTCGACCCACTTTGGCGACCTGGGGCATCATATCTGGGGTCGCGATCAGTAGGTCAAAATCCATCCGACCTTGCTGAATTTCAGTGATCAGCTCTTCAGAGCCAACGATATTGGCACCGGCATCCGTAGCTTCTTTGACCTTTTCTCCACGGGCGACTACAGCAATGCGAACTTCCTGACCGGTGCCTTTGGGTAAGGCAACTGTTGTCCGTAGTTGTTGATCCGTATACTTGGGGTCAATACCGAGACGAATATGTGCTTCAGCAGATTCTGAAAACTTAGCCGTGGCCGTTTTACACAGCAACTCTAGTGCTTCTAGCGGCTCATAAGCGCGTTCTGCAACTTGCTGTCTTAACTCGCGCATTCGGCGAGATTCTTTCTTAGTCATAATTTACTCCTGGGGTATTAGCGAAGCAATGGCCTCTTCCCCAAATGGGTTAACAAAGACGGGTACTAAATCATACTCCGATGCCTGGGCTTAATCAACGACAGCAACGCCCATGTTGCGGGCGGTTCCAGCCACAATATTCATGGCTGCTTCAATGTCATTGGCATTGAGGTCAGGCATTTTGGTTTGGGCAATTTCCTGCAATTGAGCCTTAGTGATTTGGCCGACTTGGGTCTGGTTGGGTTCACCTGATCCTTTCTCAATGCCAGCGGCTTTCTTGATCAGAACGGACGCTGGGGGTGTTTTGAGGATAAAGGTAAAACTGCGATCTTCGTAAACTGAAATTTCAACAGGTACGACGAGCCCAGCTTGATCAGACGTTTTGGCGTTGTATTCCTTACAGAACATCATGATGTTGACACCATGTTGTCCTAAGGCGGGTCCAATTGGGGGAGCAGGGTTGGCTTTGCCAGCTGCGATTGCCAATTTAATGATTGCTACTACTTTTTTTGCCATGGATGAATTACTCTTTTTTCACCTGATTAAATTCCAATTCTACGGGGGTATCCCGCCCAAAAATCGAAAGTAGCGCTTTGAGCTTGTTCCGCTCAAGGCTAACTTCAATTACTTCACCTTCAAAGTCTTTGAATGGACCATTGAGAACTTGAATCTTATCGCCAACAGACATATCGACTTTGACTACAGGCTCTTGTTCTTGGGCCTGGCGGAAAATTCGCTCGACTTCTGAAGGGCTGAGAGGCATCGGTTTGACATGGCCACGGCCACGACCGTACCGACGTTGTTGTTCGGCACCGACAAAGTTGATGACGTTGGGGGTGTTTTTGACCACCTGCCAGGTTTCGTCATCTAAGATCATGCGGACTAGCACATAGCCTGGAAATACTTTTTCTTCGCCCGTTAAACGGCTGCCATCTTTCCGAACTTTGATGGTGGGCGTTTGCGGGATTTCAATTTGAACAATGCGGTCTGCAACATCTAGGGTTTGCAAACGTTGTTCAAGGTTATGCTTGACCTTTTTCTCGCACCCGGAGGCAACTTGGACGGCATACCAATGCCGAATTTCGAGAGAACCTTCAGGGACTGAACTAACAGCCGGGGTTGTACTTAGGGGGTCATCAGTCATGGGTACTTATCCAAATACGAGTGTGGAAACCCACCTAAACAAGTTATCGATGAATGAGAAAATAATCGCAGAGAGAGAGACCATCAAAAACACTGCAATCGACTCACTAATCAGCTGTTGCCGATCGGGCCATACCACTTTCTCAAATTCTTCCTTAGTGCTTTGGAAAAAACTAGTAGAGCCAGCGGCACTAGAAGTTGCTGCCACAGCAGCTCGCTCTGGAGTAGAGCTAGAACTCTCTAAAGACTCTCCAGTATCAGCAGTAGTGGCAGCTATCGGTTCAGACGTCGCATCAATGTTGGATGGGGGTGACGGCTGACTATTTGCTGCGTTATTTTTTTTCTTTCTTCTTTTAGCCACTTTTGCTAATCCTTGGATGCCAACTGCTGGGTATTTATACTCCGAGCTTGCCCACTATCGAATGTAAATTGAGCTTGCCCACTCAATGGGCTGATCGCTTGTGCAGATTAGGCAATTGCATGATCAAGCGAACCTAGGGCATGAGTCTAAGAGCAATCTGATTGACTCAGCCCACGACACAGTCCATCTAAACTGATCTGAATTGAGCGCGCCTTGGAGGACTCGAACCCCCGACATCAGGTTTTGGAGACCTGCGTTCTACCAACTGAACTAAAGGCGCATAGGGCTACCTAGATGGACTGAGTAGGTTTGGGGTCTAAGGGACCTCTCTACTTTCTCAAGTTTACCTTGCTACGGTAGCACTCATGGACGATTGAGGCGGGCTGGATAATGTGTGGATAACCCTAAACTCCATCTACAGCTCTCGATCAAACCGTTGCTTGACACGAGTTGCCTTGCCGACGCGATCGCGTAAATAATACAGCTTAGCTCGGCGCACTTTACCTCGACGAACCACTTTGATAGTGGTGATGCGAGGAGAGTGAATTAGAAAAACTCGCTCTACACCGACACCCTGAAAAATTTTCCGAACGGTGATGGTCTCATTGATCCCACCATGACGCTTAGCAATGACAGTCCCTTCATAGGGTTGGGTGCGCTCTTTATTGCCTTCTCGGATTTGAACTCCGACTCGGACAGTATCGCCAACATAGATGGTTGGTAATGTTTCTTTGAAATGCTCCGCTTCAATTGAGCGAATGATCTCCTCAGCGTGCATAATTTTTCACAAAAAGTCACAAGATCTAAGGATACTCTATTTCCCGACTAATCGTCCATCATTTATGACGGTTTTTGTGATAATAGATTTATGCTGGTCAGCGATAAAGTGGGTCTAGGTCTGCATAGAAGTGGATTGACTTAACTCTGGACCAGATACTAAGGTTCGCAACATGGATTGAGGCTGATTGCGTTGGAGCCAATTCGCTTGCAAAATATCTGTTGTGCTATCCACACTCAGGGGGCGACTGAATAAATAGCCTTGGACAATTTCACAATTTAGGGACCTGAGCAGTTCTAGCTGTTCTTCATTATCGACACCCTCGGCAACCACTTTCAGATCGAGGCCTTTGCCTAAGGCAATGACTGCATTGATAATTTCTATATCCTTAGACGCAGGCTTTAAATCTTGAATAAAGGACTGATCAATCTTCAAGGTATTGAAGGGGAGTTGCTTGAGATAATTGAGGGAAGAGTAGCCGGTGCCAAAATCATCCATGGCGATGTAGACACCCAGCGCTTGCAAATTACAGAGAATGGACTTTGCAAAGTCCATATTTTTAACCGCAATGGTTTCTGTAATTTCCAGTTCGAGTTGTTGTGGATCTAAGCCAGTACTTTCTAGGACCTGAGCCACAATTTCAACTAAATTCGGTTGATAAAACTGGCGAGCGGATAGGTTGATGGCAACGGATAAAGGCGCTAATCCCATTTGGTGCCAGAGCACGGCTTGTTGACAGGCTGTTCTTAATACCCATTCTCCCAACTCCACAATTAAGCCGGTTTCTTCCGCAATTGGAATAAAAGTGGCGGGTGAGACTAAGCCCATTTCTGGATGTTCCCAGCGCACAAGGGCTTCTAGGCCGACAATCTCACCGGTACAGATATTGACCTTGGGCTGGTAGTGAAGAATAAATTCATCCCGATCTAAGGCGTGACGCAAACTGTTTTCTAGAATGAATTGCTCTTTGGCATTCATCGTTGGGTTATACAGCTGGCAAGTGCCCCGGCCCTGCTCTTTACTGCGATATAAGGCAACGTCCGCATTTTGCAGCAAAATTTCTGCTTCTTGGCCATCTTCGGGATAGATGGCAATGCCAATGCTGGTGGTGACAAACAATTCATGTCTGCGGATGACAAATGCAGCTTTTAGGGCATCCAAAATCCGATAGGCCGTGTTAATGGCGTCGTTAACGGACTCAATTTTAGGTAAGAGAACGGTAAATTCATCCCCACCCCACCGCGCGACCGTGTCTCCATCTCGCAAACAATCTTGGAGGCGGAGTGCCACTTCTTGGAGAAGCTCATCACCGATGGAGTGCCCTAACGTGTCGTTGATTAACTTGAAGCGGTCTAAGTCCATAAACATGACCGCAACACTGCCATTGTTCCGTTGGGCAGCTGCTAAGGCGATATTCAGGCGGTCGTTGAAGAGGACACGGTTGGGCAGATCAGTGAGGGCATCATGAAAGGCCTGATGGCGGATAATTTCTTCTTTGTCCTGTCGTTGTAAGGCTGCGCTAATACTGGCTGACATGGCAAATAGAATGGACTCTTCTTGCAGAGACCAGTGATATTCGCGGGTGCAATTATGCAGTTCAATAAATCCCCAAAATCGGTGATTGACAATAATTGGAACCACTAAAATCGACAAAATACTGTCTTGAGCTAAGACCTGTTGTTCGATTTCTGGCAGGTCTTGGACCAGGCTGCGAATAGTGACCTCATCCGTTAAGGCGTGATACCAACGTCTGAGATGGGGCGAGTGATAGCTTTGCTCCTGTCTATGGGGACGGTGGCGTACGGACTCTATGGATGAACGAATCCACTCAAATCGCATACTGGTACCGCTTTCACCAGTGTCTGGTAGCGTGTGGTTTTTGCAAATACAAATGCGATCGACACCAGCGGCTTCTCCTAAAATCGCCAAAGCAGTATCGATGGCGTCGTATCCGACATTTTCAAGGAGATGGGTGGTGGCTTGAGCCACACTCTGTAGCAAGCGATCGCGTTTACGAAGTTCAGCTTCGGCCAGCTTGCGCTCCGTAATATCAAAGACGCAGCAGCGAATCAGATCACTTTCGGAAATAAAGTGAATGGATTGCTCATACATCTTGTCGGCAACGGTAATTTCCCGGACCAGGATGTTGGTATCAGAGGTGTGAATGAAATTGAGCAGGCCGTTTAAGGCTGGATGTTGCATCCCCAGGAGAGGGAGTTCTGGAAAGGCGCTGACGGCGGCTGGATTGAGATAGGTGAGTTCCCCATCGAGATTAATCTCTAGCATGGGGCTGGGAGAAATTTCGGGGAAGGAGGCCAGTCGGATCAGGGGAGCTTCATCCAGGCCTTCTTCTTCTAGGGCTGAAGGTTGTTCTGGGACGACGGTAGATTGAGAGGCGGGAGGGGTGAAGAGGGCTTCGTGATCAGCGGTACGACAATATTCCTCAAATTCTGCGTCGGATTGAGGAACTACGGCAATGTATCGGGCTTTAATGTGGTTGCCAAAGGTGAGTAGATCTTGATCTTGGAGGCGGCGTGAACGACATTTAACCCCATTGATTTTAATGCCATTGGTACTGCGTTGGCCTTGTAAGTCTCCATCAATAAGCAAGAAGCCATAGTTATTCGGATCAGAGCTGGTCACCCGCAGTAATAAAGCATGCTGACGGGAGACTGCTTTTGAGTGCAGCACGATGGAATTGGTTGGAT
Organism: Acaryochloris marina S15; assembly: GCF_018336915.1. GTDB lineage: Bacteria > Cyanobacteriota > Cyanobacteriia > Thermosynechococcales > Thermosynechococcaceae > Acaryochloris > Acaryochloris marina_A. The sequence goes on along the minus strand of NZ_CP064923.1, from coordinate 5,519,880 downwards.
CACGCCCCAAAGAATGTGAAGATGCCTCGAGAGGCACCAACCTTAGCCCTTCTTTGTCCTCAAAAAGGAGCAAATGTCGGGCCTGTTTTTTCTGATTGATTTCCACAACCAAGTCGTACTCAAGTCTATTGAGAGTTGTAAAAAGGCTGGTAACAGCAGCGCCTTCTTTTTAAGTTTCTGCATTGATATCGACAACCTCATAACCTATTGCTAGGTTTCCCCCTTGAGGTAGAACGAATTGGTTCTTGATCTCTAGGATGCCCAGAAAAGTCTATTTAAAGTGCATTTTTCTTTAGGCATTGATTTAGCAGTCTGTTCATAGACTCAGTGTTCATTTATGTTAAAGCTAATTACTCTCAATTGACTGAAGATGCCTGCTCGAATTTGGCTAGTTGGAGGGACGACCGAAAGTGTGCAGTTAGCATCTGCGTTAGATGGTGCTGGCCTCCCTGGCGTGGTTACGGCCCTGGCTGACTCGGCTCAGGATCTGTATCCTCCGTCGTTGAGCCTAAGAATTTGTACGGGCGCTTTAACGGATCACACCTGGCAAACATTTTGCCAAGATCAAGAAATTGGCGTGATTTTGGATGCGTCTCATCCCTATGCCACGGAAATTTCCAAATTGGCCATACAGGCATCAACCCGGCTTCAGATTCCTTACTTACGATTTGAGCGGTCCTCTGGGGTTGATAATACGGCTGCACAAAATCCCTGGGTGGTGGAGGTTGATACCGTTTCGCAACTAGTGAATGGGCTATCGCTGAAGGGACAGAGGGTTTTACTAACGATTGGCAGTAAATGGCTCCCGCAATTTAAGGAATGCCAGTCCACCAGTACATTATTTGCGAGAATTTTGCCTCGTGCTCGGGCGTTTCAGGTGGCAGATGAGGCGGGATTTAGTTGCGATCGCATCATTGCTTTGCGCCCTCCTATTTCCTTTGATCTGGAAAAAGCCCTCTGGCAGCAATGGCAAATCTCGGTTGTCGTCACTAAAGCATCTGGTCAACCGGGGGGCGAGGATATTAAGCGTCGCGTGGCGCAAGCGTTGGGAGTAACCTTGATCATCATCAAGCGTCCCCTATTGACCTATCCTCAGCAGACGAGCGATATGGAAACCGCTGTGCAATTTTGCCAGGCTGCCTTACATCAGAAACCGGTTTAAGATATTGGAGGCCAGACAGCTGATGTGGGCTGCCATGATCTGAAATACGCTCAGCTATGACCACACCTTCCATTGTTAAAGTCGAATTGCTCCTCCAGGGGGGCCACCATCAAACGGTTTATCTGCAGTCTACAGACCCACTGCTACAGCGTCTGTTCCAGGCTGTTTCGGCCGCGTCTCACCCTGAACGGCCCCCAGAATTGTTCCAAATTCCGTTACAGGCTGGTCATGCTGGGCTCTGCTTTTCTAGCCAACATTTAGTGGGCTTGGTGACTGAACCCCCCATGTATATTCAGTCAGGCCTCAATCCAGTCCCGGCGGAGGTGCTCCCATCTCCCTATGTGCAGATGGATGAGTTCTTAACAACCGTTGAACATCAGGTCTTACTCCAAACAGCCATTCAGCGAGAATCTGCCTTTATACCGACCCAAACTACAACGGATACCCCTGACTATCGCCAGTCCATGATTCTGCCGAATGTGGACGGATTGGCCAATCACATCATGAAACGAATTGAACAAGTCTTGCCAGGGGTGTTGCAAGAACTCAATCTGCCGGTGTTTACAGCCTCTGAGATTGAAACGCAGCTTACGTCCCATAATGATGGCAACTTTTACAAGCTGCACAACGACAGCGGTAGTCCAGATACAGCTACTCGCGAGCTGACTTACGTTTACTACTTCTACAAGGATCCCAAACCTTTTTCAGGGGGAGAGCTACGGGTGTACGACAGTAAAATTGAGAACAACTTTTACGTTGAAGCCGATTCCTTTCAAACCGTTGATCCTCGCAATAACAGCATCGTCTTTTTTCTCAGCCGTTATATGCATGAAGTCTTGCCGGTTCATTGCCCCTCGCGCACGTTCGCTGACAGCCGCTTTACGATTAACGGTTGGATTCGGCGTTAATCAACTGGGAGTCATAATCTGGCCAGGGTGACCTGCTCATCTTGGTCTTGATATTTACCCCGACGGGTTTCATAACTGACAGTGCAGGGTTCGCCTTCAAAAAACAGCAATTGGACAATCCCTTCATTAGCATAAATCCGGCAGTCTGCGCTGGATGAGTTAGAAAACTCTAGGGTTAAATGGCCACGCCAACCTGCTTCGGCTGGGGTCAAATTGGCGATTAGACCGATACGAGCATAGGTGCTTTTGCCGATACAGATGACGGTGACATTTTCAGGCACTGCTAAACGCTCTAGGGCTACCCCTAGACCATAGGAATGAGCGGGCAAAATAAAATAACTGCCATTCTCATCGGTATGCAGGTCCGCAGGCTCTAAATTAGCGGGATTAAAGTGTTTGGGATCAACGATGGTGCCAGGAACGTGGCGGAAAACTCGAAATTCATTCGAGCTGAGCCGCAAATCATAGCCATAGGATGACAAGCCATAGCTAATGACTCGCTGAGATACCCCTGGATTTTCTTCAACTTCCCTGACCAGGTGGGACTCAAAAGGGCTAATCATGCCTTGAGCAGCCATCCTGGTGATCCAGGCATCATTTTTGATCACAGAAACCTCTTGCGGACTAAGGGCAAACGTTGCGTCGCATCTCAGTAATTTGGTCAGCGACATCCATGAGTGATGAGGGCATATTCGGCCCTGTCAAAATCATATCAATATGCCGAGGACGCTGCTCAATCAACGATAGGACTTCTGATTCGGGGATGAGATTAAGGTGGAGAGCCAAACTGAGTTCATCCAAAATGACGAGGGAATAATCCCCCTCTGCGATCGCAGTTTTCGTATGTTGCCACAGATCTTCCATGGCCTGCATTTCATCGGTCTCTAGCTCTGGTGTATCAATACAGCGAGGTAGATTGCAGCGATACCAGTCCAAGTTTTGGCAAAGGTGCATGGGGTGGTGGTGGCCCATATTGATGCCCCCTTTCAGAAATTGGACAACGAGTACCCGTGTTCCTTGCCCAGCCTCCCGGAGTGCTTGTGCCATCACCGAGGTGAAAAAGCTGCGATGCGGTGCGGTAAAGATTTTGACTAAGCCTTCGATGATGTGGCGTGATGGGGCGTCGAAGGCGCGAGGCGGCGTATCTAGCTGGGCTACCATAGTTTAGATGCTAACAACAGATGTAGCGTTCATCTGTAACTTTCCTCCATAGTCAACACCATATCTATAGGATTCGTCAACACTTTTATAGGAAGTATTAAGTTTTGAAAGAATCTTTTACTTAAGCCTGGATTTCTTTTGGGCGATGACTAGAGTATGCTGATTGGGGCTTAAATTGGCTATCCCATACTGTGTATTTGCAGGTGGAAAATGCCAGTTCCTGTGTAGTTGAGAATTAGCATACATGACTTGGCAACGTCCTGATGGCCGTCAACCGGATCAGCTCCGACCGATTCGGTTTCACCGAGAGTATACCCACTTTGCCGCTGGATCGGTACTTGCAGAATGCGGGCAGACGAAAGTTCTCTGCACGGTCTCTGTGCAGCCTGGCGTACCTAGGTTTTTAGAAGACACAGGCCAGGGTTGGTTAACCGCAGAATATCGGATGTTGCCTGGAGCGACTCCAGAACGGCAGCGCCGAGAACTGATGAAATTATCAGGACGAACCCAAGAAATTCAGCGGTTGATCGGTCGGAGCTTACGAGCAGCCCTCGATTTACAGGCTCTAGGAGAGCGCACCCTAGTGGTAGACGCCGATGTCTTACAGGCCGATGCGGGCACCCGCACCACCGCCATTACGGGTGGCTTTGTGGCTTTAGTGGATGCTGTTAATCAGTTAGTGAGCAAAGGAGAGCTATCCCAATCTCCGATTCGTCACCATGTGGCAGCGGTTTCGGTGGGCTTATTAGAAGGTCAGCCCTTTCTCGATCTTAATTACCCCGAAGATGTGGGTGCGGCAGTGGATTTGAATGTCGTGGCAACAGAGCAGTTAGAGCTGCTAGAAGTGCAAGGGACTGCCGAGGAAGGCACCTTGCCTCGTCCCCAGCTCAATCAAATGCTAGACCTCGCAGAAATTGGCATTCAACAGTTAATTGAAGCGCAACGTCAGGCTTTAGCTTCCTAACGGACTAGGCTTTGGGTGAGATGGTCAACAATTCGGTCTAGCCCAACGGAGTGAGAGGCTTTGCACAGCAGGCGATCGCCCGACTGAATATGTTGATCGAGATAGTCTATTAAGGCTTGATGCTCGGCAAACTGCTGAGTGGGGATAGTAGTGGCTCCTGCGGCTAAGGCGGTCCCTTCAGAGCCTTCATCTAAAATCAAGAGCTGATCGATATTCAGTTCTTGTACTAGGCGACCTACCTGCCGATGGAGTTCGGCGGCATAGTCCCCTAATTCCTTCATGGGTCCCAAGACGGCAATGCGCCGCTCACCCGGTGTTTGGGCAAGTAAATGGAGGGCTGCCTGCATCGATTCCAGGCCAGCATTATAGGTTTCATCTAAAACCACCACATCATTGGGCAGGGTGAGTTTGCGAGCGCGACCGGAGGGGAGTTCCAGCGATATACCTCGCTGTAGGGGCGTTAGGTCAAGGTTGAGATGCTGGGCGATGGCCAGGGCTGCTAAATAGTTCAACGCATTATGAGCCCCCGGTAGGGGCAATGGGAAGGAATGGCCCGCTACCTGTAGGGTTTGAGTCTCTAGCTGTCCTTGTAAATCGCCAGATCCAAGGCCATAGGTGACTTGAGCTCCCGACCAAACGGTTTGGGCGGTTTCAATCAGCAAGGAATTATCGGCGTTGAGAACCGCGAGACTATCTGAGGGCATCTGGGCCAATAGCTCACATTTAGCGTTAGCAATCGCTTCTCTAGACCCTAAACGACCGATATGAGCGGTGCCGACGTTGGTAATGACACCAATGGTGGGTTGGGCAATTTGAGACAGTTCTGCGATTTCTCCGGGTCCTCGCATGCCCATTTCCACAACGGCATAGTCATGATTGGGCGTTAACCCTAACAGGGTTTTGGGAACGCCAATTTCATTGTTGTAGTTGGCTTCTGTTTTCAGGACGGATCCAGCTGTGCCGAGGACAGCGGAAATCAGCTCTTTGGTGGTGGTTTTGCCGACAGACCCCGTGATGGCAATGATTGGGATTTGAAACTGCTGCCGCCACCACTGGCCCAGGCGCTGATAGGCCACGAGGGTATCTGGAACCACTAATTGAGGAATGGCTGCGTCAATGGGGTGATCGACAATGGCTGCGATGGCCCCCTGCTGTACTGCTGATTCTGCAAACCGATGACCATCAAAGTTCTCTCCCGAGAAGGCGAGAAAAATTTCATTAGATTTTAGGCTGCGGGTATCGGTATTAACGCCTTGAACCTGCTGGGAGGTTAAAGCACTAGAGATATGAAGGGGCTCTGCGGACAGAATCTCGATCAGTTGGGCAAGGGGAGCCTGCAAGGTCATGGGAGAGGATGCGTTCTAAAGACTGCTAGTCATTATCCCCTAAACCTTGCGGGCCGTCTTCTGATGGCCCTAGTTGGAAGAGTCCCGGAGGCCGGTCCAGCCGATACTGGCAAATGCGATCGCAAGTAAGATACCCCGAATCCCTGCTCGGAGACGGGTCATGGAGCGTTCTCCTTCAGCCCGCTTGATCACATCAGCTTTACGTTTTTCAGCATCGGCCAACTGTCCTGCGACTTGGGTTTGCTGTTGTTGGAGCTGCTTGACACGGGCATCCACATTTTGTTTCAGCACCTGGGGGTCTTTCTTGAGCTGGGTGAGGGCGGCCTTCTGCTGGGGCGGCATCTGGGGATTATTCAGGAGTTGATCAAGCTGAGTGGGGTCTTTACCGATGGCTTGCCATTGTTGCTCTTCTAACTTGACCTGATTGAGCTGCTGATCAATGGTGGTTTTGTTACGAGTCCATTCGGCGTCAACTTGATCGAGGGCCTTCTGAATCACATCTCCCGTTTTGGCATAGTGAAACGGAATAATCAGCAGAAACATCAGCCCTAGGAGACTGGCAAAGACAAAGGTCCAGAACTTGGGGTCTTGCCAAGCAGCCCTCAGTTCTTTGTCGTCTTGAGTGTCAGCAACGAGGGGTGGCTTGGTATATAAATGAAACCAGAAGCCTGCATAAATCAGGGATAAACCGATCAGTGGAATCACTCCGCGATCGATTAAGTCATTGAGTAGGGTCAGTTGGACTTCTGCATTGCCTAACTGGGGCGAAGTCAAGCGGACCAAAAAATCTAGAAAGAAGGTCAAGATTAGAATCAGACCCACCAAGGTCAGAACCCGGGATGAGGGCGGCAAGTTAGGGCGGTTCTCAGAGACGGTCATGAGTCACTTTAGGTTGAGGGTGGACAACGAAATAGAGAATAAGCGAGTGTGACTTCTCCCGACGCTCATGCTGACGCATAGAGCGCGGGCTTCTCAAGATTACTCTTGAGTTCTTCAAGCTTCGTTCGGTCTTGTCTAGCATCAGTCTCCTGATACCCCGATAGATCCCGTCCACTTGCAGTTTGAATACCCGATAGACCACGGGCATTGATAACTTGACCACTGGCAACATCTCTAGGCTTTACAGACCCACACTCATGACACTCATGAATCCTCGTACTTAGGTCTTTCTTTACCCTGGCTCCACAGTCAGGGCATTCTTGAGACGTACCATTAGGGTCAACCTTGGCATAGTAAACTCCACGCTTGAAGCAAACCCAAGGCAAAACCACATTCAGGAATTGCCCAAGCCCTGCATCAAGAGTATGTTTGCCCAACAAGCCTTTTGCCATGATTCGGAAGTCCAAATCCTCAGCAAAGATCATCTGAGCTTGGTCACACAAGTGATGAGCCAGCTTAAATTGCCAGTCCAGCCGAGATGCCGCAATTTGTTCATGGACTCGCCCTATTCTCTGAATCAGCTTGGCACGATTATTAGACCGTTTTTGCTTCCGCTTCAAACATCGTTGCAGCAATTCCAGCTTGCGGTGAAGTTTGTCGAAAAAGCGAGGTCTATCAACCTGTTCGCCATCACTGGTACTCAGGAAATAGCTCAGCCCTACGTTTATACCTATGGACCGACCGTGAGGCGGCACCTCTGGGATAGACACATCTGCCACCAAGCACAGGGAGATATACCACCCAGAATGCTTACGAATGACTCGCACTGTCTTAATCGCAAAACCATCTGGTATTTGCCGATGGAAGACAATGGGCATCAGCCCAATTTTGGGCAGCTTAATTTGTCTACCTTGGATGGGGCTGCTCTTGAATTGAGGAAAGAGAAAGGATCGATACTGCCCAAACTTCTTAAAGCGTGGGAAGCCATGACCTCTTTCCTTCATAGATGTAAATGCCCCATCCAGTTGTCCAATGACCTCTTGCAATACTTGAGAATGGACAGCTTTAAGCCAGTTATTCTCTTTCTTTGCGACTGCCAATCCTTTTTTCTGAGCGTAATAGCTAGGGTAAGGGGCATCAGCCGCAACGATATATTCGGACTGCAAAGAGCATCGATCTGCTGGACACTTCCGAGAATTTATCCAGTCTTTACGTTCTCGCAGGGCATAGTTAAAAACCCTGCGGCACGTCTCAAGCCAGCTCAGCATTTGCTGTTCTTGCTCAAAATTTGGGTAGATCCTGTATCGGTAGTTCATTACGAGCATAAGTTGATTTTAACAAATTTAGGGAATGTAGCTTTACTCCCTAGAATATGTTTCCTGCGGTCACGCTCCTTATATTCTGCTTTTGACTGTGAGTGGAACGAAGCGGTCAAAAGCGGGGCTGACGGAGGTCAGCTAAACAAGCCGGAGACAAATCGAGCTCAGTATTCCTCGGATACTTGTCAAAGCTTCTGGGGATTATGATTCGCATTCTTTGGCCATTTGTCAAACCTAGGCCCTTCATTCCCATCCTTCTGGGTTTACTGATGGTGAAGCGAGGTAAGCGGTTCCTCGATTTTAATCCAGATGAGGGACAGGGCCAAAAGGCATGGGTGGGTTGGTGAGCTAGGTGTGAATCGATTAACCCGTTGAACGTTGAGGATTATATTGGGGAGGATAAACCCTAGCTGTGAGCGCAATTGTTAAGACAGTGACGACTCAAAACCGCTTGTCCCTTGATCCCACCCACGATTCATCTCAGCAGGTAGAGACCGCCCCCTCCGTTGCAGAAGCTGAAACCGCTACACCTGAACAATTTCAATGGACACAGCAATGGTATCCAGTGGCAGTGGTTGAGTTTTTGGATCCGAAAAGCCCTCATGCCATTCAGCTATTGGGAAAAGATCTGGTGATTTGGCATGATCAGCAGGGAGAATGGCATTGTTTTGAAGATCGCTGTCCTCATCGCCTTGCACCGCTATCCGAAGGACGGATCGAAGTAGATGGCACTTTGATGTGTGCGTATCATGCCTGGCGATTTGATGGTGAGGGCCACTGCTTAGATATTCCTCAAAGTCTGGATTTAGAGACGGCTAAACAGCATCGAGCCAATCCGCGATCGTGTGCCATCGCCTATCCGACCCAAGTTCAGCAGGGTTTAATTTGGGTGTGGCCAGATAATAGTGAGGCCTCCCAGTCCCTCAGCCAGGAGCGTTCTCCTCGGATTATCCCGGAGCTAGAAGAGTTGCCCGATCGGGCCATTAAGCTGTTTTGGTATGTGCGAGACTTGCCCTATGGCTGGGACTTTTTTATGGAAAATATTGCGGACCCGGCCCATGTCCCTGTCTCCCATCACGGCATTATGGGTAATCGCTATCGGGATGCCAATTATTACGATATGAGTGCGGTGCGAGAAGTCTCGACTCAAGAAGGCTTTGCCTTTAACATCACACCCGTCTCCAATACGATTTTAAGAAAGGCAGTCCACAATTTTCAGCCTCCTTGTCATATGCGGATTGAAACCACTTTTGCGAGAGAGGGGCAAATGATTTTGGCACTCTATGCCAGTCCCACTCGTCCCGGTTGGTGTCGCCACATTGGCTGCCAAGTCTTGATTAAAGATAAGGATGGGAAAGCGCCCCCTGGGTTGGGCTTTTTTGCTTGGCCGATGCCGAAATGGTTAGGCCATGTATTGGCCCCCCTATTCCTCCATCAAGATTTAGTGTTTCTCCACTATCAGGAAAAACGAATTGGGCATCAGGAGCAGGGAAATTGGCTAGAGACGGTCTATACCCCTAATCCCCAAGACAAAATGGTGATTGCCCTGCGGCAGTGGATCAAAACCCGAGCAGGCGGAGGGATTCCCTGGCAATGTGACCCCCAGCTCCCTCCCCCTCAGCGAGATAAAGAACAGCTCTTTGATGTTTGGCACACCCACACTAAAGATTGCCAAGTTTGCCGCCAAGCCTTGAAACGGATTCAACAGCTGAAAATCGTGATGTTGATTAGCGCAGTGGTTTGTTTTGGATTGGGGGTGATGCTGGATGCGCGATCGCAAGCCCTATACGCCATCACTCATTCTGATACTTCTTTATTCTTAATGACTCCCCCGCCTGAGTTTTGGGAGTTAGCGCTTTGCAGTGTGGTGTTAGCGACAGGGGGCTATTTACTCCAGCGCTTTAGCCGCATGTTTTATGTCTATGAATTTGATCATGCCCATAATGATTGACCTCTAAAAATCAGTCATCAAAGGAAAAACTGGGGGGACTTGGGGTGCGGTCCCGAAACTGTTTACAATCGGAATGCGAGATAACCATTCAATTCGGTACTTTGCGCTTGCTTCGGAGTACTGAAACCCTAATTTAACTATGACTGCGGTACAACCCCATAAAAAAGCCAAAGCCCTCAAATCCACGAGTCGCCGACCGGCTAAAGAACTCTGTAGTGAATGTGGTCTTTGCGATACCTACTACATTCACTACGTTAAGGAAGCCTGTGCCTTCTTAAATCAGCAGGTGGCTGAGCTGGAAGAAAAAGCCCATGGCCGCAGCCGTGACTTGGATAACGAAGATGATTGGTACTTCGGGGTCAGCAACCAAATGATGACGGCCCGCAAGGTCGATCCCATTCCGGGGGCGCAATGGACGGGGATTGTCAGCACCATCGGCATGGAACTGCTGAAGCAGGGCAAAGTTGAGGGCGTTGTCTGTATCCAAAATACGGATGAAGATCGATTTCAACCCAAGCCGATTATTGCCCGTACCCCAGAAGAAGTGTTGGCGGCTCGGGTGAATAAGCCCACGCTATCTCCCAATCTCTCGGTGCTAGAGCAGATTGAACAGTCGGGCATGAAGCGCCTCTGTGTGATTGGAGTAGGGTGCCAAACCCAAGCTTTACGGTCGGTTCAGGATAGCTTAGGGCTTGAGAAACTCTATGTGCTGGGGACGCCCTGCGTAGACAACGTGAATCGAGCAGGGTTGCAGACCTTCTTAGACACCACGAGTCGTTCCCCAGAAACGGTTGTCCATTATGAATTTATGCAGGACTTCCGTATCCACTTCAAGCATGAAGATGGGTCGATTGAGATGGTGCCCTTTTTTGGTTTGAAGACCAATAAACTCAAAGACATTTTTGCCCCTTCCTGCATGAGCTGTTTTGACTACACGAATTCCCTGGCGGATCTTGTGGTGGGTTATATGGGTTCTCCCTACGGCTGGCAGTGGATTGTGGTGCGCAACGAGACGGGCCAGGAAATGCTGGATCTGGTGATGGATCAGCTGGAAACCCAGCCTGTAATTTCTGAAGGCGATCGCCATGCGGCGGTGCAAAACAGCATCCCTGCCTATGATAAGGGGGTGACCTTGCCCATGTGGGCGGCGAAACTGATGGGGGTGGTGATCGACAAGATTGGTCCCCGAGGTTTAGAATATGCGCGGTTCTCGATTGATTCGCACTTTACCCGTAACTACCTGTATGTGAAGCGTAACTATCCTGATAAGGTAGATGCCCATGTGCCTGAATACGCCAAGCGCATTGTCAGTCAATATGACTTACCGGACTAAATCTGCATGACCCGACCGTCTGACGCTCTATCCCGGTCGCCCAATCTTAAGAATTTGGGTGGTGCATTCCGCATTGTGGGCTGGATTAGTTTCTGGATCAAGGCGGTGTTAGGCATCATCTCGGGAGTAACGGTTCTATTTGCCTTTTTCAGTCGTGCTAGTAATCCGAATCAGGCGGGCAATACGATCAGCGGATTAGGACTGTTATTTACGGTGACCGGAATTTTGCTCTTGGGTGTGAGCGTTTTCTGGAGTTTTCGCTATACCCGCTGGGGCCGTCGTTTTTTAGCGCCTTCTAGTGAAAATGCCCCCTCTAAAGCAGCTACCCTGAGATTGCTGAAAATGGTCCTGCTGACGGATCTCATTGGCATTTTAGTGACGGTGATTGGGGGTGAATGGTTTGTCGGTGCGATTATTGGCAAGGCCATTTCTCAGGGGGTCGCAGTGTTTAGCCTGAACCCCAACCAACTGGTGGAACCGATCGATCTATTTGTGATTCAAGCTTGTATTAATACGATTGCTGGGCAGTTTGCAGGTGTGGTTGCGTCTCTGTGGCTGCTTCAGCGTACGACACAACAGCGCCCAACAGGATAATCTATGGCTGTGACAGAACCTGACTTGCCGGGATTAACATCAGAGGTCTTCTGGGCCATCTTGGAAGATAAGATTCCTGATGAAACAGTCAATCAGATGCTCTGGTATCACTTGGGCTATCGCTATGATCAAGCCTCTCAGACATGGGATATCTCACAAGTCGATGAAGTGTGGACCGAAGCCTACCCAGATCCCCCAGATTTTATTGGGAGTCGTCCTGCCACCATTAAAATCACTCGCTCCATTCCCAAAGAGAACAAGCAGTTGTTGAAAGAAGAGCTTGGCTTTGGTGGGTACACCATCGATGAGCTAAACCCTCGCCGTACCCGACGGGCAACTGCAGTGAACTGGTTCTTGAATTATCTGAAGCAGTCTGCAGCCTCAAATGCTTGATGAGTCGGGATGCTAGCAAATATAGAACGTTTAAAGAGTGAGATTCTGAATGAGATCTCAAAAGATGGTCACTGATTGAGGAGAATAAAACCTACTACCAAGACATGTCTTAGTAGTAGGGAGTTAATGAAGATGGATTCAGTGACTTTCACTATGGAAAATCACTTGCACTCCAAAATGGGCCGTTATAGAAAGCGACCCTTCAGTATCTTCAGGTATATCAACCTTTCATCCTCAATGTCATAAGCATTAGTTCGAAAGATGGGCTGCACCATTTGGACCACGAGTGATGATTTTTGGACTTTCGGAAGACCGGGTAGTGGTGTCGCGCACTGATTTAGTTTGGGCAATGTGGGCTGCACCATTCGGCCCCTTAGTTGTCACTGAGAAACTGGGAGCGTTCGAATGTCTCGAAGCGTTTTCCACTTTGACTTGATGGGCAGCAAAATTAGGGCCACGGGTGAGGGTTGTTTCGGCCAGCGTTGGTGAAGTAAAGCCAATGCTGTGGAGAGTAAGACTGGTTAATACCGATAATGCGGTGCGAGTAGTACGTTTCATGTCTGTGTTCCAACTTCATTGCCTCTAATGTACGAGAGGTATCTGAAGCTGGAATGATGACTATCTGGGTAAATTCATCTGATCTACTGAATAGTCCATGAAAGTTTTATAAGAATTATGAGAACTGAAGATTAAATCGAAATCAGCTTTTGAAAGGTGGGTTGTTGATGCAAGACTTGTAAGTCGGGATCATTGCTAGCCAATTCACGAATGGCCTCTGGATTGAGGTTCATGGCTTGTTCAAGGCTAGAAATTGCTTGATCTAGCTGTTGATGATGGGCGTGGCAGCAAGCTTTGTTGTACCAAACTTGATCATCCTTCGCATTCAGTTTGATCGCTTTTTCATGGGTGGTAATGGCTTCTTCATATTGCTGAAGTTGGAGCAGGGCTAACCCCTTAGCAGCCCATACTTCGGCCTCCTTTTCATCAATCGATAAGGCCTTATCAAAAGATTTCAAGGCTTGGGCATAGTTTTGACATTGATTGAAGGCTAAGCCGCGTCGGAACCAAGCTTGATGAAGGCTTGAGTCTAGATTGAGGGCTTGATCGTAACTTGCGATCGCATCTTCGTATTGTCCTAACCAAGACAGGGCAATGCCACGGTCGTACCAAATCAGTGCCCGATCGGGATCCTTCTTTAGGGCTTGTTCATAGCTGTTGATGGCTTCTTCATAGCGATCGAGCTGGGCGAGCAATGTGCCATAGAAATACCAATCTTGGGAGGGGGCGCTGCCCAAATGAAGAGCCTGCTCATAGCTACTCACCGCTTCTTCGTATAGACCCAATTGGCAAAAGGCTAAAGACCGATTGTGCCAACTATCTAAATGATTAGGGCGATGGGCCAAGGCCCGATCGAAGCTACGAATCGCTTCTTGATACCGTTTTAGTTCAACTTGGACGCAACCTCGCCCAAACCATACTTCGTTATTATCTTTTCCATGGGCGATAGCCTGATCAAACTCAGCTAAACTCGCTTCCAGGTTTTCAGAAGGTGTGGCATGGTTAGGTGGCTGAGGCTGACGAAATAATCTTTGAAAAAACACCACTGCAAAACTTACATCTCGAAAGAGGACGTGACTCTATTGCTGAAAAAAGCGATGGCCTACTGCAACTCAATGCAGGCTCCCCCGACCGCTGAGATCGCAAGCTAAACTTGCTATTCACTGTATGCTGGGACACGACTAAGACAGACAATTGCTGCAAATAGCCTGGATATCAAATCTCCATCAACACCGATGACTGTAGTGTGCCCATTTTGATCTAAAACTTATAGGCTTTAATCGGTAAATCTGTTAACAAGTATGGATTTGACCGTTTGCTAGAGAAATTAGCCGATTGACTGTATTTCACCATCTTTTGACAATACAACAGCCCATGAGGTCATAAATGTAGCGAGTAGTACCAATGACTTGCCTAAAGTCTGGTAGAGGCAATGTCTTAATATCTTTAGTTTACTGCTCTCAGGCACATGCAAGGTCTAGAGCCAATGTATTCAATTCTTTGGCTTATAGTCAACCAGAGAAGCGCTATGATTCAGCTGTAGATGCTGCGAACGCATCGACGATGAACCGGTCACCTGTGACTGACTCCTGAGTCAGCGTTGCCCATGTCTCCTTGCCAAGAGGTTTACATCACTGGAGTCGGCAAATTTTTGCCAGGAGAGCCCGTTGCCAACGCGGATATGGCGGCGTACATCGGCAGTATTAGTAAGCGTAGCTCAACCCTAGGATCCGCTATCTTGCGCAAAAATGGGATTAAGCAGCGCTTCTACGCCCTAGATACAGCAGGTGGCTACCGATATACCAACGCAGGGATGGCGGCGAATGCCATTCATGATGCTCTTAAACAAGCTCGTTGCCAGCCCGAACAGGTGGATCTGCTAGCAACGAGTACCACCCAAGGGGATTATCTGGTGCCAGGGTTTGCGAGTGCAGTCCATGGTGAGCTAGGTATTCCACCGCTAGCAATTTTTTCATTTCAGAGTGTTTGTGCCAGCAGTCTGATGGCGGTTAAAAATGCCTGGCTCAATGTCAAAGTGAGCGAGTCTCAGCTGGCAGTCGCGAGCGGGAGTGAATTTGCGAGCCGCTGGTTTCGCCCTAAGGTCTATCAGCCTTTTTACGATCAAGATGCCAGGCCCGATCCACAAATCGAGTTCTTGCGATGGACCCTCTCCGATGGGGCAGGAGCTGTAGTCTTAGAGCCCAATCCTAAGCCCGATGGAGTGTCCTTGCGGATTGATTGGATTCAGTTTAAGTCCTTTGCCGACCGGTTCCCACCCTGTATGTATGCCGGGGCTAAAAGCAATACGGACGATCTGGGATGGGGGTTATATGAATCTCCCCAGGCGGCCTATGAAGCGGGTGCCATTGCCCTTAAGCAAGACTTTGATATTCTCTACGCCATGTTTCCGGTTTGGGTTGGCTACTATCTGGAGCTGCTAGAGAAATACGATCTGGATCCCAATGCCATCGATTATTTTTTACCCCATTATTCTTCCCACTCCCTAGGCGAAGAGATGAAGCGATTGCTGCTTCGCACAGGAGCCATGATTGCGGAAGAAAAATGGTTCAATAACCTAGAACGCTATGGCAATACCGGGACGGCCTCCATCTTTATCATGCTAGAGGAGCTGGTTCAGCAACAGTCTTTGCAGCCTGGACAACGGATCCTCTGCTTTGTACCCGAAAGTGGGCGCTGTATTGCGGCCTTTATGCATTTAACAGTGGTGTAATTTCATGCAAACCCAACCTCGACTTCACAGCAACGTCACCCAGTCCCAGCGAGTGCTGCGCCAGTTAACGATGGTATGGGCCGATTTTGAAAGTCGGTTGTTAAAAGTACCGATTGTCGCCCGAGCAATGCAGCAGCAGCTCAGGCTAGCAGATTATCTCACCTTAATTAGCGATCATTACCAGCAGGTGGTGGAAGGCAGCGGCTGGATTAGCCGAGCAGCCTCTTCGATTACAGCGCCATATCTGGACCAGCGTTCTGTCTTTATCCGCCATGCGGCCACAGAACATCTTGACTATCAAATGCTGGAGAAAAGTTATCTAGCCTCCGGGGGCCAAAAAGCCGAATTGATAGGGGCGCACAAAAATATTGGGTCCGAAGCGCTTTCAGCCTGGATGTATCAACGGGCATCTCAGCCCAACCCCTTCGATCTGTTGGGGGCCATGTTTGTGATCGAGGGCTTAGGAAAGCGGTTCGCCCAAACCTTTGCCAATGCCTTAGACGAAAACCCCTTAATCACCGATCCAGATCAGCTAGAGTTCTATCGCTATCATGCAGCCCATGATGAAGATCATCTGCAAGAACTCGAAGATCTGCTGGCTAGCTCAATTTTGGATATAACAGGAATGGATGAGGCGATTGTCCGCACCGCCAAAGTTACCGCTCGGTTATATCTCTTACAGCTAGAAGAACTAGGACATTATTGATGAGTTGGCAGACAGAGTTTGATCAACAAATCATTAATATCAAAGACCCCAATCCTTGGCTGGCGCTCTATTTGGATGCCAGTTTGCCCCTTCACGATGAATCTAAGCGGGCATTGCTGAGGGGCCACAACAGCCGCTCCCGCCGGATCTTTTTGCCCTTTGTGCGCCCGTTGGCCAAGCTGATGATTGTGGTGGTGAAGCTACTACGAATCGTGATCCCCGAATGGTTAAGCTCGTCTCGGCTGCTGCATCAGCTTATTTATTGGGGGTTGAAGTACTTTGTGACCCCCGATAGTAATTATCTGATTTTGCGGCATTTCGTGATTGGGACGGAGATTCTCAAGTTTATTGCCGATAATGCTGGGGTCGAGATTACGTCTACCCAATCCTTGCGCCCCACCTGCTTAGAAGATTTGAAGGCCAATACCTTCCTGATTCACGATTTGAATATTTACAACTTTATTATTGAGTTGAATCAAAAGCTCAAGGCTGAGAATCGGACGCTAGAGGCCCCTCAAAGCCTCAACTTTGACGCGATTACGGATGGAGAATTTGAGATCAATCCTGGATGCCAACGATGGACTAATTTTGTGGATTTGCAATCTGCCATTGAGGCGTATACACCAGTCTATGCTTTGTTTTTATCCGATCATGATTTTTGGCGGGCCACCAATTCGTTGCAGCTAGATGAAACCATCGCCATTTACATTAGCAAGTTGTTACAAGATCCGACGGCCTTGAGCTTAGTCAACAATCGTCATCCCTGTATTCCGTTAATTACGCTGCATGCTGGCTTTCGGCTGATGCTCCACGGTATGGATGCTGAAATCTTGCATGGCTATTTACGGCAACAGAAGCGAATGCAGGTTACCCTATCGGCATGAGGGTAAAGGGTTTATCTCGCTTGTTCAGGCGAATACAGCACATCACAGAATAAATGGTAGGACTTGTTAATGGCCGATATCGTATCCTCAAGGCATTAAATGAAGGGGGATTCGGTAAAACCTTCTTAGCTGAAGATGAGCAAATGCCATCTCGGCGATTTTGTGTGATTAAACAGCTCAAACCTGTGCTTAACAATGATCGGGTGCAGAAAATTGTTTTAGAACGATTTCAGCGAGAAGCGGCCATCTTAGAACGAATTGGCCAAGGGCATCCTCAAATTCCCGATCTATTTGCTTACTTTGAAGAAACTGGGCAATTTAATTTGGTGCAGGAATGGATTGAAGGCCAGACCCTCACGGAAATTGTCACCGCCCAAGGCTCACTGAATGAAGCAGAGGTGATCAAGCTGCTTTATCAGATTATCAATGTGCTCAATTACATTCATGGCCACAACATTATTCACCGAGATATTAAACCCGACAATATTATTGTTCGTAATGCTGATCAACAGCCTTGTCTGATTGATTTTGGTGCCGTCAAGGAAGTGATGGCTACCCAAATCAATGCTCAAGGACAGCCCAGTCGCTCGATTGTAATTGGCACCCTTGGCTTTATGCCCAGAGAGCAGGCAGCGGGGCGACCTACGTTTGCCAGCGATCTATATAGTTTGGGTTTAACGGCGATTTATTTGCTGACGGGCAAGTTCCCCGATCAGTTTGAAACGGATAGTGCGACGGGACGATTGCTGTGGAAGCAGGATTGCCAGCATCTGAGCTCCCCCTTTAGAAGTTTGCTGGATCAACTGGTTAAACCCCATCCGAAACATCGGTTTGCCACGGTGGCAGCTATGCGAACGGCATTACAGTCTGTGGCTCAAGCCAGCACGGTGCTCTCCCATCCCTCGGCTGAAGATGAAGTTGCTCCTGCAGCCCCTTCACCTCCGCCAGCAGTCCCTGAGCCCTCTCCGGCTGAGCCTGCGCTCCAGACCCAGCAGCCTAAACGGCGGTTGAAGTGGATTGGGTTAGGGGTGGGTGGCGTTGCGATCGCATCCACAAGTCTCTTTTTTCTCTTCCGTCCCCAATGGCATTATTTCTGGGGTCAGCAGGCGGCCCAATCGGGGAACTGGCGGTCTGCCACGGAGAATTTTGAACAGGCCTTAGCGCTAAAAGATGATTACACCGAAGCAGCGCTTAAATTAGGCGAAACCTATGGTGAGATTGGAAAATACCCGGACGCCATCGCCCAGTTCGATACCTTGTTAGAGCAGCAGCCAGAAACCGCAGCGGCCTATCGAGAACGAGGCGAAATTCACTTTGCCACTGGGGAATACCAAACTGCGATCGCAGACTATAACGAAGCCCTTTCTCTCGACTCCAAGGATGCGGAAACTTATAACCATCGGGGAGATGCCCAGGTAGAAATGGGTAAGTATGAGGAGGCCATTGCCGATTATCGTCAAGCCATTCGTCTCCAACCCAACCAGGCCCAAGGCTATCTCAATTTAGGCTCTGTATTTTTTGTCCAGGGGAAGCTGGAAGCGGCGGTCAAAGAACTAGATAAGGCTATCCAAGCGGATGCCAATCATTTATCAGCCCATGTGAACCGAGGTAGCTATCGTTCGGTTCTGGGGGACCAAGATGGAGCAGAACAAGACTGGGAACGCGCCCTAGAACTGTCAGTACGAACGGCGAAAGACTATACGAGTCGGGGCTATGCCAACTCTAGGTTGAATCAAAAACAAGA
This sequence comes from Acaryochloris marina S15, assembly GCF_018336915.1. Lineage (GTDB taxonomy): Bacteria > Cyanobacteriota > Cyanobacteriia > Thermosynechococcales > Thermosynechococcaceae > Acaryochloris > Acaryochloris marina_A. The sequence goes on along the minus strand of NZ_CP064923.1, from coordinate 5,501,247 downwards.
TGCGATCGCAGATTACAATCAGGCTCTGAGCATTAACCCTCAGCTCACCCGTGCCCATACCAATCTGGGAGGTGTCTTCTATGAACAGGGTGAAATCGAGCAAGCTCGTAAATCCTTTGATCAGGCTCTAAAGATTAATCCCAACTCTACCAACGCCTATTTGCTGAGGGGTGAACTGCGTGCCTACCAAGGTCAGCCAGCGGATTTTGAAGGTGCACTCAAAGATTATGATCGCGCCATTGCCATTAATCCTAAAGATCCCTTTGTCCTCAATAATCGTTGTGGGGCCTTATTTTCCCTCAATGAACTACAGCGCGCCCTCGAAGACTGCAACAAAGGCTTAGGGATTAACCCCAGCAGTGCTGCCCTACATACGGTGCGGGGCAATATTTATCTGCGATTAAAGCAGTATGAAAAGGCGATCCAAGACTATGGGCGCACGATCAAAATTAATGACACTCGCAACAGTGAGGTGCGGAGTCAAGCGGCTTACTCTAACCGTGCCAGTGCCAAGATCCAGCTCAAAGATTTAGATGGGGCTTTAAGCGATCTCAGTGATGCCCTGCGAATTAAGCCAGATGCGGCTGAAGATTACTATAAACGGGGCTTGCTTTATTCGGTGCAAAACAAACGCAAGGAAGCCATTGCGGATCTAAAAAAAGCAGCCGATCTCTATGCTGCACAAGGCCGAACGGGGAGTTACAACGACGTTCTCAGTGTTCTACGTTCTTTGGGAGAAGGGTAAGCATGCGTGTAATTGGTTTGATGAGCGGTACCTCCGTTGATGGCATTGATGCCGCCCTCGTTGATATTTCCGGCCAGGAACTAGACTTACAGGTCGATCTGATTGCGTCCCAGACCTATCCCTATCCCGATGCCCTCCGAGATCAAATTCTAGCGGTTTGCGCGGGACAGCCTTTGAGTATCGAAGAGGTGGCAGTACTGGATGATGGGATCGCAACTCAATTTTCTCAAGCGGCCCAAGCCATTCAGGCAGATGCAACGCCGACCGCCGAACTGATTGGGTCCCACGGCCAAACCGTGTTCCATCGTCCCCCGCAAGACAATCTGGGCTATACCCTCCAATTGGGGCGGGGAGCTGTGATTGCCTATCAAACCAGCATCAATACGGTCAGTAATTTTCGCGTCGCTGATATGGCAGCAGGCGGTCAGGGCGCTCCCCTCGTCTCCAAACTGGATATTTGTTTACTCAGCCATCCCGAGTTCTACCGCTGTGTGCAAAATGTGGGCGGTATTGGCAACGTTACCTATCTGCCCCCCTTAGCGGATGGGAACCAACTGGGGGTCGGTGTCAAAGGCTGGGACACAGGCCCTGCCAATGTTTTGATGGATTTGGCTGTTGCTCACTTTTCTAAAGGAGAACTGACCTACGATGCCGATGGGGCCTGGGCTGCCCAGGGGACGCCTTGTCAGCCCCTGATTGAGGAATGGCTGCGGCATCCTTTTTTCCTAGAGCCACCTCCTAAATCTACGGGGCGAGAGTTGTTTAGCCCCGATTATTTGCAGACCTGTTTACAAACAGCGGCACTCTATCAGCTCAGTCCAGCCGATATGCTCGCTACCCTGACGGACTTTACGGCAGCAACCATCGTTTACAACTACGACCAGTTTTTGCCCCATCCGCCTGATCAGGTGGTTCTGTGTGGGGGCGGTAGTCGTAATGGGTATTTACGGCAGTGCCTGCAACAGCGTGTGGGGAGTAGCCCCGTGCTGACAGCGGATGATTTAGGGTTGAGTGCTGATGCCAAAGAAGCGATCGCATTTGCGGTATTGGCCTATTGGCGGCAGCTGAAAATCCCTGGTAATGTCCCCACAGTGACCGGGGCAAAAGGCCCTGTTCTCTTGGGAGAATTACACCTCGTCTGATCCAGACGATTGACCCAATGGGCATCCTAAGAGAAGGACAAAGATTCACCTACATTAACGAAATGCCAGAGAAAAAAGGCGCTGCGGCTCACACCTTCTTATTAGATGCGGGCCGATGGACTTTCAAAGGGACTTGGATGGAACGTAACCAAGATCCCGTTGCCATCCATGGCCGCACCCTGGTGGCATGGAACTGTGATAGCTGGTTTACCATGGCGACCAAGCTTTTGTTTCCTGAAGAGTCGGCGGTGGCCCGTCAAGGTACCTCAGAAATTATCATGCAGTATCGGGGACGTTTAGGCAGTAACGACCAGCGGTATACTTACGTCCTCAAACATAGCCAATTGGGCCAAGTAGAAGGGGAAGGCTGGATTGGTCCCGAATCTATTGTCCAGCGGTTTTGGGTATTAGGCGATCGCGATCGCCGTAGTGGTTTTGAAACGATTCATCGCATTGCCGATAATAGCTATCGTTTATCGAGCGGCATGATGAGCGAGCATTATCTTCTCAATACGATGGAAGCCACCCTAGAGCGGCAACCTGGATAGTTGAGCCTTACTCTATCACTGGATGGAGTTCTGGGGTTTCCCGCAACAGATCCATGATTTCATCTCGATAGTCTTGAAATAAGGGCTGACGTTTGACGGCGTAAGTCCGTTCCGTCGGTAGGTTAATCGAGATCTCTCGCTGGACCGAACCAGGGCGAGCCGTGAGCACGTAAATGCGCTGTGACAGGAAAATAGCTTCGTCTACGTCATGGGTAATCATTAAGATGCTGGTGCCGGTTCGTCGCCATAAATTCAGCAAAAACTGCTGCATGGTTTCTTTCGTTTGCACATCCAATGCTCCGAACGGCTCATCCATCAGTAATACTTTGGGTTGTGAGGCCAATGCTCGGGCAATGGCAACTCGCTGCTTCATCCCCCCTGACAACTCTCTGGGATAAGCATCGGCAAACTGGGTCAATCCCACCACATCTAGATATTCAGCCACCCGCTTAGCGCGCAGGGGCTTAGCAACCCCCTGCAGTTTTAAGCCAAATCCCACATTTTTGGCAACTGTCAACCAGGGATAGAGGGTGTAACTTTGAAACACCATGCCGCGATCGGCACCCGGACCAATCACGGGCTGACCATCGACCATGATTTTGCCTGAGGTAGAGGCGTCTAGCCCCGCTATCATACGTAGAAGTGTGGTTTTGCCAGATCCTGATGCCCCTACAGCACAGACAAACTCTCCCGTCTCCACGTGCAGATTAATATCTTTGAGAACGAGCAGTTTCCCCTGGCGAGTCGAGAAATGCTTATACAGATGGGAAACTTCTAAGTGCATAGTGATGAGTTAGTCGATTGCCCAGGGAGAGACAGCACGTTGTAGCCAGCGGAATAATAAATCTAGACCAAACCCAATCAGTCCCAACACAATGAGGCAGGCAAAAATAGTATCAGTCCTGAAAAACTGTTCAGCTATGGCAATGCGTTTCCCTAAGCCTTCTTCTGCAGCAATTAATTCAGCAACCACGACTAAATTCCAAGAGGCTGCCATATTGACACGAAAGGCATCCAGAATATTGGGAATCACATAGGGAGTAATCACCTGGAAGAGCACTTGGTGACGTCTTCCCCCTAGGGTATAAGTTGTTTCCAGCAATTCCTTGGGAATAAACTTGACGGCATCCATCACCATCAAGATGTTGAAAAACACCGTACCGATAAAAATGAGGGCGATTTTGGGTCGTTCATCTACCCCTAAATAGATCAGTAACAGGGGCGTAAAGGCGGGCGCTGGCATATAACGAACAATGCCCATAATCGGTTCCAATAAGGACCGAATACTGGTAAATGTCCCCATCGCTATGCCAACAGGCGCAGAAACAATTGCAGCGAGTAGAAAACCTACCCCAACCCTAAAGCAGCTCATCAACGTATCATGGACGAGCAAGCCATCAGAGTAGAGATCGCGTAAGGCTTGACCCACTTGGGTAGGAGATGGCAAGAAGTCGGAATTAACGACTCCAGTGCTAGCGATTCCCCACCAAAGTCCGAAGGGAAGAACGATGGAAGTCACCATTAAGGCCCACTTGAGATTCCCTGGAATGTCCTCAGCAATACGCCAAAAAATAGTGGGTTTTAATCCACCAGACTGATGGTTCGGTTGGGGTGGGGGAACTGACGAGTTGGAGGTCATAATCGCTGCAGAGACACATGACTAATCTGGTATTCCTGGAGCGAACTAGCTCCAGGAATAGAAGGGAACTATGCTTGCTTGGCTTGATAGGCCTTAACAAACTGGTCATCCAGCACTTGGGTTAAATCCGGTGCTTCTTTAATGAATTCGACATCCACCATAAACTTAGCCATCCGTTTGGCAGCAAAGGGCATATGCTTCATGTCTTCACCATCCGAAAATGCTTCCAGATTATCTTCTAGGGAGAAGAAGCGCGTTCCTTCTTTGAATTGCTTCATCTCTTCCAGAGAGACCCCGGCCCGCTTCGCCATAATTTCATCAGCCTTTTGGGGATTTTTATCTATGAAGGCTAAGATATCAAACCAAGTATCTACCAGGGCCTGCACTTGATCGGGGCGATTATCCACTAAATCTTGGGTCACCACGAGCAAGTCTGGAATGGCACCCGGAAACTCTTTGGACGAGATCAGCTCTTTACTGCCTTCCCGCTTTAACGCTGTTGCCCAGAACGGGGGAAATGCCCCGACTGCATCCACTTTACCTGCCACAAAAGCAGTCACGGCCTTACCCGTTTCCAAGCCCACGATCTCCACATCGTCTCGCTTCATGCCGTTTTCTTCCAAGGCTAAGGTCAACAAAAAGTCGTCCACTACTCCTTCTTCAACGGCAACTTTCTTACCTTTCAAGTCTTGAATACTATTAATATCGGCCGTAACGATAATCTTGTCATTACCAGCAGAGTTGTCATTGACTAGGACCGCGACTTCTCCCTTGGTGGCACTGCCGGCAAAGGAAATCGTATCGTTGAGGGTTTGGCAATTGCCGTCTAATTGACCCGCTGCCAGGGCTTCCATTGAAGTGGTGTAATTATCAAACCATTTGAGTTTGATATTGGCCTTATTTTTTTCAAATAGCCCTTCTTGCTCGGCAATGGCCCAAGGCCACCAACCCGCCCAGTTACTGTAACCAATCACAACTGGCTCCCCTGAGCCGACAGAAGAGTCGGTTGTCGTCTCGGGTGAGGAGCTACAGCTGACGGTCAGCAGCAAACTGCAGAAAAATACCAAACATAAGGATAGAAAATTTCTTCGCTTCATAGAAGTCTTTTACCTGCTTACAAACAACTAATGACGACCGACTGCAGTCCGACTCGGCTGGGCGACCTGTTGACGCACCCATTCATACCATTCAGCAAGCCCTGCTCCTGTTTGTGCAGATACCGGAATAATCGTGGCATGGGGATTGAGCTGACGGACATTCTGGCTGATTTGCTCAATGTCAATATTGAGATAGGGAACTAAATCTATCTTGGTCACCAATAAACAATCGGCTGCTTGAAACATCACGGGATATTTCAGCGGCTTATCTTCCCCCTCTGTCACGCTGAGTAGGGCCACTTTGGCATGCTCTCCTACTTCAAACTCTGCCGGACATACGAGGTTCCCGACATTCTCTACCAGCACTAAATCCAGTTCACTAGGATTAGTGCAATGCTCCAATTGGTGGATGCCACCCGCGACCATCTTGGCGTCAAGGTGACAGGATCGCCCGGTGTTAATGGCCACCACGGGGACATCGTAAGCCCGTAATCGATCGGCATCCAATTCGGTGGTCATGTCGCCTTCGATGACGGCCAGTTTGAGTTCTGGGCTGAGAGCCGCTAGGGTTTTCTCCAACAGCACCGTTTTTCCTGCACCAGGGCTGCTCATAATGTTGAAACAGGTCACCCCCCATTCATCAAAATGTGCTTGGTTGTGATTGGCCCCTTCTTGATTGGCATGTAAGAGGTTAATGCCTAGGGCGGCGTCAACAGTTTGGTGCATAAGCTTGGGCTGAATCAGAACAATATTCGATATGGTCAATTTTGAGTTCGCGACCGGACCGGATGTCTTCCATCGGCGTTCCACAGTCAGGACAGGAATACTGCAAGCCGATGGCTGGGGAATATTCTTTTTGGCAGGGGTGACAAAAGGCGATTAAAGGCGTTTCTCGAATCACCAGTTCTGTCCCGGCTAAGAAAGTGTCACGGGTTTGAACTTCATAGGCGAACTGCAAGCTGACGGGTTCAACACAGGTAAACCGACCGACAACCAAATGAATTTTGGTGATTTTTGGATCTTCGGGTTGGGAGTCGTACCAATCTTTGACCGTCATGATCAGGGCCTTGGTCATGTCTGTTTCATGCATGGCCTAAACCCACTCAGAACCCACTGCCATATTGGCTTCAGGGTGAATATAGTCGGGTGTTTGCTGACGGGGCAGTTGTCCAGAGAGAACCAGATGGGCCATGGTATCGCAGATCACCCGCGTGGCCATCAGAGAGGTCATATCGCTGACGTCATAGGGGGGCGAAACTTCGACAATTTCCAGGCCACAGACGGGCGCTTGTCGAATGATTTTACCGAGCATATAGAGCGCTTCTCGGGGCATGAGACCACCGGGTTCTGGCCAGCCGGTACCGGGGACAAATCCGGCATCAATACAGTCAATGTCGAAACTGATATACACACAGTCTGTGCCGTCCAAGGCTCTTTCTAGGGCGAAGTCAACGGCAGCATCTAGACCCATTTCGGTAATGTCAGTGACGGTCAAGATATTAGTGGCTCGCTCTCGGCAGACCTTGACCCCTTGGCGAGGCACTTGCCAACCACCGATGCCTAGCTGTACCAGGTTTTTAGCGGGAGCGTTATCCATGTTGGTGGCATGAAACCAAGGACAGGTATGCATGCGCTCATCTAGGTCGGTTTCTTGGGTATCCACATGGCGATCGAAGTGGATGATACCGACTTTCTTATCTCCCAAATGGCGGCAGACGCCGCGAACGGTGGGGAATCCAATGGAGTGATCACCTCCTAAAATAATGGGAAAAGCCCCAGAACTGAAGATATGGGCTATTCCTTTAGAGATTTGGTCAAAGGATTTTTCGTTGTTGGCGGGGATAGTGAAGATATCGCCCACGTCACAGAGGGTAATCTGCTCCCGCAAATCGATGCCCATCTCGAAATTGTAGGGGGTATAGAGGGCTGAAATCCGACGAATGCCCTGAGGACCGAAGCGTGTGCCGGGACGATAGGTGGTGCCTGAGTCATGGGGAACGCCCACAACAGCAATATCGTACTCACCGACTTTACGCACATCTTCTAGGTAAGGCGCTTTGAGAAAGGTGTTGATACCTGCATAGTGGGGCAGTTCTCCTCGTGAGAAGGTAGGAATGCTGCGATCCCGGATGCTAGCTGCTGCTTCTAAGCCCAGTTCTAATCCTCGATCGACTTCTTGTTGCCAGCCTGTGAGGGGGAGTTGTGCTTCTTTTTCTAAGGCACGATTGGCCTCGGTGGAAGAAAAATCAGGATTAGAGTTTGGAGGACCAAAGGTCGGATTTTCAGCCATAATATCGAGAAAATGTGTTTTTTACTTCGTCAAGCTAATTTCTTTATTGATGTTGTTTCTCCTTCGTCATTTTAGAGGAAGATGAGCCCTGTCCATTTAAAACACAAAACCCGCGGAGACAACCATTAACGGATACGGCGTTAATGTTCATTCTCCCGGGCTTTTATCCCTCCGTGTCACTCACTGCCAACCGGTATAAAACAGGTATGAAAGCAGCTAGCTGTTTCTCTTGGACCAGGCATTTAAGTAAGGACGGAACTCAAATCGGAACCCTAGAAACAAGTATTTTTTAAGGAATTATTGTTTTTTGATGAATAGAGTATGTATACAAGAAATATCAAGTCTATCGGTTGATTGTTGTATTGGTGGATACAAAAAAATGAACCTTAGAAAGCACAAGTCTTAACAGGTATGAATTAACTGACTTAAGGAGAGATTAAGACTGAATGAGTGAGGCGATAATGGTCTTGACTCCACTGATTTCCTTGGCAGCGTAGTCGAACTAACTGCTTCCATCCTCCTACCCAAAGATTGCCCTTCTGGTCAATCAGGAGATCTCGCATATAGCTCAACGCTGACAGATCAATGAAAGTAGGGTTTGCTTGTCCAGGTTCTAGAATGGAAAGCCCTGACGTGTAGTGCAAAAAATAGGTGTGGTGTTGGTCGGTTGCGATCGCAGATCCCATACCTGCAACATCTGTCATCGGTTGGAAGGTTTGGGGCTTCCAAGTTTTTTGGGTCGTTGTGATCTGGATTGTTGACAAATCTTAACTGACATGTCATCTCACTCTAACGTTACTCGTATATGACCTGGATGTGACTCGCAGAGCAAGAAGAGAGTTTACAGGCTACTTAATAACTTGTTTAGTTCGTAAATCCAACCGTAGTAGTCATCGGCCAGGGCTTCGCGGTCCTGATGAATTTGAGCCTGGATTAAAGTCACCAATTCTTGGGCGCGATCGCAATTATGCGGCTGAACTTTGGACCAATCTGGATTATGTGCAAATCGTTCTGCTAGAACCACAGACATGGCTTGTTTCTCCCTACGGTGTGATTTAGGATCGACACCCAACTGTGACAATCTCTGCGGAACCGGTGTACAGGTTTGCTATCCAGCATGTTAGTTACAGCCTTTGCTAGCAGTGACTATAGCCGTTTGCACCTGTGATCTTGATCACGCATCTCTAGTCTTATCATTCCCGAATAATAGCTATTAATTTCATCAGCTAGAGAAAATATGAGCCACGGCTAGATAGAATTGAATATAGAGTCATTTAGTTGAGATATTGATAATTTCCCAACTATACCGTCTTTTTTGGTGAATGCTTAGGATTTTAAGACGCCTTGATTCCAGTCTTCAACGCGTTATGGAAGCTCTGATAAAGTCCCCTACGACGGCTGTCTGACGATTGGCTAACCAGGACTACATGTTAATTTTGAGCAGAATAGTAGGCTGTTCTCCCCGCTCCAACTCAGGACCTGATCGGCTGTTGATGCGCTGTTGATCGATGCGCCAAGTTTGGGTCAAAAACGTTTGGACTGCTTTGATCCGATTACTGTTCATCACGGGATTTTCTAAGGTTTCGGCCCGAGCCACAATATCCACCGACAAATTAGGCTGCTGTTGCAGAATCGTGCCCACCTGATTCAACGTTTGTTGACTCTCGGGAGAAATGGCTGACAGGTCTAATTCAAAAGTTAAGGGGGTGGGGAACGTCGGTACTCGCTCCAAAATGACCTGAGTCATCGGCGACTGGAGTCGATTGCGCAGGTCTTCTCGCAGTAATGTTTGGGCATCACCCCCAATGTCACGATTGCTGAGATAGAAAATTTTTAGAGTGAGGGGGGCAATCGCACTCGTGCTGACTTCGTGACGGAGGGGGAGAGCAGGAGCGGGAAGTACCATCGTTCCCAAGGCAGTATCAACCGTTTGCAGTAAATTAACCTGAGCCTGGGAGACGCTGATGGGTGAAGCTTCTGGGGTGATAGGTTCTGTCACCACCGGGTCATCGGAGAGCCGAGCTAGCAGCTCATTGGAAGCCGTTAAAATCTCAATCAACTGGATATCCAGAGAATTGGCCGGTCGGTTTAATTGGCGGGCCAGGGTCTCTCTGAACCGCTGCCGCTCGTCGAGAGTATACGGTTCGCTGGTAAATACCGTTAACTGCACCGTTAGCTTATCCTCGATGGCAGTTGTATTCAACTGGCTAATGTAGGACCGAGGTTCTCCAGTGGCCGTATTGGCAAAATTACCTTGCCAGATCGTGGTGGCTAGTCGGCGCAGGGCGTTATCTTCCTGTTTCTGAGCTAACTGTGTCTGTAATCGCGAAAAAGATTGACTGAGAGGAACCAGTAACACCAGGATGGGGAGTAAAATTACCGCGAGTCGGCTGGGTAAACTGCCAATTTTCTGGAGCTGATTGGTAACCGGCAGACGCGTCAGTAAATTTTTGACCCATCGGCTTTCGGGATCCTGTTCATGCCATTCGACGGCCTGGGATTTGACTTCGGGCATGCCGATATTGAGGGCCAAAAACACCAACATGGACATTAAGGTGATGGCGGCTAGATTAGTTAAGAATAATAACCCTCCCCCACGGGCCACTTGAAAGCCCCCAATGCCTACCACATCAGAGCTGAGACGGATACCAATACCGTAGCCGACCACACAAAGGGGTGGCATCAGGGCCACAGCGATCGCTACTCCGGGAATGGATGTAACCACGCCCTTAGGCTCTTTGGCTGTGGCAATCGACCCTAAAGCCCCAGAGAACAAGGCAATAAATAGATCTAGGGCATTCGGCTGTGTCCGGGCCGCAATTTCAGGGGTGAGTTCTTTAAAAGGAATAGGGGCAATAATCAGGATGGCAAAGACAATGGCAGCCAGACAGCTCACTGCTAAATTCACGATAGCCCGGGTGCCTAAGACCAAATCACCCACAGCAAAGGCTAAGCCATTGGCCAAAATGCCTCCCATCAAAGGAGAAATGAGCATGGCACCAATAATGACGGCTGGACTATTTAAGACCAATCCGAGAGTGGCAATGCCTGCCGAGAAAAGCACCTGCAGCCAGTAACTGATATCCCCTAAACTGACTGAATCGAGGAGGCTGTGATAGATTTCTGCTTTACGGCGAGGACTGATCTCTAGATGATCCGCCAGCCAGTTACGAAGGTGTATTGCCACAAATTACTCCCCAGGACATACCATTGTTAAGCCTAAGCCCTTGTCTTTCCAAAATAGATCCGCAAGAGCATAATATTTGCCAGTCTTCCCAATTTAAAGGTCAAAAATACTTGGAATGCCAACACTAGCTACTTCGACATCCCTGATGAGTCATCACCAGATACCATGATTGGAGAAATCGCGGCTGTTAGTGCGGCGTTCCTGTGGGCCGTGGCTTCGATGATTTATGCGACCTTAGGCCGTCGAGCCCCTGCCTTAGCCTTGAATCTAGGTAAAGGGGTGATCGCGATTGCCCTACTGGGAATCACCATTGTTGTTCAGGGTCTCGATGCTCCAGCGTTGGCTGGAAGAAGCAGCCTGTTGTTGCTCTTGAGTGGGGCCATTGGCATTGGGTTTGGCGATACGGTGTATCTGGAAGCATTACGGTATCTGGGGGCCCGGCGGACGCTGTTATTAGGCACCCTAGCGCCTCCCATATCGGCCTGTCTGGCCCTGTGGTTTTTGCGGGAGCAGCTCTCTCCGTTTGCCTGGGGTGGGATTGCTGTCACCATTATGGGAATTGTCTGGGTAATTAGTGAACGGGCGGCTGAAACCCATGCTGCGACACAGCAAGGACGTGGTTTGTTCTATGCATTCTTGGCTTCTTTAGCTCAGGCCATTGGCGCGATTCTCTCGCGGGCGGCATTGGACAATACGGCGGTCAGCCCACAATGGGGGGCTTTGTTGCGGTTGGCGGCCGGCGTGATTGTGGTGGTGGTTTGGGGGGTGATGCGGCAGCAGTTACAGGCCTGGTGGCAGGCTATGAACACTACCGATCTGCTGCTCCGACTGTTTGCGGCCTCGTTTGCCGGGACCTATTTGGGGATTTGGCTGCAGCAGCTCTCCCTCAAGTACACGGTGACGGGGATTTCCCAAACCTTGAATGCCACGAGCCCCTTATTTGTATTGCCCATTGCCGTGTTAATGGGTGAGCGCATCAGTTCCCGAGCATGGTTGGGAGCTTTCATTGCAGTCATTGGGGTGGGTTTGTTATTGGCTCAAACTGGATAAGCATCGCCATCTCCTACACCATAAGTCCCCTTGGAGATCTCCAAGGGGACTATAACTGATTCTTGCATTTTGATATCAGCGCTGGAGTGAGAGAAGAGAGCTGTGGAAGACTTGTTGCAGAATCTCTCTAGGTTGGGCTAGTGCTAACCGACGCCGATGCGTCCCGTTGTCTTCAGCCAATTTTGCACTTCACTGTAGTTGTTGGGGGCAATTTTAATGGCGCGCTTCCAGAAGTCGGCGGCTAAAGCGAAAAAGCGTTCGGCTTCATCCAATTCGGTGGCTTCTTCTGCTTGCTCGCCCTTGTAATGGAGAATGACCCCAGTGTTATATAACGCCTGGACTAAATTTGGATTTAACTCTAACGATTGATGGTAGTAATCCAAGGCTTTTTCATGATCGCCATTATTGGCAAAAATCAATCCCATGTTGTAGAGGATATAACTTTTGTCGAAGGGATCTTCTTCTAGAGTGAGTGCTTCGGTATAGTTGCCCAGTGCTTTTGCATAGTTGCCATCTACCTGAGCCGCCATTCCAGACCGATAGTACTTGAAAGCATCTTTGGACTTTTTATCCGTAGGAATGACTTTCATGACGACATCGGACATTGCTGAAAAAGCTTTATCTATAAAATTGTCGCTAGGCATAATGACTTCAACCGTTGTAAGACTTGAATCAGGCGTACGTAAATATCGCGTTAAAGCGTTCGTACTTTAGTTTAGCAGTAGTCATTTGGGATGAATCGAGTGTTGTCCTGTGGCAGAGAAACTCTTGGTATGACGGTGCTCTGGAGTGCTGATTTCAAGGGTGCTGCAAGCTGGTGGTCAACAAAGCTAAAAAATTGTTGAGACAATGCATAGAAAGCGGAACAAACAAGGAATGCGTTTGCCAACGGGCGACTCCAAACAGCAGGCCAAAGCAAACGATTTGGCTGATCACTAGCGGGCCATACTGAACATGTAAGATGGCCCAGCCGACTGCCGTAATGACAATGGCACCGCCAGACCCCAGCCGTGAAGATTGAAGACCGTGGAATAGGAACCCCCGAAAGAGGAGTTCCTCAAACACAGGCGCAATTCCCACAATGGCAATGTAGAGCAGGATGGGAAATTGAGCGGTTTGATAGAGTTCGGCAGTAAAGGTGTCTTGATATTCAAAAGACCGCAGAATCGATTCTGATAGCAAAATCAGGGCCAGTAATAGCCCATTCCAGATGAACCAGGCGGTCCACCGCGGTTTGCGGAGGGCGAGGTACTGTTTAACGGTCAAGGCCGGACGAACCTTTAACAGCGCGTAAATCATCCCGCTCGTAACGATACCCGAGATCAGGGTGGCTAGGGATAGGACCAGGCCATCTTTTTCGATCTCTGCCAGGACTGCTTCTGGGGTGAGACTGGGGTCTTGCACCATTTGCAAGATGACGAAGAAGAGTGCGATCGCACTACTGATACTGAAGAAAACCACCAAAATTAGGATTGTTAATCCTACGGTTTCCCTGGCATTCCAAGGTTTAGTCGGGGCAGAATTCGACGGTTTCACAAGTGCTATTTGTCAGGAAGAATCGTCCTCACTTTAGCGTGGTGAGGAGGCTTTGCCATTCCTGAATTGGAGATGGTCGCCCAGTGGGTCTGAGTAGAACCCTGCGAGTCTAAGCGCAGTGACAGACTGGGCGATCCGAGTTGACGTCATTAAGCCGCTTGGGGCTGGTCGACAGGAGCAACGGGCTGCTCTTCTGGATTGAGGCTATACCAAGCCGTTTGAGTCCAAACTTGAGAGTCGTTGTTGTCAGCGGACGTGACTTTGAGTCGATAAGGAGCAGCAATGGTAATGCTGTCATTATCCTGGGAGTGAATCCAGCTGGCGACCCAATGGGCCATCTCCACAATTTCTTCCGGTAAGACCGTCAGGTTGAGGCTCCAAGCAGAGTTGAGGCCCAATCCTGTTTTTTTGTGGACGCTCTTGGTATTTGTGAAAACACCGCTGGAGGGATTAATGGTAATCCGCAACGTCAGGGGTCGATTGGGGAAGAGAGAGTCGGGCGTGGTATGGGCCTGAACGCTGAGGTAGTTAAAGCGCTGATGATCATCTACCCAAGATGCGATCGCAGCGAGAGACGGGCTAAAAATCAGGGAGTTGTCTTTGGTGACAGACACGTCCCGTTTCATAGCCGTTGCAAACTGGGTGTAGAAAGTTTCTCGAAGTTGAACCAGGATTTGTTTGGCTTCTGGAGTCATGGGGTGTACCCTCCTCAAAAAATAGAGAATGAAACGGATGTAAGCAGAATTACAGCGGACTTACTTTTGTCGATACCACCTGACTGAGAGTTAAATTCATGAAGAATCTAACTCACAAGGTTATATTCTTCTTTTGCCCATCTCTGTGCTGTAACGTACATCAAGTCTTCTAATGATCATGAACACATAACAATTGTGATCAGGATCAATGGGTGCTTTAAATAGGTAATCTTCAGTATGGGAAGAGGATTTCCTCGCCTATTCATCGATACAAAACAATCCAGAGTTTGAGTTTACAACCTGATACATTTTTCTGGCCCTCTATACTCTTAATTCATCGTTGGAGCGGGAGGGTAAAGCAGAACAACCGTATATATACGGAAGTCTCATCAGATTTTTTTACCCCTCACAGGTTCTGCTCATCTGGCCTCGATAGGCTAGGTGGATACACCATTGTGAGGCCCATGAAGAAACTGCGACAGTATAGATAAGCAATTTTACAGAGTTGACTGCATCATCCATTTTGTTCCCCCATTGAGCCCCTTAGATTTTATTTAGTGACCAAAAATTTGATGGCAAAGTGATGCAGTATTAAGAGTGATTTCGATCACGCACATGATTGATTTAAAGCACGATTTAGACACAACAAGATCACGGTTTTTCCTAGGTTTTTAACTGAAGATTAAACAAGTGGTAGTGAGACTTTAAAAATGAAAAAATTTCCCCAAGCTTCAATTCTCTCTGGTTCTATCAAAGCAGTTCTGGCAGTTAGTGGTGCCCTCGTCTTAGGAAGCACGGGCCTTGCTGTTGCAGAACCCACGAATATTGCTGCCTCTGGGCCTTCGACGCCCCTTGCTGATGGCATGTATCTCTATGGTGATTCTGACCAAGCCAATCAAATCGGTCAGGGTTATGTCGTGTTCAAAAAGCAGGGTCAGAAAGTAACGGGTGCGTTTTTCTATCCCCAATCCGAGTTCAGCTGTTTTACGGGCACGGCCAAGAATCAGCGTTTGGAAGTATTATCTTTGGGCGCACCCCACGAAAATGCCCTAGAAGTTGAAGTCCCCCTCACAAAAATGCATCACATCAAATCCGTGGGTAACACCGAGCAGAACAGTCTGAGCATGTGCCAGCAGGAAGTGGCGGCCTACCAAAAACAGCAGCAAATTGCGGCACCTGTGACAAAGTGGACCACCCCTTAAGGGCGTGAGGCTGAACGCTTTAACTCGCTCTCTCTACCCGAATAATATTTTCTGTAACGCTCTCAAAAGTGTCGTCATGACTGATCACAAACAGCTGATGGAAGGATTTGAGATGCCCCAAGGCTTCGGCCAACTGTCGACGACGCAGTTCATCCATGTTCGTTGTGGGCTCGTCGAAAAACGCAATATTGATATCGACTAAGACTTTCAGCAAGGCTAGGCGCACGGCTAAAGCAGCACACATCTGCTCTCCCCCCGACAGGCTTTTGAAGCTACGCCAATGGCCCTGCTCTTGTACCTGAATTTCGTAATCTTCAGTCCACTGTAAAGCCACATCAGGCCGATCGAGCAGCTCCCGATAGAGCCGATCCGCCTCCCAAGAAATTTCTGTCAGGTAAAATTTGGTGATTCGAGGACCGCTTTGCTTGTAGACGTTGCGAGCATCGATAACGAACTGTGAGATTTGGCGCTTATCCTCTAAGGTCACCCAGATCTGATCGCGCTCTTGGGCGAGGGCTTGCTTGGCTTCCAATTGCTGATCGAGATATTGCAGCTGAGCCTGTTGGGGGGCTAGTCCCCCCTGGAGCTGGTCATGGTGTCGCTGCAATTGTTCATAGGTGTGACTCACTTCAGCTAGCCGCTCAGGATTATGATCTTTGAGCTTTTCCTGCCATTGGGCTTGAGCACCCGTTAACTGGGTTTGGAGTTGGGTTTGGGTAGCGATCGCACCTTGGCGTTGCTGATCTAGGTCTTTAAAGGTATTGGCCTGATTCCGATGGCGTAAATAGCGCTGATACACCTCCTGATGCTCTTGCTGGATCTGCTGTTGGGCATCGACTTGGGCTTCTAGATCTCCCAAGGCTTCGACCTGGGTTTCAAAGGTTGTGAGGGACTGCTGATGACCTTGACAGGCCTGTTGAAGGCGAGTGATCTCTGCTTCTAGCTGGGTGGCTCCTTGAAGCTGCTGCTGCAAGATGCGGACATGGCCCTGGGGGTCGCTGAGTGCCGTTAGCTGGGTATTGAGCTGTGCTAGTTGGCTCTGGAGCTGGGGCTCTTGGTTGAGGGTGACCTGGATGCGATCGCACTCTTGCTGCAGTGACGTCATCCCTTGCTCTAGCTCCGTTAGCTGATGCTGTTGGGCCTCTAGCATCAACCATTGGGTTTGGGCTTTTTGGGCGGCTTTGAGTTGGGTTTTTATCTGCCGAAGCTGTTGCTTGAGGTTGGTGACGGTCTGGGGATCAATAATGTCGGCAAAAGCTGTTTGGAGCTGCTGAATAATCTGGTGGGTGAGGGCAGCCCCTTGGTCCAAAATGGTGGCGAGTTGAGTGGTCTGGGCTGGGTTCAGGGTGGAACGACTGAGCAGATCTTTCGCTGTGTCTACTTGCTGCTGATAGTGCTGTTGTTGGGGTTCAGCCTCGGTCAGTAATGTCTGTAATTCTGTGGCAAATTGCTGGGCGGCGGCAATTCGTCCCAGCCGTTCTTGAATCTTCTGCTGCTGGGCTTCGAAGTTAGGAATGGCCTGAACTTGTGGTTCTAGGGCGACCAGTTGGCGAATGGTCTGGCTGAGGGTTTCCCAACTCTGCTGCTGTTTGTGGATTTGCTCTTGCAGTCGCTGTAGGTGTTTTTGGTCGGAGACTAGGGTTTGGAGGGCCTGTTGGCAAGTGGTCTTTTCTTGGTCGAGCTGCTGTTGTTGCGGAACTTTGGTTTGCCAGTCCTGGAGTTCTGCGTCCATCTTGGCAAAGGTGGAGAGTTGGCCTTGGTTTTGGGAGAGTAGGACTTGCTGATCGCGGAGGGTATTTTGGATGCGATCGCGTTCTTGCAGCAGTTGCTGTCGTTGTTTTTGTTGTTGAGCGAGGGCCTTGAGGGTCTCTTGGGCCGCTTGATAGGCCTGAAATTGAGGCCGATGCTGACGACAAATCTGGACGGCTTGGTCTGCCTGCTGCCAATTCTCCTCTAAGAGCTGGAGAATTTCCTGTTTACTGGTCCATTGGGTTTGGAGATGCTGGACCTGTTTGTCTAGGGTTTGGATGGCTTGGTCTTGGGTCTTTAAATCCTTGAGTTCAGTCCGAATCTCACCCAACTGCTGAGCCAGGGTTTGCATCTGGGCCATCTGCTGAGTCAAGGTTTTAGCTAGCTCTAGCTTCTGTTGCTTAAGCGCTTCCCAGCCTTCGAGTTGCTGGTCGTAGCTTTGTAATTTTTGCTCTAGCTGTTGGACCTGGGCCTGGGCATAACTGGTTAATTTTTGGGCCTGATCGTAAGCCTGTTTATACTCTTCCACCTTCAGAATGGGATCGAATACCTTTTTGCGATCGCCCGCTGATTTGAGAAAATCCACTGTAAAGGTGCCCTGGGGAATGCCAATGGTTTCTGCAAACAATTTGGCCAGTTCCGTGTGGACCCCCACCCCCAAATGTTCACAGAGCCAGCAGCGGACATCATCGAGTTTTTTCAGTTCTAGCTTGCGGTTGAGCTGGGGGTCGTGAACCTCATAGCCCCGACTAGTACAGCGACGCACCTCGTAGATTCGCCCATCCAAGTGGGATATAAAGCTGACGATGGCTTGGGCACTTTTGGCCCCGACGGTGATTAGTTCGGCTCGCTTGTACTCGCTGTGATCAAATAAAACCCAGGCAATGGCTTCTAGGATGCTGGTCTTCCCTGACCCATTTTCACCACAAATGGCATTGGCCCCCGGTCGGAATTCATAGTAGCGATCGCGATGGGCCTTAAAGTTTTTCAGCGTAACGGAGAGAACTTCCATCCGGCAGGATGTTGCACCTTATGAAAATGAGCATTCACATTATTATTGCGGTTTTTTTGCCCTCTGACTTGAAGCGCTTATGAGCTGGCTGGTTTCACTAAGGTACAAGCAACCCGAAACCCAATATGATTGCTTTGTTCAGAGGCCGCTTCCCAAATGCGAGAGGCGGAACGACAGCTCGCGGCTTGGGTATTCCAGGCCCCTCCCCTCAGTACACAGGCAAAGAAGTATTGATCTTGCCAGACGCTGCCGTCTACTGGGGCATTGCCATAGTTGCCATGCCAATGGTCTGCACACCATTCCCAGACATTGCCATGCATATCGGATAACCCATAGGGATTGGCCGGGAATTTGCCCACTCGGGTGGTTTGCTGGCGAAAATTGCCTGTCGGTCCAGCTCCATAGGCTGCTGTGCCATCATAGTTGGCCAGTTCTGTGTTGAGGGTTTCGCCAAAGGCAAAGGGGGTGTTACTAGCGGCGCGGCAGGAATATTCCCAAGCAGATTCACTAGGGAGGTGATAGTCCTTCCCAGTTAACAAGGAGAGTCGGTTACAGAATTCGACCACATCAAACCAAGAGACGCTTTCGACAGGGCGATCATCGCCCGTAAAGTGAGACGGAGAATCATCCAGTTCGCGCTTGACTGCGGGTAAGGCGGCCACCAAACGCCATTGGACCTGAGTGATGGGATAGCGACTTAAATAAAATTCTGGGATAGACACAATATGCTGGGGACTTTCGGTCTGCTGCCGATGCTGCTCGCTAGGGGGCGAGCCCATGGAAAAGCGGCCTGCCGGAATCTGCGCCAACTCCAGGGTGACATCCTTACCGAGATCCTCGGTGATGTGGCCAATCGGATGAAATTGGCGACTCACCACTTGGCCTTTGGTATCGACCTGGGCGACTTCCGCTTGGAAGGAAGGGATGGAAGATTTGGGTTTAGGCTGCAGTTTGGTGGGCTGGGCCGGGGCCTTGGGCTGAGATCTGACTGCTTGTGGGGCTGTCTGACCAGAGGTCTGGGCTGCTCGAACGGCGGGTATTTTGGGCAGGGGGCGGGAGGTTGCTTTGGCAAAACCGCGCACTTCTCTGAGCACTTCTAAGGCGGAAGTATATCGCTCCGCTAGGTCTGTGCGGAGTAACTTCTCCAGCACAGGCTTTAATTCAGCACTCAAGGGCTGGGGAAGATGCTGTTGCCAGTGTTCGACCCATACTTCTCCACCTTGGATGGGTAAAGCATGGGGAGCAACTCCCGTTAATAAATGGACGCAGGTGGCACCTAGGCTATAGAGATCGCTGCCGGGACGAGCTTTATCGACGGCAAAGACTTCTGGTGGTGCGTAGCTGGTATTCTCTCGAACGCTATCGGTTTGCTGTAACTGAGATAAACTGAGTTGCTTGGAGACACAAAACCCCACCAGAATCAGCTTGCTATCTGAATGCTGACGCATGATGTGAGCGGGTTTCAAGTCCCGATGAATCACCCCTTGATCATGGATCGTCTGTAAGACCGGCAAGAGCTCTAGTAACAAGGCCCGGACTTGATTCTCGCTGAAGGCACCCTGATTCTCAATGACTTGTTGCAAGTCTTGGCCGTCGATATATTCCTGGACTAAATAGGGAATATAATTTTCTTCGAAGTAAGCTAAAATGCTGGGAATATGTTGGTTTTTTTTCAGCCGTCTGAGTTGTTCTGCCTCTTGTAAAAATGGTTCAACAACCGTCTGGCTGGCATCCGTTCCCTGGGCTTGACAAATTAGCTGTTTGACAATGCAGGGCTCCTGCAAATTATCTCGATCTTCTGCAAGATACGTATGGCCAAACATACCTTTACCCAACAGACGAACCATCTTAAACCGTCGCCGTAACAGGGTTAGTTTTGTACCACACTGTTGACAAAACTTACTGGTGTCTGGGTTGAGGGGTTTCTCACACTTGGGATTGAGACAACAAACCATTGCTTAGATATTCATAGGAATCAATCGAAAAGAATCACTCAGCACACTGACATAGCTTATTGCTCAAGTACTACTTTGATCGTGTTATCCAATAGACACTTGAAATATTGAAGCTACCATGTTTTGAAGCATTAGTCTGCTAGAGAAATTGAGGCACTCACAGAACTCAATTACCCCCCCTATTTCTGTTACTAATACCTTACTGTATTGATAGTGAGTATTGGCATAAACCCATCGAACTAGTGTTAATAACGGTTGCTCGATCGACTTTTTCCCTGCAAAAAACTTGAGCAAATTCGGTTTTTAGGGGGATAGAACTGGAGAGACCACTCGAAAGCCTAAATTACTGCTCTTAAAGTCGGCATCCGCAAAGGTTCGATAGGCAGCCCGACAGCTGTCGGGGGCATCATACCAAGACCCACCTCTCCAAGGATGGGGAGCCTTGCCTGCGATGGCATCGTTGTTTGGGGTGAACCAAATGCTGCCATCTATGGGAGCCCCTTGATAGTTGGCATGCCAATCATCGGCGCACCATTCCCAGACATTGCCATGCATGTCGTGGAGGCCAAAAGCATTGGCTTGAAAACTGCCTACAGGAGTGGTTTGGTTGCGATACTGACCTCTAGGGGCGGATCGATAGGTTTTCATGCCATGAAAATTAGCATGATCAGAGATGAGGGTCTCGCCACAGTGGAAGGGGGTGGTGGTGTTGGCTCGGCAAGCATATTCCCACTCTGCTTCACTGGGTAGACGATAGAGTCGATTGAATTTGCGGGTGAGTCGGTCACAACATTCGACAGCATCTAGCCAGGAAATACTCTCAACTGGATGATCGGCTCCTTTGAACTGCGATGGATCTGGGGAGAGGTCATGGTTGATGGTGGGAAGAGCCGCTATGGCTTGCCATTGAGCTTGAGTGATCAGGAATTGGCCCATGTAGAAGGAGGCAACTGAGACTTGATGTTGAGGTCCTTCAAATTTGCGTCTTGATACTTCAGTTGACGATGAACCCATGAAGAAACTTCTGGCCGGGATAACGAGCATCGAGAGGGAAATGCCGTCTCCTAGTTCTTCGAGATATTGTTGGGCGGTAAGGGTCTGAACCAAATGAGTTTGCCCCCTTACATCGAGGGTTACTACTTCAAACTGTGTGGTTTGTAAGGGTGGGTGTAACGCAGCAGAGGCGGATGAAGTCGAGATATCGCTCGTTGGTTCCCAGATAACGGCGGTCCGGTCAGTGGTTGGAGCTAACTCAAGCTTGGGTTGTGGATGGGCAGGTGGCTGGCTGTGAGCCACGACTTGATTTTTGGGGGGAGAAGTTTGGGTGAGGGCTAAATCTTTGAGCACTGCTGCAACAGAGGTATAGCGATTCTCTAGTTGCAGTTGGAGCAGGGTGTCAAGAACTGAGGTGAGCTCAGGGCTGAGGGGCTTTGGGAGATGTTGCTGCCAGTTTTGGGTCCATGAATACCCGACCTGAAGCTGGAGTGATCTTGGATCATGGCCTGTCAAGAAGTGAAAACAGCTCACCCCCAAACTATATAAATCACTCGCGGGATGGGCCTGACCATATTGGAGTTGTTCGAAGGCGGCGTATCCTTCGCTGCCTAATACAGTGCCTGTGAGGTCTTGAGTATTGACTTGCTTGGTGACGCCAAAGTCGATGATGAAATAGCGATCATCGGCGGGGCGATACATGATGTTGTGGGGTTTGAGATCGCGATGAATGACGCCTTGGGTATGGATATAGTCTAGAACGGGCAAGATGCTACGGAGAAAGTGTCTCAGCTTGGATTCACTATATACCCCGTTGCTTTTCAGCTCTTGCAGAAGATTGGGACCTTCGATAAATTCTTGTACTAAATATTGATGCCCTGTTTCATGAAAGTAGGCTAGCAGGTTGGGGATTTGTGGATGGGTGCCGAGCTGAAAGAGCTGTTGGGCTTCTTGGGTAAAGAGGTCTTGGACTTTTTGCTGCGATGCGAGGCTATCAGGGTTTTGATAGGCTAATTGTTTAACCACGCAAGTCTCGTTAAATCTCTCGATATCTTCGGCCAGATAAGTGATGCCGAATCCACCTTGTCCCAGTGGTTTGATGATGCGATATCGATTGCGCAATATGCCGATCAGGGGCTGTCCGCATTGTTGACAGGTGTCACGCCCGTCTGGGTTTTGAGGATTGCTGCAAGTGGGGTTCAGACAATGGAGCATGCGAGATGGGGATAGAGTCGGAAATTATGGGGTAGAACCTGAGCGAAACAGGTTGGCTGACCAATAAAAAGTTCCAACGTTACATCGCTTTATATTTAGGGTTCCCGTATCTTGGGCCTACTCACCTTGGTTGGTAAATCTGGAGTACTGGGGAGGGGGCAAGGGTAATGTTGGCCAGACGTTTGATGGGGCATAAGATCGTGCACTTAGATCGATCTTTATCTTAATGAGAGTAAATCGGCAAAATTCTTGCTGGAAAGGATATTTTATATAGATTTTGCTTTTATTCTCGTTTATATTCGATTAAAGCTGCTTATTCTCTTAAATATCGATGATGCTTCAAAAACTGCTGAGTGATCCGAATTTTCAGACGGTTGTGGTGCCTCTGTTCACGGTATTGATTCCGGTGGTGTTGGGCTGGGTGGTGGGGCAAGTTGCGGCTGACCAGAAAAAAGCCAAATGGGGACGATGGCTGAAGCTGGTGGTTGAAACCGCCGTGTTGGGGTTTATTGGCAGAGTCTTTCCAGAGGCAATGGCTGCTTTTAGCAGTGATAACCCAACTGCCAAAGTGATTGGCTTGCTGTATAGCGTTGTGCTGGTGGGGCTACTGGGCATGATGGTGGTGGATGTGGTGCAGCTTGTCCGCAAGCCCTCGATATTGACAGCATCTGAATTGGATGAAGCCCGGTGGCAAGACAATCGTCAAATCTTGATGGATAAGGTGGGGGTGAAATGGATTGATGGGGTTTTGAAAAACTCTCTGTATGAGCAGGCTCGGATTGCAGTGGGATTGGAAGAGCGGCCTGAGATGGTGGGGATGGAGTGGCAAAGGGCGGGAGAAGAGAAACAGGTGTTGCCCCCTGGCACGCGGCTGTTGGATCGATTTGCTAATTTGGGGGGTGGCGGAACGTTGTTGGTGCTGGGGGAGCCGGGTGCCGGGAAAACAACCTTGCTTTTGGAGCTGGCTCAAGATTTATTAGAAGCGACTGATTTTCAAGAGCTAAAACAGCCTATCCCGATTGTGTTGAATTTGTCAGCTTGGGGCACTCAGCAGTTCCCTAACGATGGAACGCTGGCCTTTACCCAGTGGCTGCTGGAGGAGTTATGGCAGCAATATCAAGTTCGCAAAGAAGTGGGAAAAACTTGGCTGGAGCAGGAAAAATGGACCTTGCTGCTGGATGGTTTGGATGAAGTCAAACCCCAAGATCGCGATGCTTGTGTGGAAGCATTGAATCAGTTTCGGCAAAAGTTTGGCAATATCGAAATCGCACTGTGTTGCCGAATTGTAGACTATCAAGCCTTGATCACTCGTTTAGAAGAGTTTCAGGCAGCAGTGTATATTCAACCTTTGTCAGAAAAGCAGGTAGATGATTACTTACAAGAGGGAGGGGAAGCGTTAGTAGGGATTGCAACTGCTTTAGGGGCAGATCCCTCCTTACGGGACTTAGTGAATAAGCCGCTTTTTCTATGGATTCTGACTTTGGCCTATCGCAATCGTCCAGCTCAGGAATTACTGGATTTGCCTAAAGACCAACGCTTAAAACTCCTGTTTGATCGTTATATTGAGCGAATGTTTGCCCAGCGGTCTTTACCTGAGCCGGAACAGCAACAAATGTTGCACTGGCTGCAAGGAATAGCGAAGAAAACGGGAGCGGGGAAAGAGTTCTTGATCGAACGAATGAAACCCAAAGATTGGCTGGAGACAGCAAGGACTAAATGGCTTTTTGGGCTGATTCTTGGGCTAATCTTCGGATTGATTTTCGGATTGATTTGCGGGCTATTTGGAGGTATTGTCGGAGAGCTATTTGGAGGTATTGTCGGAGGGCTATTTGGAGGGCTAATGGGGCTGTATGGAGGGCTGTATGTTGGGATGGATCTAGTAGAAGCTGAAAGGACTAAATGGCTTTATAGGCTGCTTTATGGGCTGGCTTGGGGGCTAATTCTCGGGCTAATTTTCGGGCTAATTGGAAGGGTTTTTGGGCTAATTGGAGGACTAATTTCTGGGCTAATTTTCGGGCTAATCGGATTGATTTTCGGGCTGAGTGTTAGGCGAGATAAGATGTATTCAGTAAAAGCTATAGAAAATCCAATGCCTCGCAAAACGGGACGAAGAAGTTGGAAGCTCCTTGAAAGCTATCTGACATACGCGCTGAGTTTCGGGGGGCTTTTCATGCAGAGTTACGGGCTGATTGGAGGCCTGATTCTCGGGCTAATTTTCGGATTGATTCTCGGGGAGAGTATCAAGCTGATTGGAGGGCTAAGTATCAAGCTGATTGGAGGGCTAAAAGTCGATATTCTAGATCGAACTTTTCCTAATCAAGTTATTTGGGGATCTTTAAAAACGATAGTGATACAGGTTATCGTGTCGCTTGTTTTTATGATTGTTCTTTGTTTTACTCTGGTAAATATTTTACCTCTGTTCCTAGAACCATTTGTAGTGAGATTCATTATTGCCTTATTCATGGTGTTACCACTCTTTTTAATCCTCAACAACGAAGGAATAGACCCCTGTACTCAACACTTGTCAATGCGTTTAGTCCTCTGCCAAACTAAGCAAATCCCTTGGAATTTCGTCACTTTTTTCCAACAAGCCGAAGATTGCGTATTTATCTATCGCACAGGCGGCAGCTATGTCTTCGTCCATCGCTACCTGCAAGAACATTTCGCCAACCTATCCTTCGACGAAACCTAACCTTCAAGCATTCCGCGCCCGACACAACAAATTAGGAAGCTGTCTCCGCAAAAACGTATAGCCAAAGGTAAACCAGTAAAACCCATTCACCAACACCACCAACCCTTGGCCCCAAATATTACCCAAGATTGGAAACGTCAATACCGAAGTCCCCAACACCAGCAGCATCTCTACAAACGCCACTTGCCGACCGTAATGCTTCGGGTCCCAATATGACAGGGGACTAATTAGTCGATATTGACTCAGCGGTAGAAAATGCTTATGGGCATCGTCATTATGAACGGGCAAATCGCCTAAAGAGTGGAGAATCATGCTGAGAAAAAATAGGGCCGCAGGCATCCAGCCCAGTTGCCAGCAGCCCCAAGCCGCTAGCCCCGCCAATGGAATGGAATGGCATAGATCGATGCAGGTTTGCCAAAAGGGATGATAGTAAGCTTCCGTCCAGATTTGGCCTTCTGGTAACTTCCGAATCCCCTTCACCCAGAAATAAAACACAAACATGGGGAGATCCGGGGCAATGGCTCCCGCCGTCACGGCCAACACTGCTGGCTGCTCCGTCACATTCATGAGCAGGGCAAGGTTGATAATCGCGTGGCTAGGCGTATTCACAGTACTTTTGGGTTCGAGTATGCTTCAAGATAAGCACTTAAGCAGAAGTAATTACAATCTATTTCCTTGCTAAGCCAGGGTTTTAGCAAAAATGTTGTGAAATTAATTATGTCCTACTGCTTAACATTTGGTGAATTGGCGCTTCACAGCCCCTGATGAAAAAGCGGATCAAAGTAAAACCCAATGCTAAACAGCAGCGACTGATCCATGAAGAAGATGGCAGTTTGACCGTGCATCTTAAATCTCCTCCGGTAGATGGCAAAGCCAATGCTGAGCTGATTCAATACCTCGCTCAAGAATTTGGAGTGACCCAAGCTTGCATCAGCATCAAATCAGGTCATGCTTCTCGCCAAAAGTGGGTGGAGATCCAGGTAGAGGATTAGGGAAGATCTGGGGTGAAGGTTTCATTGGCTGCCTTTGGTCCCGTTCGGCTGAGCTGACTTCAAAGCCTAGCCCCCAATTCTGAAGGGAGAACCCTATGTGCTGTTGATTGTTACTCAGAATGTCGCCTTCGGCACGCAAAGGAATGGTGAACGAGGTCAGCTAAGACGTTTCTAACAACATTCCCAAAAGAGTTATTAGGGGCGCGTTGTAGTCAATGGCATATTCATTGGTGGCATAGGACTTTTCGCTGTCGAGATAGCTGCGAATGCCTAACCCTTTGGGAGCAATATTATCCTGGGCTCCGTCATTCGGGCCACCTACGACTAACCCCGGAATTTTAATTTTCTTGGCCCTAGCGAACAGATGGTTCACATTTTCCACGGGATGGGTGCCCACATCCGTGACAAAGGTTTGATCAAAATGATTGCGGCCCATCATGTAGTGGAGCTGATCGAGGGCGGCGGCTTTATATTTTGCGTCTTGGGTCAGGCGATAGGCATGGATTAAGGTAATGCCTTCTTCGACGGTCATTTTGTTGGAACCCCAAATAAAGCGATGGTTGGCGAGGCGATAGCCACTTCCTTCGACCCGCTCCATAATTTGATCGGCACGGGCGAGGAGCTTTTCGCGGATTTGGGGTTTGAGCTGGTTGGGGTCTGCCTTGGCATAGAGCAAATAATCCACCATCCCTAGGGTTGAGGCATCCTTCCACTCATAGAGGTTAAAGGGCATCTGGTCGAAATGGTCCACCAGATATTGCTCATATTGTGAGTCTCCGGTGGTGAGGAATAATTCGGCGGCGGCCCAGTATCGATCGTCAATATCGGTTTTCAGACTGTCTTCGATGTCAATCTCCGACTGGAGATACTTACCGGAACCGCTATCATCTCCATCAATCCAGCTCTCTTGCATTTTGTCTTGGGTCTGCAAATAGTCCCAAGCCAGGCGAGCTGAATCCAGATATGTTTGGGCTAGTTTGGGTTGACTCTCTTCGTAAATCCGACCTGCCATGGCCATCACCGCCGCAAATTTTCCGGTTTCAGGCGTAGACACACCATATAAATAGCGGGGCTGCTGGTCTTCATGGGGCGCTTTGCCAATGGGCCAGGCTTTACCTGAGAGCTTGCGATAGACACCGCCATCTTGGCGTTGAGTGGAGAGTAGCCAGTCTAGACCCACTTTCATCTCGTCTAGTAAATCGGGAACCTTGTTACCACTTTCGGGAATATCTAACTGGCCGTCGGTAAAGTTCTGGGGATATTGCTCGTATAGGCTGAATAAGCTACCGATGGTGACGGTTGTGGTCGCCACATACTTGCCATAGTCTCCTGCATCATGCCAGCCGCCCTGGCTTTGAACGGTGTCGCCTGCTTTGTGGAAGGCATCATCATGGGCTAACAAGGCATCTTTGATATGGCAGGGAGGATGATAAATCCCGGTAATAGGGTCAAAGATAACCGTGCCGCAACGCTGTAAATAATAGGTGCGCAGGAGTTTGGTAAAGGTGTCTTGATAAATATCTTGGCCAATTTGGAAGGGAACGGATTTTAACTCACCTGTTTGCAGGTAGTATTCACCGGATCTTTTGACCTTGGAGAAGTCTAGAGTTTGGATGCGATCGCGACTCTGTTCATCTAATTCAGCAGACCCAGGCTGGATCGTCGCTACTGTTTTCCCAGATTGATGGTCAACGACCTTTGTTTTAATAGGTGCATTATCTTCCGCATTGAGTAAAAAGGCCACCTTGTCCCAATTGGCGCGATATCCAACTTGGTTGAGGACAATTTTAGGTGCAAAGTCTTCAGCGAGCTGCTGGCTACAGACCCATTTGGCAATCCCAATCGTGAGGGCGACTGAGGCGACAAAACAGATCAATAGCGTCCTTAACTTACGACGTCGACTCATTGGTTTGATCCCCCCGATCAATCACATCAAACGTAAACTGGTTTTCCCCTAATACCGTCCCTAGCCGATCTTTGATCGTGGCTGTGACGGTGTAGTTGCCCAAGTTTTGGGGCTGAAAAAAAATCTTATCGACAGGCTGGCTGCTATCTGCGGTTAAATTAATCCTACTTTTGCCAGATTTAAGGCGTTTTTGGCCTTGGCGGAGAGTATAGGTATAGGTTGCCTCTGGATAGTCCTTCCATAAATCATTGATGGCCCAGAGTTCCAGCTCTACGGTTTCCTCCAAAGTCCAGGTGAGTTGAGGCCAAGCAATACTAGGCAATACGGGCTGGTAGGCCCATTTCAGAGCCTCATGGCCGGGTTTGGGCTGTCGCCAGTAATCAACAATGCCCCAATTGACAGAAGGCCAATCCTCCACAAACATAAATTGAAAAATCGATGAGACGGGCTGATAACGCTGGCGGCGATAGGCTTCGGCGGCAAACTGAATCAGTTGGGATTGATACTGTTGGGTATTATCGATAAACTCCTGGGTCGTATTCCCCATGGGCACCTTGGCAATATTGAAAGTTTCATGGCGCTGAAAGTTGTGATACAGCCACTTGTCCCATTCCGCTTCTGTATCCGGCCATAGCTCGTCTTCCGTAAAGATGCGCCGTAGGGACTCTAGATGCGGTAAAGCTTGAGCGCCAAATTCGGAAATAATGGCTTCTGTGGTCGGTTCTGCATATTTATAGAAGGTGTTGGAATACCAACCAAACCAAGGATGCTCCCCGACGGTAGACACGGGATGTAAGAGGCGGGTGGGGTCTTCTCCCTGCAGGTTGGCCAATAGCTTGGCGTCTAACTCGCGATTTTGCTCTGGATCGTAGGTCTTGTATTTGTACTTCATCCAGTCCGCATCCCAGGGCGGCTCATTATGCAGACTCCAGGCCAGAATCGAAGGATGGTTGTAAAGGTAGCCAATCATATCCTTGGCTTGGCGGGTAGCTTCCTGGAGAAATTGGGGAGTATCTTCATAGCCCCACTGCAAAGGAAAGTCCTGCCAGATGAATACGCCGTTGCGATCGCACAGCTTATAAAAATCCTTGCCGATGATATGGGCATGGACTCGTACCGTATTGATATTGGCCGCTTTCATCAGGTCAATATCCGTCTGGTATTTCTCCGGCGTCATTTCACTGAGCCACTGGGTGGCAATGTAATTGGTGCCTCGCAAAAATAGGCGGCGACCATTCAGTCGCCAGATTTTTTCGGTCGGGTCAAACTGAATGGTGCGAAATCCGAATACATCTGACGCTTTATCCAGCAGTCGACTGCCATCGGCCAACTGCACCGTAAGGCGATATAAATTGGGGTCTCCATGCTCCCAAGACCACCATAGTTTCGGGTCATCTACAGGAATCTGTAGCTTCAGGTGATTAGCCCCTTGATGCAGGGTGCGTTTCACGCGAATAGGTCCAATGGGTAACCCCGAAAAATTCTCTGGCACCAACTGCACATGGGCATCAAGATTCGTCTTGCCCAGTCCTGGAGAATTGACTACTAGATCCACCTTAGCCGTGGCCTGTTGGTAGTCGGCGTCTAACTCCGGGGTGATTTGAATCGTTTCAATGGCGACCTGATCGGAGACTTGCAAAAATACCGGGGCCCAGATACCTCCGGTATTTTTCTCTTGGCCGCGATCGGTCCAAGCTCCACCTGGACGGGTATCGTGGTGACTAAAAATGCCTTTAATTAAGCGTTTGCGGAGGGACCAATCCTGGCCTTGAGGCTCCAAAGGGCTATTGACCCGCACCAGTAATTCATTCTGGCCCGTAAACATCAGAGCCTTAGACACATCAAAGGAAAAGGGCTGAAAGTAGCCCTCATGAAAGCCTAAATACTGACCATTGAGCCAAACGTCTGCGGTGTAATCGACCCCCGAAAACACTAGACGAGTCAGCTTCTGACGCCATCGCTCATTGGCGCGAAACTGATGGCGATACCAGACCACCCCCGATATATCTTGCCCTTGTAAGTACCAGTTGGAAGGCACTGCAATCTCTTGCCATTGGCCCTGGGGAATAGGTGGAATATTGGGTCCACTCGGTTGCAGCACTAGCTTGTCAGCGGTCGGCTGTGGGTCAGCTTGAAATTCCCAGGTGCCCGCCAAAGAGGTTTGATCCACCGTCTGAGTGACGGTTGGAGTCCAGTAGGCTTGGGCATGGAACAGGTGAGGATTGGCGATCAGCCTAGGATGGGTGGCAGTTAAGAATCCTAGAAATATGCCAATCGCAAATAAGAGTAAAAATGGTCGGTATCGTCGACTTTTCGACATCTGACTAACAGAGATGGGTCTATTTATGGCCCTAGAATGCCCTTCGTCTGGAATGAAGCGACAGTCTTTATTTACTCTTCTGCCTAAAAAATCAGTGGAATTGGGCGGGAATGACAACATTCTGTTGCGTTTTCCGGTAGCGAATCCATTTATCGGTAGGATTGGAGGCGGTCATCTCCCTACGGATTACCCTAAAGTCCGTCTGCATAACCGTTGCCGAGATGATACACGTAGGGTTCAGGAGCGAAAAGTTGAAACGACGCAAGTTATTACGGAATTCGGCAGTCGGTGCGATCGCAACCACCACCCTTGCGGCCTGTCGACGCTCCTCCACCACTAGCTCAGGTTCCCTTCCCCGAGTTCGTTGGCGGATGGCCACCAGTTGGCAAGAATCCTTAGACACCATTTATGGTGGTGCCAAAACCATTAGCGATCGCGTCAGTGCCATGACCGATGGTCGGTTTCAAATTCAGGTGTCACCCGGTGGCGAAATTGCCCCACCTTTAGAAGTTTTAGACACCGTCCGCTCCGGTAGCGTTCAATGCGGCCATACCGCCAGCTACTACTACATTGGCAAAAACCCCGCCCTGGGCTTTGCCACTGCCGTTCCCTTTGGTCTTACCGCTCAGCAACAAAATGCCTGGCTCTATCATGGCGGTGGCCTGGAAGCCATGCAAAAAGTCTATGCAGACTTTGGTGTGATCAACTTCCCCGCGGGTAACACCGGAGCCCAAATGGGAGGCTGGTTCAAACGCCAAATCAAAACGGCTAGCGATCTGAAGGGACTCAAAATGCGGATCCCTGGCCTTGGAGGCGAAGTGATGCGGCGGTTAGGGGTAAATGTCCAAGTCTTACCAGGGGGGGATATTTTCCTGGCTTTAGAGCGGAACACCATCGATGCCGCTGAATGGGTGGGCCCTTACGACGATCAGAAACTCGGCTTGCAAAAAGCAGCAAAATACTACTACTATCCCGGCTGGTGGGAGCCTGGCCCCACCTTAGATGTCCTAGTCAATCGCCAAGCTTGGGATAAATTGCCTAAGGAATATCAAGAAATCTTCAAAACCGCTGCCTACGAAGCCAATATCAATATGTTGGCCGCCTATGATGCCTTAAATCGTGACGTGATCTCTCAGCTGGTGGCGGGGGGCACGGAACTCACCCGCTATAGTGACGATATCCTTCAAGCTGCCCAGAAAATCTCTTTTGAGATCTATGAGGAGAATGCGGCGAAAGAAGCGAGCTTTAAAGAGATCTATGAACCTTGGAAAGCCTTTCGCGAAAAGGTTTATAAGTGGAATGCAGTCAACGAACTAAGCTATGCTAATTTCGTTATGCCTAAAGCCTAAAGTGGAAGTGACGACTAGAAGCTGAACCTCTTCATTTTCAGGACTTATCTTGTCCCAGCTCTATACCAAAATACGATCTGATCATTGTCACAACCCCAAATCGTGATGGTCCCCGATTTGAGATATTCTTAAAGACTATGAAGCTGTTGTAAACGAGTAGCGTATCTAACGATTGCTGGGAAGGGTGTGTCGTTGACTGACTAGCAATTCTGAAGATTCGAATTCTCGTCTGTAATTGAGACATTCGGTTTAGGGACAAAGCATGAACATTGTAATATTGGGCGGTGATGGGTTCTGCGGCTGGCCAACTGCGCTACATCTATCCAAACTTGGCCATGATGTTGTTATTGTGGACAATTTATCCAGGCGCAACATTGATAACGAGTTAGAGACCAACTCGTTGACCCCCATTAGTCCGATTTCGATTCGCCTGAAAACCTGGCAAGACTTAACAGGCAAACATATTCAGTTCTATAACTTCGATATTGCGGCGGAATATGATCGGCTCTTAAATCTGTTGTGCACCTATCGCCCTGACGTGGTGGTACATTTCGCTGAGCAGCGGGCTGCCCCGTATTCCATGAAGTCATCTCGGCAAAAGCGTTATACGGTTAATAACAACCTCAACGCTACGAATAATGTTTTAGCTGCCATTGTGGAGTCTGGCCTGGATATCCATGTGGTTCATCTCGGCACCATGGGCGTTTACGGCTACGGTACTGCCGGCATGAAGATCCCTGAAGGCTATCTCGACGTTCAGGTGGTGATTGATACTGGTGAGGTGGTTGAAAAACAAATCCTCTATCCTGCGGATCCGGGCAGTGTTTATCACATGACCAAAACTCAGGATCAGCTCTTCTTCTACTACTACAACAAGAATGACAAGATTCGAGTCACCGACTTACACCAAGGTGTGGTCTGGGGAACCAATACAGAAGAGACCAAGCAGGATGAACGCCTGATTAATCGCTTTGATTATGACGGTGATTACGGTACTGTTCTGAACCGATTTTTGATGCAGGCCGCCATTGGTCATCCCTTAACGGTGCATGGTACGGGTGGTCAGACCCGAGCATTTATTCATATTCAGGACACGGTTAAGTGTATTCAACTGGCCGTTGAGAATCCCCCTGAATCTGGAGAGCGGGTCAAAATCTTTAACCAAATGACCGAAACTCACCGTGTGAGAGATCTAGCCAAAATCATTGCAGACATTACTGGGGCTAAGATTGATCACTTAGAGAATCCCAGAACTGAGGCAGCGGAAAACGAATTATATGTTGAGAATAAGTGCTTTATGGATTTAGGTCTGCAACCGACTAAGTTAGATGTTGGCCTGATGAAAGAAGTGACTGAAATTGCAGCGAAGTATAAAGATCGGTGTGATCACTCCAAGATTCTCTGTACGTCTAAATGGCGTAAATAGATAGATTACCTGTTATCTAACTGAATTGAAACAAATAGCGACGGCCTTTCAAAAGCCGTCGCTATTTGTTTAAGGAGTAAAGCTAGCTTCCTTAATCGCTAGTCTTTTGATTTCTTTCTCCGTTTATAGATGCCGAATATAGCACCGCCAATGAGTAACCCAGCCATTGTAGAAGGCTCAGGTACTTTCTCTGGAGGCTTGGTAGGAGGCGGCGTTGGAGTGGGTGTTGGAGTGGGCGTGGGTGTTGGAGTGGGTGTGGGCGTGGGTGTTGGAGTCGGAGTTGGAGTTGGAGTCGGCGTGGGTGTTGGAGTCGGTTCCGGATCTCCACCCGTTGCTATAAAGGGAACTGCTGCTGCTGGTGCTAAAGCGGCCAGTACAGGAAAAGGAAAGCCACCAGGTGCAGCGCCTCCTGCTGGAGGTACGCCACCCAGTCCGCAAAATGCAGCATCTTCAAAGGCAGAAGGGCCACCAATGGCTGTGTCTCCAACTACACAGCAATCATCTACGATGGATTGAGCAACTAAGGGCGACTCTGATGTGAATAAACCCGCATCATTCGCTGTCGCAATATTATTAGCAATGAGATTCGGTCCCAAGATGAGGGTTTGGGACGGATTAGAGACCCCATGATTAGACTGAGACGTTAAATTTGGATCCGGCTCTTGGGCACAATTACTAATGGCCTCAGGAGTCGTTAGACTGCCCTCAGTTTCTGGCTGGTCAAAGTTGAGCTGAGCTGCATGCAGGGGCAGTGTCTGCATGACTCCTGCTAGGGTAATGGCGAGGCCAATCGTTGAAGATGGATGTCTACTCATTTTGTTCATTTGCTTGTACTCCCTACTCCCCCAGGGTAAATCTGAAGAAGGGCTATAGCTTGATGGACAGACAGGCCTCAGCTGTTGCTTGAGGCGTTGAGGAGGAGTGAGCCTACCATAAGGCTGGGATGGGTTGAGGCGGTGCAGCAGTGGGTTCCGGGGGTAGGAGCACCGGAGGCTGTTGCGTAAACTTAGAAATACAGCATACTTTAGTAGCGCTCAGGCCCTCGTATTGAGTCACACTTAAGCCCTTTCCAGGAGATAGCTCTAGTCGATTAATGGAGTTAGCCGCAACGGTTGTGGTCAAAGAAGAACCGTCTGGAGCAACAACCGTAATTTGATTCCCTTGAATGTTAGAGATAGTCCCTTCAAAGATGCGAGCAATTCTAGGGGGCTGAAGTTGCGTTAACGTACCGCTGGCATCAGCATTGTAAGCGACAAAATCGCCTGGGCTCAGGGCCATAGAAGCCGTTAAATCGCTAGAAACAGAATAGGTCCGATAGCCACCACTCAAATGTCTAATTTCAAGAGTGTTAAGGCCTGTCGATCGAACAATACCGTAATTCTGAGGGGCTTGTCCTACTGCAGTCGTAGGAGAAATAGACTCTGCAGAGGCTGCTTGAGGAGTAACAATTGCTGGGCACAGGGAAACAACACCAACCACAATCGACAATTTAGCCACTCTTCTTAATTTATCCATGAGTGCTCTCGCTTGTAGAAAATATAGGTTTTAGTTAGGATGCCCCCACACTTCTGTTTTGTAAAACAAGAAATGCTGTGATCTAAATTACACTCCATAAGGATAGCCAAAGAAAATAGAAGTGGCAACAAAAAGGAAATCAAATGAAAAGATTCTATCGAATGGAGTAATTCTAATATGAATCTTAGGGAAAAAAGAAGTTAGATTCACTAAATAGTTTATACCCTACTTCCACACTCAATAAAATACCTTGTCACAAAACTACTCCCAGGGCATGAGATGTTTACTGATAATGAGTTGAGACAAATTATAGAAGTCTAAATATAATATTATTCACAAGAATTAAAAATTTTCATTATGGATTATTGCACTGAGCATAAGGTGAGAAGTCTTAACCCATAAGGCTTTTAGAAATTTTAGTGGTTTTACTCTCTTGAAAATACCTCGTTATACTATGCATTAAACAATTAAGAGACACCTTTATCTCAGAAAGTAAGGAGCTAAGGGTAGACACGGGTAATGTTGAACCCCATCAAAGAAATATTCTCTCCAGAAAGACTCTAAGTGTTGATGTAAGCTGCGTGGAAACAGCAGATAAATCCTAAAATATGGTGTGCAAGAACTAACTCAGGCTTGTAAATTCATTTCCCCATCGCTTTGCAAGTTAGTATTTTGATGTGTGCAGGGTCCTGAGCCTTCTACTTTGAGGTCACGATGAAATCTGAACTTGATGAACAATCCTTATCTTTGATGCAGGCCTATGAGCAGTCAGAGTATACGCCTCTAGGAAGTCCAGAGAATCATCAATCTGGTGGCAAACAGGGACTGAATGTTCGTCCATTGTGGCGCTTGATCCGTCGCAATATTTTGCTGATTGGTGGGGTTAATGTCTTAGTGGCTGGGTTAACCATTTATTTAGTGCTCAGTCGCCCCTTGACCTATGAAGGGGAATTCCAGCTTTTGGTGGAGCCGGTGACGGCAACGGGTAGGCTAACAGATCCCTCTGTTTTATCTCGTGATGGCAATATTCCCAATGAAGAAGGATTAGATTATTCAACCCTGATTCGAGTGCTCAGAAGTCCCAAAGTCTTGGCGGGCATTTTGAAGCAAATTGAACCGAAATATCCAGTGAGCTATAACGCCCTTCTGAAGGATATGAAGGTTGAGCGCATTGGTCAGGACGAGTTTGATAAGACAAAGCTGATTCGAGTCAGTTATGAGTCAGCCGATCGAATCAAAATCATCTATGTGCTCGAACAGCTAGCCAACGGGTACCTCAAATATAGTCTGGAAGATCGTAAAAGCCGCATTGGGGGTGGGGTGGCCTTTATTGAGCAACAGTTGCCAGAACTGAGGCAGCGGGTGAATAGTCTGGAAGGGCAGTTGCAAACTCTGCAACAACAAGAGCGTATTAGCGATCTTGAAAGTGAAGGCGTGGAATTGGCCAAGCAGGCGAGAGAACTAGAAACCCAGCGCCTAGAAACTCAGCGGAACTTGCGAGCCCAGCAAAAACTGTATGCCAATCTGCAAAAACAGCTCGGTCTAGCGCCCAATCAAGTGATTGCTGCATCGTCTCTCAGCGAAGATCCTCGTTATCAAGAACTTCTTACTCAGTTGAAGCAAATTGAGACTCAATTGGCGCAAGAACGGGCACGTTTTACGGATGCTAACCCGGTGGTTCAAGAATTGCGGGAACGGCAAAAAAATCTGCAGGCTTTGTTGAATCAGGAAACGCGTAAGCTCGTCAGCCAAAGTCGGGCTAGCACGTCTGGTGCCGCCTCTTTACCTCAGTTTCAAAATTCTATTCAACGATCTTTAAGTCAGCAAATGATCGATACGTTGAATGAAATTCAAGTCTTAGAAATACGCAATCAAGCATCAGTTCAAGCTGCAGCTACGGTGGATGCTCAACTGCGCCGATTTCCTGCGGTTAAGCGCAAGTATGAGCAACTCAGTCGTCAGCTAGAAATTGATACCACAACCCTGAATCAGCTGTTATTAAAACGAGAAGCCCTAAAAGTTGAATCAGCTCAAAGAGAAATTCCTTGGCAAATTCCGACTGAACCGCAGCTGAGAACCGATGATGAAGGGAACTTAGTCCTTCCGGAGCAAAGTCGGACTAAAAAAATTGCCTTAGGGGTAATGGGTGGCTTTTTGTTAGGTTTAGGGGCTGCGCTGCTGAGAGAAAAACATCGAGATGCCTTTTTCAGTATTGATGATTTGACGGATCAAACTCGGTTACCGTTATTGGGAAGTCTACCGTTCAACCAAGCAATTGAGGCGATTGATAAGAACCCGACTGGCAGTGAGTTTGGGGAAGCCTCGGTGGCGAATCATCAAAACCAAACCTTTTTGCAGGCAGCAGAGGCCTTGTATACCAAGATTCGGTTTTTGCCGATGGAACCGCCTGTACGATCCTTGGTGATCAGTTCTGTGGCGGCTCGGGATGGCAAAACAACGGTCGCTCTCTATCTGGCCCAATCCGCAGCCCGAATGGGACAACGGGTGTTGTTGGTGGATGCCAATACAGCGTTCCCCCAGCTCCATACCCGCTTAGGTGTACCCAATGCAGAGGGATTAAGTGATGTGATCGACAGCAATCTGGATCCAAATCAGTTGATTCAACGGGTGCCCTATCAGAAAAATCTGTCGCTGCTGACGGCGGGACAAACTGGTTCCAAGGCCAATAAGGCATCGGCCTCGAATCAGATGAAGTATTTAATGGAGCAACTCCAGAGTACGTTTGATTTAGTCATTTATGACACGCCTTATCTCCAAGGACATGCAGATGCTAATTTCCTATCGATCAATGCTGACGGGTTGTTAATGGTAGTAGGAATTGGCAAAACACAGCAGTCTAGCCTGATCAAAATGTTGAAGGAGCTACAGGCATCGCGATTGCCCATTTTGGGACTGGTCTCTAATTTCTCTGGCGAAGATGCGAGTGGTGACTCCCAGGAGGAATACGTCGATGATGACTATTTTGATGCTGAAGAACTGGAAGAT
Organism: Acaryochloris marina S15; assembly: GCF_018336915.1. Taxonomy (GTDB): domain Bacteria; phylum Cyanobacteriota; class Cyanobacteriia; order Thermosynechococcales; family Thermosynechococcaceae; genus Acaryochloris; species Acaryochloris marina_A. The sequence goes on along the minus strand of NZ_CP064923.1, from coordinate 5,463,986 downwards.
GAGTTTGATATTTTTCGAGTCAGTTCTCGACAGTGAGGTATATCGTTGTTTGGCGGGTGTTCAGTGCCCTCTACCTAAATGAGAGAGGGGTAAATTGAGCGCCAAGGGCACACTAGGGGGAAGTCTCGCCTCAGAGGCTGTTTGTTCTTCATTCATAAGGCGAAATTACTGTGTTGTTGAGCAGGCTGATTGCTCTTTTTAGTCATCTTCTACTGTGGAGTAGTGTGGTACTCCTTGTCATTCCCAGTATCGTTTTTGCTGTGGAATGTTTCGTCGGAGCTGCTGCAATCCAGCATGGGGATAAGGAGGAGGGTGAGGTTCCGCCTCCACTTGATCTCAATATTCTCGTGCCAGCTCATAATGAAGCGGACAATATTCGGTCTACTCTGGAAGATCTGCTAGGGCAAGTTGCAGAGGCCTCTCAGATTATTGTCATTGCGGATAATTGTTCGGATCAAACCGCCACGATAGCGCGCTCCTGTGGGGTTAAGGTTTTGGAGCGGGAGGACTTGATCTGTCGGGGCAAAGGATATGCCTTAGATTTTGTAGTGAAGCATATACAGGCGAATCCCCCAGAAGTGGTGATTATTTTTGATGCTGATTGTCGGCTGACGCCAGGAACGATTGCCCAATTAGCTCAGCAAGGGGTGCAGCAACAGCGCCCGGTTCAGGCGATCTATCTAATGGATGTGGAAGCAGAAAGTGGCATCACAGATCGTATCTCTGTCTTTGCCATTAAAGTACGGAATTGGGTGCGGTCGGTTGGCATTACTCAGCTAGGCTATCCCTGTCTTTTAGCGGGCTCGGGAATGGCCTTTCCTTGGGCTATTTTGGAGCAGGCCCCGTTGGCGGGTAGTAAGTGTGTGGATGATATGCAGCTGACGATCGATCTTGCGATCGCAGGTCATACTCCCGCTTATATCACCACTGGCCGAGTCACCGGACGGTTGATGCAAAACCAGGCGGCTCAAAGTCAGCGGTCTCGCTGGGAACATGGCCATTTAGAGGTGATTTTTACTCAGGTTCCGAAGCTGCTTGGGGAAGCATGGCGACAGAAACGATTGGATCTCGTGATGCTGGTTTTGGACTTATCCGTGCCGCCCTTATCTCTGTTAGTTCTATTGTGGTTGTTCACGTTTAGTCTTTCTGGCCTGTTCTGGGGGCTAGGTCTCGTCTCATGGCTCCCCCTTCTGGTGTTGGCTGTTGCTGGTAGTCTACTTAGTCTTGCCCTAGGTGCAGCCTGGATGAAGGTTGGACGAGAGGATTTGCCCGTATCGACTCTTTTATCTATTCCGGTCTATCTTCTGTGGAAATTGCCGATTTACTTCAAGTTTTTTGTTCAACCTCAGACGCAATGGCTCAAAACTGAACGAGATATTGAGCCGGAGCCCACAAAGAAAGCAATAGGCGTCTCTGATGATCTCTAATTTATGAGGCTTCTACAGGGGTGGCGGGTTCGGTTGCTGTAGGGCGAAGCTGGATGCCGATCACCTGAGTATGTGTTCCTCTAGCTTGAGTGACGCCGATGGTGCGATCAGAGGCCTCAATCATGGGACGACGCAGACTGACCACAATAAATTGCGCTTGCTTGGCCTGCTTTTGAATCATGCTGGACAAGCGTTCCACGTTAGCACCATCCAAGAACATATCGACTTCATCAAAGGCATAGAAAGGAGAAGGCCGATACAGCTGTAGGGCAAAGATAAAGCTGAGGGCAGTCAGAGATTTCTCTCCTCCAGACATGGAAGCTAAACGCTGGACGGGTTTGCCTTTGGGGTGGGCGACTAAATTGAGACCACCCTGAAAAGGATCTTCGGGGTTATCCAGCTGTAAATGTCCATCGCCATCGGAGAGTTCGGCAAAGATACTCTGGAAATTGATGTCAATGGCATCATAGGCTTCACGAAAGGATTGATAGCGCAGGGTGCGGAAATTCTCGATGCGCAGGAGGAGTTCCGTGCGTTCGGATTCCAGGGTCGTTAGTTTGTCCGTTAACTCAACCAGCCGCTCTTGGGTCCGCTCGTATTCCTCGATGGCCAGCATATTCACCGGCTCCATGGCCTGGAGGCGCTTTTGCAGCTTTTGCAATTCCTCGCGAAGCTGCTCTAGGGTGAGGTCATCCGGAATTTCCGGTAAGGGGTCGGGGAGTTCTGTTGCTTTGGCTTGTAGTTGGGTTTGTAGCTGCTGAATTAGCTCTTGTTGCTCCTGCTGCTTATCTTGGGTTTTTTGGATTTGCCATAGCAATTGCTGATGGGCAGCGGTGCGTTCTTGTAGATGGGTCTCGACGCGATCGCGTTCTTGTTTCTCACTCCCTAAGCGCTCTTCCAATTTACCCAACTCGGTGCGGAACGTGGCGATGGTGGCCTCGATTTTCTGTTGCTGTTCTTGATTTTCGGTTTTTTGGGTGACCTGGGTTTCGGTTTGGGTGTGCAAGGTTTGGAGGGTGACCTCGGCCTGTTCTTGTTTCTCGTGCAGACGCTCTTGCTGGCTAGTCAGCTCTTGAATCTTTTGTTGGACTTCGCGCAGGGCCTGTTCTCGTCCGGCCACAATCGACTCTTGGCCCTGAATCTGGTTTTGTAGGGTCTTCCATTCACCGTGGGTTTGGGACTGTTCCAGTTCTTCTAGGGATTCTCGCAGCTGTTCTAACTCTGTTTCTTGTTGGGGCAAATTGGTTTGCAGGGTCTGGAGGCGATCCTGAGCGCCCTTCAAATCTAGGCCATAGGTTTGCTGCTGCTTTTCTAGGTGGGCTTGTCGGTCGGCCAACACCTTGAGTTCTTTCTGCAACTGTTCCGTTTTGAGCTGGGCCTCACGATGTTGCTGACGCAGGCCGCTTAACTCTTGATGTTTACTGGTTAATCGAGCTTGGGTCTGCTCAATTTTGTTTTCAATGGGCTGTAGCAACGTCGCAATTTCTGATAGGCGTTGTTTCAACGCCATAATGGCAGCTGATTCTCCTGCTTCACCCGTACCAAAATGAAGGGTGTTATGGCGATTGCGGCTGCCTCCCGTCATGGCACCCGTGGGTTCCAGAAGTTCTCCATCCAGCGTCACCATCCGGTATTTACCGATATGGCGACGGGCATCACTCAGGGTTTTGAAGACAACGGTATTGCCAAATACAAAGGCAAAAATTGGTTCATAAATCGGGTCAAAATCGATCAGTTCGATGGCAAAATCAATGGCACCTGAGGCGGTTAAGGAGGGCAGTCCCTTCGGGGGGCGCATTTTATTCAGGGGCAAGAAGGTCGCTCGTCCGCCTCGCTCTCGCTTTAAGAGGTCAATGCCGGCTGAGGCGACGGCGTCATCATCGACGACTAGACAACCAAGGCGACCGCCCGCAGCAATTTCTAAGGCGGTTTGATAATGGGCATCTACTTGCCCTAGTTGAGCTACGAGACCATGGACTCCTGCCAGTTTGGCTTTACGAATGATATGGGTGGCATGGGTACCCTGAACTTCTTGCTGGGCCTGTTCTTGGGCTTCTAGTTTGTCGAGCTGGCGCTGCTTCTCTTGTTGTTCGCGTAGCAGTCGATTGTGGGTTTCTTGCTGGGTATTGATATCGTGATCCACTTCTGCGATCGCACCCGCACAATCTTGCACCTGCTCTTGTCGTTGTAAGACCTCAGCTTCAGCTGCCTCTAGCTGTTCTTGGGTCTCCGTCAACTCTTGGGCGATCTGCTGAACCGATTGCTGCTGGAGATCGCTTTGGCGATCTAATTGCTGGACCCGCTCTTGTAGTTGAGCTTGTTCGGCCCGCTGGGGTTCCAAAGCTTGCAGAACCGTTTTGATTTGCTGATTCAGGTGGGATTGCTGCTCGATCCAGGCATCAGCAGATTGGGCAATGGCCTGAGCCTGTTGCCGGGTGGTATCCAGGGCTTGCTGGGCCTGTTCACGAGCCTGAGTTAACCGGGCAACTTCAGTAGTGGTTAATATTTGGTGTTGTTCACTAACCTGCTTAATCTCAGCCTGGAAGGTTTGCAGTTGCTGTTGCGTATGTTGAATGGATTGGGCGACTTGCTGTTGCGATTGCTCCAGTTCACCTTGCTGGCGCTGGAGCTGCTTGAGTTCAGCTTCCTGGGTGGCAATTTGAGCTTGGAGGGCGAGATGTTCTTCTTCTCCTAGAGCTTTGACTTGGGCATTGAGGGTTGCCAGCTTCTGGGAGATTTCTTCTAATTCCGTGGCTAATACCGTTGTTTCGGTCTCTAGCTTGGCTTGGGTTTTCTGTTCCGTGGCGAGTTGTTTTTGTTTCTTGTCAATCTGGGCTTGTAAGTCACGCCAGGCAAGCACCCCTTCCCAGGCCGCTTTCGATTGCAGTTCAGTGCGCAGTTTCTGATACTTTTCCGCTTTGATCCGATCACGGGCTAGGCGTTCGCACTGATCATTGAGTTCCTGCTCGACGATGCGGGAACGCTCTTCTTGATCTTTAACGGCATCTAGCTTATCTTTGGCCTGATTAATCCGCCGGTCAAAGTTAGCAACCCCGGCCAGCTCATCAATAATTTCTCGGCGTTGCCGGGCGTTCATGGAAATAATGCTGGTGACGTCCCCTTGGAGGACGACGTTATAGCCCTCTGGATAAATCCGACGGCGATTCAGCTGCTCGTGGAGCTGGGTGAGGGTGCAGGACTCGCCATTAATGGCATAGGACGAGGTATAGGTGCCTTGCTTGGTCACCCGCAGTTTGCGAGTTACCTGCCATTCATTGGGGGCTAGAGTGGATTCCGTATCCGGTTTTGGTATCGCTGATACCGTCGTGGTGTCGGTGTGTCTTTCGGCTTCTTCGGCTTCGGCAGCTTCCGCTGCTGCTAACTCTTCCAGCTCTTGGGGGGATAGTTCGAAGGTGACCGTGACTCGGGTCTCTGCGATCGCATGTCCCCGCTTAATTTGGGCATGATTTACCAAGTCTGGCAAACGCTCCGCCCGCATTCCCCGTGACCCTGCTAATCCCAAGGCAAACAACAAGGCATCTAATAAATTAGATTTACCGGAACCATTCGGTCCGCTAACAACCGTAAACCCTGGCAGCAAAGGAATCGAAGTGGTGCTACCAAAAGACTTGAAATGAGAAAGCTCGAGTTGTTTTACGTACACAAATTACTTCGGTCGAACTAATGTGGCGCTCATCTAGGGAAAGCTAATTCCAAGACAAAATAATTAGAATTGCCAACAGGGTAGCACGACTGTTACAAGTTGCTAGATTGACTCTTTAGAAATTTGTGTTTCTTAGTACTTAATGATGTGAGGATTATCAACCCAATGAAAAATAGCTCACATTAAAGCACAAGTTGAATATCTTAAGGAGATAGCCCAGGCCTTCAGCTAAGAGTCGCAATATGGATAGAAGCGATGCCATCTATACCGTCAGCATCATAGCGTGAATATCCCGAAAGCTGATCATACAAAAAACTTTCCTGGTCAGGGGTTGCCGCAACCCCTAATCCAAATTGTTCACTGGCTAAATGTACATCACCCACTAAATCCCTGCCAAAGTCTGCAGCAGAGATCTGAATCAAATCTTTACCAGGTATAACAGTAATCGTATCAATACCATCCGTGGGATTCAAAAAAACAAATTGATCTGAGCTATCTCCTGCTATTAGCAAATCATTCCTAGCATTCCCCACCAGCATCTGATCACTAGGACCACCTAGTAATAAATCACCATATCTTAAATTATGAGCGAGAGAAGCTTGCTCAATTCTCTGATCACCATTGAGATCTTGCTGAAAAGTCGGCTCTAAACTAGTGAGTTCTGTTTCACTGATACTTTGAGAGCTCTGATAAGTCCCATTTGCATCCACCCGCCAGTCTAAATAGCGTCCATCAACATTTTTCCACAGTAACTGATACCCTTGCCCTAACCGCTCTACACCAATAGCAGACCAGCCAGAGAAAGTGTTTTCGCTGACCACATTTCCGTTCAACCAAAGAAACTGAGCAGCAGCTCCCTGCCCTTGCAGTTGATAACCAACTGCCGTTGTTGTTAAGGAGGCAGTCCCAACCGTTTCTATCGCCGTTGATGCCCATCCAATCTCTTGATCACCATTGAGATCTTGCTGAAAAGTCGGTTCTAAACTAGTGAGTTCTGTTTCACTGATACTTTGAGAGCTCTGATAAGTCCCATTTGCATCCACCCGCCAGTCTAAATAGCGTCCATCAACATTTTTCCACAGTAACTGATACCCTTGCCCTAACCGCTCTACACCAATAGCAGACCAGCCGGAGAAAGTGTTTTCGCTGACCACATTTCCGTTCAACCAAAGAAACTGAGCAGCAGCTCCCTGCCCTTGCAGTTGATAACCAACTGCCGTTGTTGTTAAGGAGGCAGTCCCAACCGTTTCTATCGCCGTTGATGCCCATCCAATCTCTTGATCACCATTGAGATCTTGCTGAAAAGTCGGTTCTAAACTAGTGAGTTCTGTTTCACTGATACTTTGAGAGCTCTGATAAGTCCCATTTGCATCCACCCGCCAGTCTAAATAGCGTCCATCAACATTTTTCCACAGTAACTGATACCCTTGCCCTAACCGCTCTACACCAATAGCAGACCAGCTAGAGAAAGTGTTTTCGCTGACCACATTTCCGTTCAACCAAAGAAACTGAGCAGCAGCTCCCTGCCCTTGCAGTTGATAACCAACTGCCGTTGTTGTTAAGGAGGCAGTCCCAACCGTTTCTATCGCCGTTGATGCCCATCCAATCTCTTGATCACCATTGAGATCTTGCTGAAAAGTCGGTTCTAAACTAGTGAGTTCTGTTTCACTGATACTTTGAGAGCTCTGATAAGTCCCATTTGCATCCACCCGCCAGTCTAAATAGCGTCCATCAACATTTTTCCACAGTAATTGATACCCTTGCCCTAACCGCTCTACACCAATAGCAGACCAGCCAGAGAAAGTGTTTTCGCTGACCACATTTCCGTTCAACCAAAGAAACTGAGCAGCAGCTCCCTGCCCTTGCAGTTGATAACCAACTGCCGTTGTTGTTAAGGAGGCAGTCCCAACCGTTTCTATCGCCGTTGATGCCCATCCAATCTCTTGATCACCATTGAGATCTTGCTGAAAAGTCGGTTCTAAACTAGTGAGTTCTGTTTCACTGATACTTTGAGAGCTCTGATAAGTCCCATTTGCATCCACCCGCCAGTCTAAATAGCGTCCATCAACATTTTTCCACAGTAACTGATACCCTTGCCCTAACCGCTCTACACCAATAGCAGACCAGCCGGAGAAAGTGTTTTCGCTGACCACATTTCCGTTCAACCGAAGAAACTGAGCAGCAGCTCCCTGCCCTTGAAGTTGATAACCAACCACCGTAGTGAGTAATGAGGCATTCCCTGATGCTTCAATTATTCTCGCGGAGAGTGATTCAACATTGCCAAGGATTGAATACTGGCCCAAACTGCCATAATCAGAATAGCCTTGTGATCCACTGACTAAGGGATTATCTTTGCCCACACCATCAATGCGGATAAAGTAAGTTCCTGCAGTAAGGGACAAGTCTAAACTTGCAGTTAAAAGATTGCTCGGGTTAGAAGATGTTAACAATGTGCCATTAGAGTTGTATAGTCCCGCCCAGATATCGAGATTAGCGCCTTGAGCATCTAAGTATTCAGTGGCATAGCCACCGCTACCATTCCCAACGAATGCTTTTGATGTAGGAGTAATTGTAAATGAAACGTCGCCTGCTCCTGTTGTGAAGGAAAAATAGTCAACATCTGTATTCCTTTCAATAATGCCGAAGGAACTCATTTGACCGGCATTGTTTAGGGATAGTGCTGAAGCATTGGCTTGGCTATTGCCATGATCGTCGGAGCGATAATCAAAGCCATTTCTTGTGGTGATGATGGCAAGGTCGTCTTCAGTGTTATCTGCGTTGTAGTAATCTCCTTTACTCCATTGCGTCAGGTTTTCCTGAAAAGGGGCTCCCATGATAGTGCCCCAACTCGTGGCACCGCTGCCATGGCCAGGATGGTAAGCGGTCTGACCACTGATACCATCGTGCCTGAGATATAAACTGTGCCCAACTTCATGACTTGCAGTGACGGCAGCAGCTCTAGCCCCTTTATTAAAAACAAAAACGGCCTGATCAACATTGCGATTAAAACTACCGACATAGGCAATGCCTCCTGCGCCTGCAGCAACTGCCGTACCATCTATCTCGTTGCGGTTATCAGTGAATAAAACACGAACGCCCCATTGACTGTCGCTGCTACTTGTTCTGCTTAAGGCTGCAGCGCCTGGGTCTTGGGTCGTGACGTTGACATTAAAAGGGGCAAAATCCTCAGCGACCTGCTGCCAAATCGACTGAATTTCTAATAATTCACTTGTACTGAAAGACGCGCTATTACCGTCTCGATTATAGGCGGAAGATCGGATGGTTCCCCCATTGTTCCACCATGTTCCGGATGTGGTATGTCCGTCAAAGTCTAAGTAAATCGTGTGTTGCGCATTGGGATTGCTGTGGAGTTGAAATGTATTGCTAACAGCTAGAGAAGAAGATGGGTTGATATTAGCTGAAGTGTTAGCTGTATTCCATACAGGGAAGTCTCCCTCTAAACCATGAGCATGGTGTGACGTATGGCCATGATGGTGTGACGTATGGCCATGATGGTAATGAGGGTCGTCTTGTTGCTGGGTCCGGTTAGGTGAACAAGCGCATCCCACTTGACCACAGTTTAAACAGCTTGCTTGTTGCTCTGCAGGGTTAAGTAGAGAGGTAAGATTTGGAGAAAGAGAAAAAGTTTTGCTGTTAAGATACTCGTCGAAACGATATTGTTCAACGAAATCGTTTTGCTGAGAGCTTGCCCCTTCAATTGATAAAGATTCTAATGCTTCAATGGAAGGTTGTGGTGGTTTTGTCTCATCTTTAAACAGATGTTCGTCTTCTTTCTGGTCGCTTAAGAGAGTTGAATTATTGCTAAGCGAGAATTCTATTTCAGAAGTTCTATCATGATCAAGATCAGAGCTTATAACATCATGAGATTCTTGAGAATTGGCTGGGTTGGTCATTGCACTGGATGTTATTTAAGGTCTGAAAAATGAGTGAAGAGATCTCGTGGATTTACTTCTGATATTTATTGGTTAGGCGATATTTTTAGGTGTTTTCTTGGCTAATTAATTTATGAATTAATCAAGGAATAGCTTTTTTATTGATTTTTTGGGTTTGATGATATGGCTTTCATGAATATGAGTGGCACCGCAATGTACTTGCATTGATATATCAGGTTATATATCAATGCTGGCACTGCTATGTATGAATTGACGTCATTAAAATTCTTCTAATGTATAACTTAATTAGAAGTGAAACAATGAGCCTTTATGTGATTTTATCTGTAGCTTTTTGGTTTGTGCTTGTATTTTTAGTCTGATTGTATGAATGGATTGATTGTAAAAATAACCTCCATTGATGGAAGCACTTTAGATGTGAATTTAGTTTGTTGATTAATAGCTGCTTTGTTGATTGTTTGCTAGAATTTTGAGCTTTGTCTATTGCGAGAAAATACGGAATATTTTCTTTGGGGAGAATTCTATAACTAGCGTAGCTACTTCAGAAATATGGCCACCTCAGTAAAAACTCTGATATTTATGCTCTGAAAATCAATTAATGCTGAGAGGAGTCAGTGTTTTCCGATAAAACTCTTTGCTTTATCTATGAAAGTGAAAGAAATTATTTAATATATGGCCTGCTGCTTCAACTAATTCTTAAAGTTATTCTCGGTGTTTTTATCTATATAGTTAGTTGTGGGTTGTCGCTGTAAATTAGGCTTTTGGAGGTGGAATAAGAAAATGGCTATATGATTGCGTTCTTTATCTTTCAATCTCGTAGAGACTAGATATATCGTTCTATGTATGCCAGGGTAACCTTGCGTTCCTATGGATTCGTTACCCTGAAGGTAGTATCTCTCTGTCCTTCATCAATTAATTTTTGGCACTATGGCTCTTTTTGGATTATTTGGGAAAAAGCTTACCTTACCGACTTCAGAGGACGCATTAGCAGGGCGGGCAAAATCGATGCCTGTTCCTGAGAAGCACTTTGTCAATGGTCATCCTCTCAAACCTCCTTTTCCTGAAGGGTTGGAGCAAGCCATGTTTGGCTTGGGTTGTTTTTGGGGGGCTGAACGACGTTTTTGGCAACAGGAGGGGGTGTATGTGACTGCTGTGGGCTATGCCAGTGGTGTCACGCCTAACCCCACATATCAAGAAGTCTGTTCAGGAATGACGGGGCATAACGAAGTCGTGATGGTTATTTTTGACCCTTCTAAAATTAGTTACGACAGTCTTCTGCAAGTTTTTTGGGAAAGCCATAATCCAACCCAAGGGATGCAGCAAGGGAATGATGTGGGCACGCAATATCGTTCTGGCGTTTACACCTACTCGGAGCAGCAAAAGGCACTAGCATCGTCTTCCAAGGGTATTTATCAGGAAGCTTTAAAAAAAGCTGGCCTAAATGAAATTACGACTGAAGTGTTGGATGCTCCCGAATTTTATTATGCGGAAGATTATCACCAGCAATACTTGGCTAAAAATCCGGGTGGCTATTGTGGATTAGGGGGGACTAGTGTGACATGCCCTCCTTTGGTAGAAGCATAAATCTGCGGTGCAATCTCTTATGAATGACATCTCATGTCTGGAGCTATTGCCTGGCAAGAGAGATTGCACTTTCAATCTTGCCACTCAGGTTAAGCCGAGCCCATGTTGAAGCGAGAAGGCGATTGCTGATGTCTGTTTCAGGCTTATTGGAGCTGACTTGAACTGAGTTTTGATGCCCAATCTTTAAGGAAGATGACGCAACGCCTAGTAACTCTCTTGCCATGGCAAGGGTTAGTTTAGGATGGGTTTTAGGTCTTTTGAAGTGTTGGCAGGTTCATGGCTTACTTTTGGTTTAAAGCATTTCATATTATTGGCGTTGTTGTTTGGTTCGCTGGACTCTTTTATTTAGTCCGCTTATTTATCTATCACGTAGAAGCCAACGATGAGCCGGAGCCTGCACCTGCTATTCTCAAGCAGCAGTATACGCTGATGGAAAAGCGTCTCTATAGCATCATTACCAGTCCTGGGATGATGGTGACTGTGACGATGGCGATTGGGATGCTCGTGACTCAGCCTGATCTGCTGAAGCAAGGATGGCTACAGGTTAAATTAGGGTTTGTAGCATTGTTGCTGGTGTACCACTTCTACTGTCGTCGGCTGATGAAAAAGCTGGAAGAAGGAACCTGTGGGTGGTCAGGGCAGCAACTGCGGGCACTCAATGAAGCGCCAACCTTGATGCTAGTGGCCATTGTGCTGTTGGCGGTCTTCAAAAATAGTCTGCCGACGGATATAACCGTATGGGTGATTTTTGCCATGGTGGTGGCGATGGTGGTGACGATCCAGCTCTATGCCAAGAAACGGAAACGAGATAAGGAAAAGCTGGCTTTAGAAACGGCGTCAGAATAAATAGTCTCTACGGTATGTTCCAAAAAACTCGACGGCGATTAGCACTCTGGTATACAGGGGTCACTGCAATTTTACTGCTGGTATTTGCCAGTGGTTTTTACCTGTATGTGCGGGGCACGCTGATTGAGCGGGTGGATGATACCTTGAGCCATGTGGTGGAGGTGGTACAGCGCTCGTTAGTCGTCGAGGCGAGTAATGCAGATTTCTCTCCTCTAGACTCTCCGTTTATCGTTAATTTAGAAGCAAGCTTTGGTGATCCGCCGGATGCGGTGGATGATGACCGGATTGATCTGGAATGGTTTAATTCAGACGGTGATTTGCTTTGGTCAACTCTATCTGAAACCTTGGAGGTCCCCATTCGGTTGGGCTACCGTGGTGAAACCGTTGAAATTGCAGACGATTACTTGTTGCGGCAGCTCACCCAGCGGGTCATGTTGAATGGCAATGTGCTGGGCTATCTAAGAGTGAGCCATCCTTGGTTTGAGGTGACGAAACCCGCTCGCCAACTGTTTATTGACCTGAGCTTGGGGACGAGTTTGTTAGTGGGGTTAGTGGCAATGACGGGTTGGTTTCTCTCGGGGTTAGCCATTGAACCGATTCAAGACTCTTACCAACATCTGAAGCAGTTTACGGCGGATGCCTCCCATGAGTTGCGGAATCCGATTGCCCTTATCCAAACCAATGTGCAAGTCGCTTTAGCAGATCCTGAACTGGAGATGCCTGAGCAACGGCAACAGTTAGAAGTGATTGAGCGGCTGACTCAGCGCCTTGGACGCTTGGTGGATGACCTGCTGTTTTTAGCCCGCCAAGACAGTGGCATGCTCCAGATTGACTACCAGCCTTGTCCGTTGGATGCTGTCTTGATGGAAGTGGTTGAAGACCAACGGGCTTTAGCGACGAGTAAGGGGGTGCATCTACACCTAAATTTAGAAGAGACGGGGGCAGAAACGATACCCGGTGAAGAGTCCTTTTCTGTGATCGGAGACTACGATCAGCTGGTGCGGTTGTTTACCAATCTGGTGAGTAATGGTATTCAATACACCCCTGCGGAGGGTAGGGTCAGGGTGACCCTCAAACAGTCTCTTCGACAAGGTATACCTTATCTAAAGGCGATAGTTGAAGATGAGGGACTCGGGATTCCGGCGGAAGCCATCCCCCATGTCTTTGATCGGTTTTATCGGGCGGATCCGGCTCGACAGCGGTCGTTAATACCGGCGGCTCAACCCGTTTCCTCTGGCAAAGTGATGGGAACGGGATTGGGGCTTGCGATCGCACAAGGGATTTGCCACAATCACCAAGGTCAAATGAGTGTCAGCAGTCGGTTGCAGCAAGGTACCCTCTTTACGGTGACACTCCCTCAGCAGCTTCCTAAAAAGATTGAAGCTAAATCCCTGCCCTTGGAAGAGATAAATCAGCTACCCTGAGAAAGGCAAGATTACCAAAAAGGCTTAAGCATGAAGGATTGGAATCCAGCAAATCTCGGAATTATCATTGCGTTATTGGTACTGTTGGGCCTCAATGCTGTTGTGATTATCAATCCCGGTCAAGCTGGCGTGCTCAGTATTTTGGGAAAAGCGCGGGATGGAGCGCTCCTTGAAGGCATTCATTTCAAAGCTCCCTTTGTTTCTAGAGTCGATATTTACGATTTGACGGTCCAAAAATTTGAAGTTCCTGCCCAAAGTTCTACCAAAGACTTACAGGACCTCACCGCCCGTTTTGCCATTAACTTTCGGCTCGATGCAACGGAAGTGGTAGAAGTAAGACGGAAGCAAGGTTCTCTTCAAAATATTGTTTCCAAAATCATTGCGCCCCAGACTCAGGAGTCTTTTAAGATTGCTGCCTCTCGCCGCACCGTGGAAGAAGCTATTACCCAACGGGAAGTCTTGAAATCCGATTTTGACGATGCTTTGAGTAAGCGACTGGAAAAATACGGCATTATCGTTCTTGATACTAGCGTTGTAGATCTCGACTTTTCCCCAGAATTTGCTCAGGCCGTTGAAGAGAAACAAATTGCCGAACAGCGCGCTCAGAGAGCGGTTTATGTTGCTCGGGAAGCTGAGCAAGAAGCCCTGGCTGAAGTGAACCGTGCTAAGGGTAAGGCAGAAGCCCAACGTCTATTGGCAGAAACCTTGAAGGATCAAGGGGGCAAATTAGTTCTGCAAAAAGAAGCGATTGAAGCCTGGAGGAAAGGGGGTTCCCAAATGCCCCGTGTCTTAATTAGTGGCAGTGGCAAAGATAGCGGACAGGTGCCATTTCTCTTTAATGTCAACGCAGATAGTAAGGGATAAAGACCGGCCTAATTTGCGAAGCGATTAGCCCTCATGCCTTAAGCATGAGGGCTAATTTAATGGTAATTTCTAGCCTGATTATGGATTGGAGCTTGACTCATGGGGCCAAGTTTTATAGGGATGAGCCGCTAGGTAAGAATTGAAATATCTCGGATCATCCGAGACTTCTAGGCCGATCCAATCGGGTAATGGGACAGATTGCTCAGGAGAGGTCAGCTCTACTTCTGCCAGGACTAACCCTTGATTCTGGCCAGCAAACTCATCAACCTCCCAAATGAGGTCTTCTATCGGAATCTTGTAGCGGGTTTTTTCAACGACTCTCGGATGGCAAAGATCCATCATAGCTTGAGCATCAGCTACAGGGATCTCATATTCAAACTCCTGTCTCGTCAGATTTTTGACTCTTCCTTTAACGGTGAGGAAGGCGATGTCTCCGGCAATACGAACCCTGGCGGTGGCCTGATTACTTCCTGCTAAATACCCTTGAATGAGAGGGACGCTATGGCCCATGGATCGCCATGCTTCTCCTGTAACGAGAAACTTACGCTCTATCTCGATTCCCATATTGGCTGACCCAATCCCTAGGACTCGGCCCGGGTTTTGAGTAGCTTACGAATGAGATCGAGCATTTCTGAGGGGTTAAAGGGTTTGGTAATGTAAGCGTCTCCCCCTTGCTTCATGCCCCAATGTCGATCAAATGCTTCACCCTTGGTAGAGCACATAATCACGGGTAAGTTGCGGTCGGTTAGGTCATTTTTGACCCAGCGGCACAATTCATAGCCGTTCATGCGAGGCATCACAATATCTGTGATCACCAAGTCTGGATAGCTACTGGCCTGCAGCATTGTTTTAGCTGCTAAGCCGTCTTCAGCTTCAATGACCTCTAGACCATTGCGCTGTAACATATCCGTTAGCATGGCACGCATGGTGGGGCTGTCATCAACTACCATTACTGTTGTCATGTCTCTCTTCCCTTTTACCTCCATGAGACCCACAGCTCTTCATTACAAGGATTCCCTATTAAGACGCTCTAGCTAACTCTGAATACTCCGTATTTTTACGAGAGTTTCACTTTAAATCAACAAGGTGTCATCATCTTGGGCTCTAAGTTGAGCGGGCCAAAACTATAATGAGTACCAGGAAATTGATCAAGAGTATCTTTACCTTGATTGGACTAGATCATAGACAACGTGAGTTATTCAAATGGTCTAAATCTACCTTTTTTAGGTGTAATCTTTATCTTAAACGAAGTAAGAACAAGACTCCTGTTTACCTAGGCACAGCATAATTCATGATGTGTCTTGAGCAAATCAGGGGAAACACTTAGATCGTAGTTGATCCGTCCGATCTCAATAGTACACAGGTGTCGCTCAAGAATGACGGTTCAGGTGCATTTAATTTTATGAGTGAGTGCATTTATCGGTGACTGTGGCGATGGCTAGCGTGGGTTGATCTTACAGGATACTTTCAGGTTGCGAAAAGGGTAGAGGCCGTATAAGCCAGATGCGATCGCACGAATCGTATCCCACTCTGTAGGAATTCGAGGCAGTTTCCAGTTTTGGGGGTTGCAATAGGTAAAGTTAACGATTTTCCAGAGGGTGACCGCGTCTACATCCTTAAACATGCAGCCATACACCGTGCCGTTTTTCTGCTGATTGCGGATCTCAGCCATCATTCGTAAGCTGGTCCTGGGTACGGCTAATTCAACGGTCTCATTCAGTTGTAGTGCGGTAGGGTTATGGGTGCGAAAGCGACAGCCTGCTTCCGAAATATCTATAAATTGACCCATGGCGCTTTGTCCTGTTTGGGTCGTTACCTGGCAGACCTCATCCGAAAAGACCCGAGGGTGTCC
The DNA here is from genome assembly GCF_018336915.1 of Acaryochloris marina S15. Lineage (GTDB taxonomy): Bacteria > Cyanobacteriota > Cyanobacteriia > Thermosynechococcales > Thermosynechococcaceae > Acaryochloris > Acaryochloris marina_A. Next base: position 5,448,414 of record NZ_CP064923.1, on the reverse strand, counting down.
CCGATCATGATCGGCACTCACTCCCGCAATCAGGGCTGCTGCTAAAAAGAGCAGATTCACTTGGGCCCAAATGAGATTGATGATATATAGATCGTCACCTGTGGGATGGAATAAGCCATACATGATCGCGAATAGAGTGAGTCCTAAAAGTATGAAAATATGCGCCAAACTGTGAAGATTGAACTTTATACCAAAGCTATCTAACTGTTTATTCGTGACCTGGAAGGAATCAGAGATTTGAGAATATAAAAATATTTTCAGTACAACTTTGAAAATATGAAACCCTTGCAAGAGATTATAGATAATCAATAACAGGACGCTGCCTCGCATCCAGCTCATCACAATCATAGAAAGAGAATAATTATAGAAGGTATAGGTGCTGGCTTCCCCTAACGTGATGTCAATGCTTTTGAATCCAAACAGCAAGTAGAAAAGAGGAGCCAAAAAGCTCAAGGTTTTCAGCATCTCTTCCAGCCAGTACAGGGTGCCCGCAGCATAGGTAAACCGCTGTATAAAGTTGAGGCCAGGCAACCACAGAGGATTACGTTTGCTAATCACCATCCTCAAGGTGCCTTCTGCCCAACGCATCCGTTGTTTTAGATATTCATTAATATTGTTGGCGGCACAGCCGACACTCAGCAGTTCATTTAAATAGACGGTCTTATAACCCCGAGCTTGCATTAAGATGCCCGTGGCATAGTCCTCAACAATGGTATCTAGAGGAATGCCACCAATGGCATCTAAATGCTGGCGTCGATACAGCACAGAACTACCCGAACAAACCACAGCATTGACAGAATCTCGGGCGGGCTGAATCACTTGGTAAAAATCAGTTTGCTCATCCGTAATAAACCGCCCGCCTAGGTTTTTTTGAGGAGGGTCGGGATTGTAGAACTTTTGAGGAGTGACGACCATGGACAAATTATCGTCTGCTTTGAAAAATCCAATGGTTCGTTCCAAAAAGTGATTGAGGGGGACAAAGTCAGCATCAAAAACCACCAAAATTTCGCTACTGACATGCTTTAAAGCATGATTGAGGTTTCCTGCCTTAGCATGGTCATTAATGGGCCGAGTGAGGTAATTGCATCCCCATTTTTGGGCCAGCGCTTTAACATCGGGTCGTTGTCCATCATCCAGTAACCAAATGTGTTTTTGTTGTTTCGGGTATTTCAGGGATTTACAACCAATCAGCGTCCGTTCCAACATTTTGTGGGATTCATTATAAGTGGGGATCAAAATATCGACGCTGGGCTTATAGGTCTTTTGCACCCACTGACTATATTGATCGGCTTCGAGACTGCGATTGGGAGACCGTAAGATTAAATAGTTATTGGTCCAGCTATTCAGAATGCTGAGCAGTTCATAAGCAAAGAGGCCGATGCAAAATACACCATCTGGCCCACTCAAAATTAGAGTATGGGTTGCCCGCCACAAGAGATATCGGGCTTGCACAACAAACAATAAAAAAACGAATAGCCCTTGAATCCATTTGGGTGGACGTTGGGGTAGAAAAATCCTTAATGCCCCTAATATCAGCAGTGAAGAACAGATCGGTAAAACGGGTAAAACAGTGCGAGATAAGGATCCGATCTTGGGGCCAATTTCAGTTAAATCGTAGGCAATAAACCCTAAGGTAATGAATGCTAGAAAATATTTACTATAAATAACTCTATAGTCTGTTGGTAGTGACCGTAGGTAGTTGGCTACGGTTTGCATTCACTAACTCCGTAGTCGCTTAAAAGATGGATAGTGCATGGGTTGTAGCCATGATGTCTGGATTTTTTGGATTAATCGTTGCTGGTGTTGGCGTAGAAGGTAATCGCAATTGAAGACAAGGATTTGAGTATTGGCTTAGAATTCCCCAAAAAGAATGAAAATAGACAAGATAACGTCCTCTATCTTGTTTATTTTTGACTGTATAAAATCTAGAGTGAATTTACGGCCAATATCAATCAGGCTGTGAGCTGCTGATAGGCGTGTTTTGCAGTTGGCTAGGGGCAAATTATAATGCTTGCTTTGGGAGTTCTCTCAATGACGGATACCGATGCAATCTATCAAGCTAGCGGCGATGAGGGAACTAACGGAAGCTAGTTCAGTTCATCGTTGGCGTCTATTGTTGAACATGTCGGGCTGGTGGTGCATGCAAGATAAATAGTACGCGACGAATTTTGCAACAGAGTCAGACCAAAATCAATCCCTTAACCCAGTAGAGATTTCAGTAACTCCAACATCATTGCACCCACTATGCCGCCTACCATACATATGGTGAAGCAGACGACCTTACCCATTGATCCTTTGAACGATTCGGTGAGGCGATCAAAGCCTGCCTGAAACACAATATAAATAATTGCGCCAACAGGGAGAGTGATGAGAAATAGCCAACCTGGTAAATTGGCAGTGAGCAAAGGGATAAAGATCAGCGCACATAAGATGGATAGGCCGAATAAAAAGAAAAGTTTATGCAGGTAGACTGCTCCCATGATCAATGGCTTCTCATGCTTGGATTGATTGGGTGGCTGATGTTCTAGCTGGCTTCAGCGGAGTCTTCAGCATAGTTGAGGATCATTTCAATGGTATTGAGTTCATGCTCAATACAAGTCATCTCGGCATTGAAATCCTGGTTCTGGCTGCTGTTGTAATCAAAGATGTCATGGCCAGGGCGATAGTCTGTCTGAGCGCAGCGGTGATCGAAAGATAGCTCTTCTAGAATGGCTAACCCAGCTTGCCAGCGCTGTAAATCAATCACTCTAATTTGCCGAATCCAGGCTTGCTTGACATAGAGGGGTAGAAAGCTAGATAGCTGAATATATGAAACTAGACGGTGGCAAGAGAGGGCGATCAGCTCTCCTAGAGAGGGGGTGTCGGGCGTGGTGCTTAAGGCTTGGAACAGTGAAGATCGAACATCAGTAGAACGTGCAACTTTACCGTGATCGCGTTTAGGTGAGGTGGCTTGCAGGGGTTGGGTTGAGTTCACCCATGTTGTTTGTAGGGCTGTGCCGCTTTGTTGAAGATGCCAATAGGTTTTGGAGCGTTGAGTGTTTTTGTTTAAGAAATTGCTAACCATTTCATTTTCTCTCAGTCATCAATACCCTCATTTGGGAAGTAAACCCGAGTTGCAAACCCTTTGCGGAACTATGGGTTCTTCTTTTTGGGGGATATGCATAGCATCCCAGATCTAAAAAAGGTCAGCGATGAGAATCATCACTGACCTGACTGAGAGCTATCACGCTATTAACGTGATGGGTATCACCCAAAGCAAACTCAAGATGTTGGGAGGAGAGGCTTACCCAGAATAGGAATTGAGGGGCGGCTCAGAGGGATTTAGACTCAGAAGGCATGAATCTAAATAGGCTCCCATTTGCTCCACTAGAGTGGAGTGAACCGAGAGGGATTGTTGAACGAATTGCCCTGGAGCAGCCAAAGCCTTCATCATTTGCCGAGCCGTCAGGAATCGCTCTCCTGGGAACCGAGCAATCGCCTTGTTCAAAATGGCAGCAAAGGCTGAATCTTGGGCTAAGGTCTGGGTGTTCCAATCACAGGACCCGGTGTTGAGGTTAAACAGATCGTAGGGGTCTTTCCCGGTCAACAAATAAATGCCGATCAGACCCAGGCTGTAAAGGTTGCTGGAGTAATAGTGTTGGTCGAGGATGACCTGCTCATGGGGCAGGAAGCCAGAGGTGGACATCCAAGGGTTGGGCCGAATATTGTTGTCCAAAAATGTGTTGGCGATCACCTGATTTAACATGCCGCCGTACTGGAGGACGGGCTTGTTGTCGTCTTGCCGCAACACGATATTGTTGGGTTCCAAGGTGCAGTGGACGATTTGATTTTGGTGTAAATAATCGACGAGAGACAGCAGCTTGGTCATGATCTGTTGAACAGTGGCTTCGTCTAATGCGCCTTGTTCTTGCACGGTTTGGGTGAGGGTCAGTCCTGGCACCCATTCTTCCATGAGATAGACTTGGCCAGTGCTATCGGCAAAACTGGATAACCAAGGAATTTGGTCATGGATGCCACCTAGCTTTTGCCAGATTTCGATTTCGGCTTGGATGCGATCGCAAAGCTGTTTTTGAATGTCAGCATCTGCGGTGAGGGGCTTGACCTGGCGGATAATGCATTGCCGTCGAGAAGGAAGCTGTGTATCCTCAGCCAACCATGCAATACTCCAGGGCCCGTCCTCAAGGATGCGAATAATCTGGTAGCGATTATTGAGTAAAGTGGGTGTCGGTGCGATACAAGTGCTAACCATCTTGGGTATTCCCCAGAACATCTATGTCTAGACAATGCCAGCTTTACTAGGGCGACTCAGTGACATATCTCACATGAATAATTGAACCTAGTCACAAGGATTTCCCTAACCCCCTCAGTGGAGGGGATCGCAAGGGGATCGCCATGATGTGGGGGCTGTAACATACCGCAAACAAGAGTGGTCTATGCTGAATCAGGTTTGTTGCTATAGGAGGAGACAAAGATGCCATTTCCTGAACAGTTTGTCTGGGGGGCTGCTGCTGCAAGTTATCAAATTGAGGGAGGGGCCGAGGCAGATGGCAAGGGCCTTTCGGTTTGGGATGTGATGTGTCGCCAACCCCATAAAGTGGCTGGGGGGCATACGGGGGCGGTTGCCTGTGATCACTACCATCGGTATGCAGAAGATATTCAGTTGATGGCTGATATTGGCTTGCAGGCTTATCGTCTATCTTTATCCTGGCCGCGCATCTTGCCAGAGGGCATTGGGCCAGTGAATGAGAAGGGGCTAGATTATTGCGATCGCATCATCGATACCCTACTCGAACACAATATTGAACCTTGGGTGACGCTCTTTCACTGGGATTATCCAGAAGCCTTATTTCAAAAAGGAGGCTGGCTAAATCGGGACAGTGCGGATTGGTTTGCGGAATATACTCAAGTCGTAGTAGATCGGCTCTCAGACCGAGTCACCCACTGGATGCCGCATAATGAACCCCAATGCTTTATTGGCTTGGGCCACCAATCCGGAGACCATGCCCCTGGTCTCAAACTTAGTTTTAGTGAAGTACTGACGGCAATTCATCATTCCTTGCTGGCTCATGGGAAAGCAGTGCAGGTAATTCGAACCCAGGCCAAACGTTCTCCCCAAATCGGAACGGCTTTAGTGGGCATTGTCTCTATCCCTGCCACCGATCATCCTGATGATATTGCTGCAGCCCGAGCCAGCACCTTAGCCGTCAACGGTAAGCATTGCTGGAACAATACTTGGTTTGCCGATCCGTTGATCTTGGGGCACTATCCTGAAGATGGCATGGCCCGATTTCAGCAGATCATGCCCACTATTCAATCGGGTGATTTAGAAACAATCTGCCAACCTCTGGATTTCTATGGCCTCAATATTTATCAGGGTCAGACCGTTCGTGCGAATTCAGACAAGAGTGCGACCTCTATAGTCCACCCATCAGGGGGACCCCGAACCACTATGGATTGGCCTGTTACTCCAGAAGCCCTGTATTGGGGGCCTCGGTTTATCTATGAACGGTATCAATTGCCCATTGTGATTACAGAAAACGGCATGGCGAACTGTGACTGGGTTCATAGGGATGGCCAGGTCCATGATCCACAACGGATCGATTTTCTGACTCGATATCTGCAAGCCTATGGCCGAGCTATTGATGATGGCATTGAGAGCAAAGGCTATTTCCTCTGGTCGATTATGGATAACTTTGAGTGGGCCTTTGGTTATGACAAACGATTCGGCATTATTTACGTAGACTATGAGACCCAGCAGCGGACCCTCAAAGACTCAGCTCACTGGTATCAACAAGTCATCAATAGCAATGGCCAGATTTTGGTTTAGGCAGCCTGCAGATCCTTGAGCCAATTAATAATCATCGGATTGATGACATCGGGGCGCTCATCGTGGGGGCAATGTCCGGTTTTGGCAATGATTTCAAAGGTGACTTTAGGCTCGGCATTCGGATCTTCACTCAAATCTCGATAGACCTTGGCTGTGCGCAAAGCGGCCCAGGGATCGTCTTCGCCCCAAAGCAGAAGTAAGGGTTGCTTAATGCGAGGAAGCAACTCGGTGGGACGAGGTCCTGGTGGCCCGGTCAAAACAGATAGGAAGACCTGACAGGCTTCTTCCCGGCAAGACGGATTGTGAAGCATCTCCACTAACTCATCTGTAATGGCTTCTTTGTTGCCATAGATTTGGGAGAGGGAGTTGCGAATGGCGCGTTTGCCTCGAACTTGGTTAAAGAAAAATGGACCGAACAGCTTAGAGCGCATCATCATCCGCATGGGACCCATGACCATCCGCAGGGGCAAGATCGCTTCTTCTCTGCGAATATTCATACTGCCAGCGGAGTTGAGCAAAACACCACTGGTGCCCATTTGGGGATGGTCGGCCAACATCATTAATACCAGCAGTCCGCCAATGGAGTTCCCTACCCAGACGGCGGGCTCTTGGATAAACTCTTCCCAAAAGTCTTTGAATAGGTCTTGCCAAACTTCTAGGGTGTAATCGATGGCAGGCATATCAGAGTCGCCAAAGCCTAGTAAATCTAAACTCCAGACCTGGTATCCGGCTTCGGCCAGCTCAGGAATATTTTTGCGCCAGTGACCAATACAAGCGCCAAAGCCATGAATCAAAACCATCGGTTGTCCGGTGCCTTTGACGGTGTACTTAATCTGGTGACCTCGCCAAATCCAAGTTTTAATTTCAAGTGGTGGGCTGGTGGGTACCTGAGTGGTCATGGCAAATAATGAAGAATACTATCTTAATGTTCCTTCATAATAAGCCGTTCTTTGGCCAGTGAGGTTTTCGTTTATAGAAATCATCAACCCAAAGTCTAGATTCTCTTAGGGGTATCCCTTGTCCCATGGGATTTAGGCTTTTTACGATAGCAATAAGCGTTAACTGTTGAGAGGGAAAAAAGCTGCAGGAGACACAGCAAAATACTCCGCTAATTCCTGGATATGTCTAGTTGTGAGTTGTCTCCGTCCCTTAAAAATATCTGAGATGATCGATTCAGCTTTAAAAATAGGTACTAGATCTTTTTGTCTTAGCCCTCTGTCCTCAACTAAAACTTTCAGTAAGTCCACCCCATAGATATCGGGAATAGCTTCTAAAGTTTGCTCATATTCCCAGACGAGAGTGCCTAAAAGATCCAGATAGTCCGTTTCATCAGGTGTGAGTTCACGCTCTAAATCTATCAGGGTATCAATTCTAGTTTGGACAGCTTGTAGCTGCTGATCGGTGTGAATTGGTCGGGGTATAAATTCTTGTACCAAGCTTTCGTAGGTAGATGCATCATTTGTTCCAAGAATCATATTTCCACTTGCCTTTGTCGTATTCGGCATGGGTTAAAAAATGACGGATAAATACTTTGCTTTGCTGATAGTCAATGAGAGTGATCAGTCGATAGTTATTTCCGGCGATGTTAAAGACGGTCAACTTACCTACTAGATCAGCGTTTGGAAAAGTCTGACGTGTATCTTCAAGGGTTTGCCAATTGGCGAATTTTGTAATCTTGATCCACGCTCTGACACTGGACTGAGAATTAGGGGATTTTGCGGAAGCTGCTCGTAGGCGAGAGTCTGAAATAATTCGCATGTCGATTTTGTCGAAAAATATATTTCATTGTTCGGCTCTAGTTGCAGTCACTGACAATCTTATCATATTGATAAGTTAACCTGCTTTTTGCTTGATTATAGAAATGACCAAACGTTTGTTGAGAGAGTGAAAACGTGACAAGCTAGCAATGAAAAAATCATCCTGTTTTTCAGTAGGATTCTTAGCCAAAATTGAGAGTGAGCAAGTTTGGGAAAATTGCTTGGAGACTATAGCGAATACTGAACGGGATAAATAAGTTAGAGTTCGTTAAAAATTTAGGTGGGCACCATTGTGTCAGTGTTGAAACCACTGCTTAAGTTTTGATATAAGAGCGGACCATATCCTCTAGTACTTTGACTTGAGCTGTAAAAAACTTCGGTTGAAGGTGGAACATACAGTAGTGGGTGGCCATCCCATCTAAGGTACTCACCAGCATGCGAGCAAAAATGGGAGCCGAGAGAGTAGATGAGATTTGCCCTTGGGCTTGACCGGCTTGAATGTGAGTAATAAAGAACTGATTTAAGCACTCCATCCACTGTTCAAAGTCTTCACTTAACCCAATTGATCGATCCAGCTCCTTGTTACCCAGAATCTCGAAGACTAAGGGGGTGATATAGGCGAACTCATCAAGATCCTGAAAACAGAGCTGAATTCCTGCCATGATGGCCTCAACTGGATCGGAATGAGCTTCCTCTAGTTGCGAAATTTGTTGATCGAACTCCTGTACCATCAGGCTAAAAATGCTTTTGGGGAGTTCTTCCTTGGTGCGGAAATACTCGTAGAGTGTGCCTTTGCCCATCTCAGCTTTACGGGCAATATCGGCCATCTTAGTGGAGTGATACCCTTTCTCTGCGAAGACTGCGATCGCAGCGGCCAGAATTGCCTGTCGTTTGGCTTCTCGGTCAACAATTTTGGGACTCATGGCGTCATCATAGCTGTTCCTGTGTCTTTTGCTGTAGGCATTTCATACTCTCACTTGACATTTGACCGACTGGTCGGTCAATATAAAGATATCGCTATTAGGGGAGCAACTATGTCGACTATCGCTACGCCCGTCAACCCTACTTCTTCTTCCACTCAAGTCCCCAGTCCACCTTACTTTCAAGGTATGGTTTGGAATGAGCATCAGTCAGTCACACTACTATCTAGTCTGAAAACGGTTGCCACCCTTCAGGGACAACAACCCATGCATCCCTTAGCCAGAGACATGATGCAGTCGATTCAAGACCATCTGCTCCAATGGCAAGGGTCGATTGAGGACCTACCTATAATTAGTCCAGAAATATTGGGGCGTGAATTAATAGGTAGGTATCAAGAGCTGGCCCTGCAATTTTTGATCCTGATGCCTTACCTATCGATGGAGGTTGAGCAAGCTGAAGTGGACTTAGTGCAGCAGTTTGCCCAAGGTTGCCCACATCAACCCCATACCTTGAAGAGCTTACAGCGGGTGCATGCTGGACAATTGCGAGGGTTATTTTGGGATTACTCGGTGCGATCCCTAGTCAAACTCTTGCCAGGCGGATGGTGGCAGAAACTGAAGTGTATTGTTAGCGCCATGCACCAATATATCGGTGATCCTGAAACGGCCTGTCAGTATCAAGTTTTAGAAGATTTACCCGATGGCACCTTGGGGAAAGAGCTGTATCAGTACTATCGCGATCGCAACTTTCCCTTACCCGGCGAGCAGAAAAGCTTTAGCGATATCCTGGTGCCTCATGATCTGATTCATTTGTTATCGGGTATTGATACCAGCCCCGTCGGCGAAATTGTGGTGGCGGGTTTTGAAGCGGGCATGAGTGGCAGTCAATTTGGGTTTGAGTTGTTGCTAGAGGTGGTGTTGGATTTTCACCTGGGCTTAGAATTCACCACCTTGGGTGTTTTGGAGCCGAGTCAAAATAATTTTGTCCCGAGTTTGGTGATCCAGGCCTTTGTGCAAGGGACTGCCGTTCGTCAAGACTTGTTCAGCCCCTACTGGTCTTTCTCAGAATTGTTGGAGCAGCCTATTACAGCTATTCAGGAACACTACAATATTCAACCGCTAGATATTAACAGGACGGCGGAACTGCAGGTGCTACCCCTGTCCCAGATTGTTCCAACATCGTGCTAGTGGTGGTTGCAGAGGATCCTGCCACTATTGTGGCAAAGACACAGCCGGTGATGGCATCTAAATCATTGTTGTTCGGTATTGCTTGGAATTCTCCCAGAGTAGAGTTCGTGATTCCAAATTGGAAGGTATATTGATCTGATACAAGTGGCAAATCAATTTCGAGATTGGCCATGGTATTGGAAAATACTGGAAATTCTAGTCGGTAGGTTTGCTGAGCGCGATTAACGGAGCCAATATAGCTTTGAGCGACAGCTTGTTGAGCTTTCAAAGATTGCTGCAACATGGATGGCACGGCCACAGCAGACAGAATACCCACAATAACGACACTGACTAATAGCTCTAAAAGGGTCACACCTTGTTCGGGATATTGCCGGAGGCTGTTATAGCTAGGGATGAACGAAAACATGGTGCTTGTAGAAGTGATGATCAGAAGCAACTCAATGCTGGGCAATATAGTCCAAGAAATGGGTAGAGCAAAGCTTTGAGTAAAGAATAAGTTGCCAAAAAACTAAGCCCCATATAGTTTGCAAACAACAAACTTCATGGGGATAAAAAACAGTTGCTAACAGCTATCGGTAACAACATGAATTCAATGTTAGTTGTTAACAATCTGGAAAACGATTTAACTACGTTGGGTGACGAGCAAAGAGATAACGCAAGCTTCAAACCCTCTAAAAATAGTGTTGCTATGGTCAACCTAACATTGAGATTGGGGTGAACTGTCCGTATATTCACGGACAAAAGCACAACAATTTGTGACCCATTTTTTTGCTGCCAACAACTAGAGAGATGAGGTGAAAGGTCAGTATCTTAAAAAGAAGTATTTGCAAGTAAAAATGATTATTGATGACAATAAAGCTTATAAAAAGAAACTTTTGTCGATAGAAATCAGTATTTTCTCTCTTGAGGCTCAAATTGGTTTAAATTGACGGGCATATATTTCAGCTCGATTCCGGCTGTGGAAAAATAGGCTAAGGTATGTTGCAGAAATTGATCGTCATTGCGAGTGGGAAAATCTTCACGAGAATGAGCACCACGGCTTTCTTGGCGTTGCAGGGCACCGGTCATGATCACTTCACCTACGACCATTAAGTTACGTAACTCCAGGGCTTCGATAATTTCGGTATTCCAAAGATTGTCTTTATCATCGAGGCGAATGTTTGGATACTGCTGTTTATAGGTTTGGAGTTGTTCTAAGCCTTCTTGGATAATGTCGGCGGTGCGAAATACACCGCAATGTTGACTCAAGCAATCTTGGACTTGTTGGCGAATATCGTTAATGCGGATGTCACCGGATTGAGCGAGCAATGCTTTGATCTGCTGTTGGGCTTCTTGGAGATATTGTTGTTCATCTATATGAGGGAGGGATTGATCTTGAATGTAGGTTGCGATCGCACTGCCAGTTCGCCGACCATACACCACACATTCCAGTAAAGAATTACTGCCTAAACGATTAGCGCCATGGACCGAGACACAGGCACATTCCCCAGCAGCAAAGAAATTATCCACCAAGCCATCGGCACTATTGCGCACCCGTCCATCGGTATTGACCGGAATACCCCCCATGGAATAGTGGGCGGTGGGTCGCACTGGGATTGGCTCGGTGACTGCATCGACCCCTGCTAGGCGGTGGGATTCTTCCCAGCAAAAGGGGACACGGCTCATGATTTTTTCCCGCCCCATATGACGCAAATCCAAGTAAACAAATGGTCCCCCTGCACTACCATCGAGATGTAGACCACGGCCTTGGCGAATTTCTGTGGTGATGGCTCTAGACGTAATATCGCGAGGGGCTAGCTCCATTTTGTTGGGGGCATAGGTGGCCATAAACCGATCCCCTTCACTATTAATGAGATAAGCCCCTTCTCCCCGGACGGCTTCTGAAATCAAAACGCCAGCAGGATATAAGCCGGTGGGATGGAACTGGACAAATTCCATATCTTCTAAGGGCAAGCCAGCTAGTGCTGTCATGGATAGACCATCCCCTGTAGAGGCAAAGTCATTCGAGGTGGTGTTGAAGACTCGACCATAGCCACCCGTGGCAAACATCACGGCCTTGGCCCGTAGAACCTGTAACTCACCATCCAAAAGGTGATACATAACCACACCCTTGGCCCGGTTGTCTTCTAGGATCAGCTTCATCACGTACCATTCGTCGTAGATGGTGATGCCGTAGCGGCGAATATTGTTGTACAGCTCGTGGAGAATGGCATGGCCGGTTTTGTCAGCGGCGTAGCAGGTGCGGTTGTGGGTATGGCCGCCAAAAGCCCGCTGGGCGATTCGACCATCTTCCAGACGAGAAAACAACACCCCTAGATGTTCTAGGTCAATCACGACGTCTGGGGCTTCTTGGGTAAGGAGGGCGACGGCGTCCTGATCGGCTAGATAATCGGAGCCTTTGACGGTATCGAAGGCATGGGCTTCCCAACTGTCTTGGTCATCTACATTCTTGAGGGTGGCGGCAATGCCTCCCTGGGCAGCAACAGAATGGGACCGAATGGGATGGGTCTTGGCAATCATTGCCAGATTAAGGTCGGGTGCCTTTCGAGCAATTTCTAGGGCAGCACGGCACCCTGCCAAACCACCCCCAACGATTACAACATCATGCTCTAACATGGCAGTTTCTTTACAGCTTCGAATACGTTCCAAATCTATCGCACATATTCTTTATGAATCCTTAGCTACAGGGTTTTGTAATAGTGATATACTCACCTCACAATCAATGATTTGGAGGGCTGTTTGCGGCCAATCAGGTTGTTGGCAGGGCTGTAATAAACCTGTCAAACAACTGGGGAAAGTTCGGTGTAAGCCCGTCGCTGTCCCGCAACTGTAAGTTGTTCATGTATCGATGCAATACGGTGTTTGCCTATCTGAATTGGCAAGCGGTCCTACGCAAGAATACTGCTAAACAACAAGCCAGAATACCCTTGATTGCATTCTTCTCTACAACATACATATCTGCGAGGTACAGATTGTGAATAAGATGATTCGTTCGCTGCGATGGACGAGTACAAGCATTCGATTATCGCAACTTCTACTACCAGCACTATTGCTAGCCATTGTGCTGATGCCTGTGAGTGCCCAAGCCCATTTCGATGGCAGCCATGGCATCGGTTTTATGCATGGATTTACCCATCCAATAGGTGGATTAGATCACCTCGCTGCAATGGTAGCGGTAGGCCTTTGGGCAACTCAGATGGAACGTCGGGCATTATGGGCCGTACCGTTAACCTTCGTGTCGGTCATGATCTTAGGTGGCTTTATTGGCACGACGGGGATAGCCGTTCCGTTTGTTGAGCAAGGCATTGCTTCTTCTGTGCTGATGTTAGGGGTCTTGATTACAGCTGCCATCCGTCTTCCCATGGGTCAGAGTGCTGCGATTGTTGCTTCATTTGCCCTGCTTCATGGTTTTGCTCATGGTGCAGAAATGCCAGCCTCGGCTTCTGGCCTATCCTATGGATTGGGCTTTGTAGTGGCTACAGCGTTGCTGCATTTGAGTGGTGTTGGGCTTGGATTATTTTGCCAGCAGTTGTTTCAACGCCATGCTCGCCTAGCTCAACTCTTTATGGGTGGCTTTGTGACCAGCTTGGGTGTCTATCTTTGCGTTGCTTAACAGCGGGTGTTTGATACCTGACAACTGAATAAGTGCCCCACCTGTTTTTAGGGTTGATTGGGCAATATATGAATGCCGTTTCGTTTGATAACGGCATTCTTTGTTGTTTAGAGGCATGAGGTAACTGTGGAGAAAATTCTATTTGCCGTTTTGTTGCTCTCGACTGGCTATCTGCTGTGGGATGGATTGACCTCTGGCTCGGTTTGGGTGCGAGGGGGGCGACGCACGTTAGAGTTTGGTAAGTGGGCCCATAAAAAACACCGTAGCCAAGAGCCGATCTGTTACTGGATTGCAATGGCGTTTTATGGTGGTTCGGCTATCTTCTCGCTTTATGCCCTGGTCTTTGTCAGGTAACTGGGTAATGGACTTGGGAGAAGAACCCATACCCAAGTTGAAGGTGCAAAAATCTCTATCAGTTTTCCACGCCTTAATGAGAAATCAGTAGTTTTTGGTTTGGAAACAATGAATATGTGAATTTAAACTTCAGGTCGCGATACTAAAGTTGGCCCCAGATAATGAGATGGCGATCGCTAACCGCACGCACCTGCAAACCACCTAACCCAGCTTGTACTAATTGAGCTTTCACCTCATCCACTCGATAAGCTGCCAACAACGAATTAAAGAAATCTTTCCGTAGGACTTCTGGTTCATCTTGCACATAGAGATCGACGAAATTCCTTGCTGTCTCTCGCTTTGTGGGTCGCATCAAATCCATAATAAAGACCGCCGTCCCTGCCCCCGATTGCTGTTTTACCTCTGTCCAAAGAGCCATCGGATCGGCCAAATGATGGAGCAAACTATTCGAAAAAATTAAGGGAAACGATACCGTATCACGTTTGGTATCGCTGACCGTATCACTTTGAGGTACATATACTTTTTTGAGGGTGATGCGGTCTTGGAGTGCGGCTGCTGCTACAGCCTGATAGCCATAGTTCAGCATGGCCTCCGATGCATCCCATCCTTCCACTGACCAGGCTGGAAACGCGTGGGCAAAGCGCAGAGTAATATCCCCAGGACCGCAGCCTAAGTCAAGAGCGTTTCCTGATTGGGGTAACTGAGGAAAGGTCTCTTGGAGAAGCTGAACAAAATGATTGTGGGGTTCTGCAAAATCAGCTTCTGCATAGGCACGAGCCTGATCATCATCATCCATTAATTCTGGTTCCGGCACCCGCGTTAGCAGGGCGCTGGCGTCAGATCCAAGGTTCGTCATCCTCTAAATCCTCAATGGGAATATTTTTAATCACCTCTTCCTGGGTAACCGGCTCTACCTTGGGGCGAGGACGGGATTCATTCGGGCTGGCTAGTTCTTCCGTGAGGTTAAAGGCACCATCTTCCACTCGTTCCCATAGGGCTCGACCTTTTTGTTTGGCTTGCTGCATCAGCTTTTGCGATTTTTCCTGGAGCTGCTGGCTGAAGTCTTCTTCGTCTTCATCTGTTTCTTGGTTAAAGGCTTCTACCTGTTCATTGGCCTGTTCAGCCAGCTTTTGCAGTCGTTCTTCGGCTTGTTTGGTTAGCTTTTGGGCCCGAGACGTGAGGGAATCGAATTCTTGGGTATAGCCAGACTTGATGCGATCGCTTACCTGTACCAGTCGATCTTCTAGTCCCTCTTGAAATACTTTGAGGTTTTCACTGACCTTAGCCGTGACTAGCACTTTTTTACGGCCAAAGCTCATTACGGATCGAGGTGGCAGTTGGTAGACCCCACTGGTAAAGCCTCGCCAGCCCGCTGACTTGAACAAATAGTGGGTGATATTGCCCGTTTTCTGATCAAAGAGGCAATCGATAATCCGGCCTAACCGTTCTCCGGCATCGGTCCATAGCTCTAGGCCAATCAGAGTCTCTAGTAAGGCAACTTCTTTGGCATTGGTTTCAGCGGCACCGGCAGAGACCAAAATACTCTCAGGGCCAATCCGATAAAGCTGCTTGAGGTTAAAGGCATAGCGCTGCTTGGTCATAAAGCCAGGTTTACAGATAAACCCCATGACTCGATGGGCGGGGGGATGCATCCAGACCACATCGATCCGACCCAATTCTTCTGTGGTGTCGCGGTCAATCACCAATCGGTTCAACAATTGGCTATGGCGCATGATCTTTGCAGAGTCTGCCATTGGCTCCTAGATATTCTGACCTATGCTTTTTAGTGTAGCGTAGGGGGTTCGCCGTCTTTGGCCAATAGACAAAGCCCCCCATTCTTAGGGATGATTGAGCCTATGGAACCTATTCGGAAAACCCTAACCCTCCCCCATATTCAACTTTCCTACTTGGAATGGTTTACAGGCCCTGAGCCTGTGTTGCTCTTGCATGGGTTGGGTGATCATGCCTGGGTCTGGTCTGATTTGGCAGTGGCATTAGGAGATCGCTATCATCTGGTGGCCCTAGATATGCGGGGACATGGGGAGAGTGATAAACCGACTCAGGGGTATACGTTTACTGAGTTAATGGGTGATCTAGAAGCCCTCTTAGATCACTTGGGTTGGTCCCAGGTCCATGGGATTGCCCATTCTTGGGCTGCTAAGCTGCTACCCATTTGGGCCACTGCTGCCCCCCAACGATTATCCAGCATGGTGTTGGTTGATCCCTTTTTCATCAACAAAATGCCTGGCTTTGTGAACTTTACATTTCCGTTGCTCTATAAGGTATTGCCCTTTTTGCAAGGGATGGGGCCGTTCTCTAGTTACGAAGTGGCAGAGGCGAAAGCTCTCACCCTCAATCAGTTTCAAGGCTGGAGTCCTCTTCAGCAAAAGATCTTTGCTGAGGGGATTGAACAAAAAGCGGATGGTAGTTGGGGGAGTAAGTTTACGGTGCCTGCCCGCAATGAAATCTTTCAGGAATCCGTTGCTATCCCCGGTTTAACCGCGCCAATCGATATTCCGACTCTGTTAGTTCAGCCCGAGCAAGGGATTAATCGCCGTGCCAGCAATTTAAAAACCTACCAGACCTATCTCAATCAGCTTCAAGTCGAACGGTTGCCTGGCAACCATTGGCCGTTTTTAGTCGAAGCGGAGCGTTTTAACTCAGCTGTACTTGAGTTTCTCCACCTGCATCCTTTATCCAATGGCAGATAGAGAGATGGGTAGGCTGTCGGCGGGCCTTTCCAATTCCGCCATTAACTCTGCTTCCAATTTCAGCAGCCGTTTAGATCTGTTTTTCAGCTTTTTGACTGGACTGCCGAAATATACGCCCCAAGGGTCTAAGCTTTTTGTAACTAAGGATAGTGCCCCCACGGCGGTGCCATCGCCAATAGCAACTTTGGGCAGAATAACGGAGCTGGAGCCAATGATGGCATGGCGGCCCAGGGTAATCGTTCCCCCGACGATGCCAGTGTATTTCTTGGGTACGGTGGGATTAGTTAAGAATTTGCCCGTGTAGTCATCGGTTCTGCTGTAGAGATGGACCCCTTGAGAGAGACCGCTAAAATCATCCATCCGGATGCCGTCTCCAGCAGATAGGAGACAATAGCCGCCAATATGGATAAAGGAGCCTAATGTGACCCAGCCTTCCTTATGGGCAAAAATGGAACAATAGGCATCAATGCGAACGTTGTCACCGATCGCGATATTTTCAAGGCCAACAATGGTACAGTTCTTGGCTATTTGAACGTTCTGGCCAACGGATTTGAAACCAAAGTCTCTTAGCTCATTTTCCGTGTAATAGCCTGGATAAAAAGGATTCATGGTGGTATTGCTTTCTCATCAGTCGATTTCTCCAGCAAACGGCCTCACCTATGGGTAGGATACTCTTTTACTCGTAAAAGAATGGTGAGGTGGGTTACATCTGTAATATTTTTTTTTCAGAGCGGGAATAACTGATGGAATATAGAGGGTATGAAGTTGTTATTCAGTTGGATGCTGAAGATCGAATCTTCTTTGGCCGGGTGGGAGGATGTGATTGCCTTTGATGGAGAAACCGTTAATGAGTTAGAAACCTCTTTCCGTAATGTGGTTGAAGACTATTGGGAGGGTTGCCAACGGATGGGCAAAGATTCAGATAAACCTTGCACTGGTCGTTTCACTTGAAGCATTGCTGCCGAACTGAATCGCCAGGTTGTGATTTGGGCTCAGGTGGATGGAGTGAGTTGGAATATGTATGGAGATTGCGATCGCAACCCACTGACACCAAAGTGACTCGCTGTAGCGGTGAGGGCCACAGCACTCTGCAACACTAAAATGCCCATGTTATCCGCATAATTCAGCACCGTTCAAAGATTGCACCGATACAGCATATTCCCAAAATAACCTGCTTAAAAGTTTCCGCCAGATTAAACGTGATATTACTTGCAATCTATCGGCGGCGGAGTTTGAGATGCAGATTTTGTTGCACAGATTTTAGCTGTGGTTGTGCCGTTGGCATTAATGACTACACCACTGAAGCTCTTGAAGTTGGGTTGCTTTGCACTTGCTGTTAAATAAGCGCGACCCGCATCAGCTGACACAATCTGCAGATCATAGAATGCATCAATTCCAAAATCTGGGCTAAGACCCAGTGCACCGAAGGAATTTGCAAAAGTTGAGTTTTCAAGTAAATGAATTTGCTGTGCTCTATTAGTGGCTCCAATAGCGCTTTTAGCAATCGTTTCTTTCTCTTTGGCGGCTTGAAGAGCAGCAGATATAGCCTTGTCTGGTGAATTCGCATCACCACTTTTTGATGGACTGTCTGAGGAACAACCTGCAAAGAGCATGAAAGCTGTTGCAAAAATACCCAAACATAAATTGTTGGAGATGACAGTTCGAAGCAATTTAAAGGTCATAACTAATTTTCCTGAGAGCCTACAATAGGCTATTTAGCATAGCTTTCCCTTGTTTTTAGAGGTTTTGAACAAATACCAAAGCTTTTGTATTTACGAGGTATGTAGGGATTAGGTGTAACGATTGCTCTGCTTTTTGCATCATTATGATGATCAACAGAATCTGTTCAAAGCAAAAAGCGTGGCATATCAAGATCTGTCCATTATTGATAAGCCTTGCAAATATTCGGATGAGTCAAATTCCTAATTGCAATATATTGATTGCACTAGTTTTAAAGGCAAAAAGTATGAGTCAGAATATTTAAATAGCCTGAAGCTATTCTCTGCTGAAGCACAGACATTGAGAGGCTCACATGCACCTGGGCTGTTCGAGGCTTGCCCCACTTCATCTTGGTAATGACCTCTAATACTTATCCGGTAGCCCTTGAGTGAAAGTAAAAAGATTTGGCTTGCTGCAGACTACTTCAAGATACGTCCAGCATTGAAGATGGCTAGTAGAGCAACGCCGACATCGGCAAACACAGCTTCCCAAAGCGTGGCGATACCCATCGTGCCCAGGAGCAGAAATAGACCTTTGACTCCCAACGCGACCGCGATATTTTGCCAGACAATACGGCGAGTTTTATGGGCAATTTGGATCGCTGTCACCACTTTGGTGAGCGTGTTCGCCATAATCACCACATCTGCTGTTTCAATGGCTGCATCTGAGCCGATACCACCCATGGCAATACCGACATCTGCTCGTGCGATCGCAGGAGCGTCATTGATGCCATCGCCAACAAATGCGACCTTTTGATGGGCTTGCTGCCAGAATCCCTCTAGTGCTGTGACCTTATCTTCTGGTAACAGTTCAGCCCGATAGTCCGTTAGCCCCAATTGGTGAGCAATTTTTTTGGCGACGGTCTGATTGTCTCCCGTTAGCATTGCAGTTTTGATTCCCTGGGTTTTGAGTGCTTGTAGCACATCAGCAGCATCGTCTCGGACCTGATCGGCAATCAGAATCCGTCCTGTATATTGACCCTCAACGGCTAAGTGGGCCACTGTGCCATCTACTGTGCAAACATCGTGGGGGATATTGTCATGATGCAGGAGTCGATCATTGCCTACCAGGATGGTGCAGTCGTTGATCTGGGCTCGAACGCCGTGACCGGCAATTTCTTCATGGGTTTGGACAGTGGACTCGTCCACCGGCTGCCCATAGGCCTGTCGAATGGATTGGGCGATGGGGTGATTGGAGTGGGATTCAGCATGGGCGGCTAAGGCTAATATTTGACGGTCACTGAGACCATTTTCAGAAACCACCTCGGTAACTTGGAAATTGCCTTGGGTTAGGGTGCCTGTTTTATCGAAGACGACAGTTTTGATCTGGGTGAGGGTATCTAGATAGGTAGCTCCCTTGACCAAAATGCCCTGCTTCGCAGCCCCGCCGACGCCACCAAAGTAGCCGAGGGGAATGCTAATCACCAGACCACAGGGACAAGAAATCACTAGCAGAACGAGGGCGCGATAGGTCCATTGGGCATGGGTTGCCCCAGCAATGAATAGGGGAGGCAGAAGTGCGATCGCAACTGCAATCAACACCACCATCGGCGTATAGTAGCGAGCAAACTGAGTGATGAACTTTTCAGTTGGGGCTTTTTTGTGACTGGCGTTTTTGACTAGGTCTAAAATCTTGGCAATCGACGACTCGCTAAAGGGTTTGGTGACCTTGAGAGTCAATACCCCGGACTGATTGATCATGCCTGCTAGAGCTGTGTCTCCTGGGGCAATGCTGCGCGGCATGGATTCCCCCGTCAGAGCTGAGGTATCCATTTGGGAGGTGCCGGATAGAATCTCGCCATCTAACGGTACTTTTTCCCCTGGCCGCACCTGAATCACTTTACCTACGCTGACGGTTTCAGGTGCAACCTGTTTAAACTCGCCGTTGACTTGCAGGTTGGCGGTATCGGGGCGGACTTCTAGGAGGGCCTGAATGGAACGCCGTGATCGCCCCACAGAATAGCTTTGAAACAGTTCTCCTATCTGAAAAAACAGCATCACGGTGACGGCTTCAGGGAGCTCATGAATTGCGATCGCACCCAACGTCGCAATCGTCATCAAGAAGTTCTCGTCAAACATCTCTCCCCGGAGAATGTTGCGGCCTGCGGTGGTGAGGACCTGACGGCCGCTAATTAAGTAGGCGGGAATAAGGATGGCATACTCTGCGATCGCAAATGGCGTATTGTGCAGCGGTTCGTTGCCGAAGATGCCAATCAGTAGTAGTAGGGTTGCGATCGCAATCGGCGTTGCAGTTTGCCTCAGATTGAATGTTTCGGGTGGGTGGTGGCCACAGCAGTGAGTATGAGAGGCGGTCATATCCGTTCACTCAATCCATAAATATATGAATAGGTATTCAGGTAATATCATAGCCAATCTTTGATCTCTGTTTGGTGAATGACCAGATGCGAGTCGTGTTGAGATAGTTGGATAAATTCCTGAAGCCACCCTTTAAAATCTAGCAAGAGGTCTGTTGGCAAAGCGAAGGAAATGACACAGCGAATTATTGGGTTGACGGGAGGGATTGCGACGGGAAAATCTAGCGTTGCTGCTTATCTAGAAACACGCTATGAATTGCCTATTTTGGATGCAGATATTTACGCCCGCGATGCTGTGAAACCAGGGTCAGTAGCTTTAGCCAATATTGCCCAACGATATGGAGCAGAGATTCTGCTGGCAGATGGCAATCTAGATCGGAAGCAGCTGGGCAATATTGTCTTCCATGATGAGTCTGAACGCGCTTGGCTAGAGGGCCAAATTCATCCCTATGTGCGAGATCGCATTCTGTCTGCTCAACGACAACTCACGGATCCAATTGTGGTGGCGGTGGTGCCGTTATTGTTTGAAGCAAAGATGACGGATTTAGCCTCGGAAATTTGGGTGGTGGTTTGTGATGATGAGCAGCAGTATCAGCGGTTAATGGAGCGGGACGCTATATCTAGATCTCAGGCGGAAGCTAGAATTGCTAGCCAAATGCCTCTAATCGAAAAAGCTCACCGGGCTACAGTTGTGATTGATAACAACTCTGATCTAGCCCACTTATATACCCAAGTTGATCAGGCGATGAATATTGAAGCAACTCCTCAAACCTAACACTGGGTTAGCCGTTGAAATTGTTGCGACGATGGTCAAGTTTCACAGGCTGTACCGTCGGGTAGTGTCGCTCCCGTTAAGACGGTTCTGGTTAGAATTGCACTACTCCAATCTGAACGGGTTAGATTGGCACCTTGGAGATTCGCATCCGTGAGATCGGTTCTGGCTAAAAATGCTTGAATCAGAAATGCTTCTTGCAGGTTAGCTGCTGTTAGGTTTGCCCGACTGAGATTGGCCCGATTCAGCCGACTGCGATATAGCATTGCGCCTTGCAAATTGGCTTGACTGAGGTCACTCTCCACCAAGGTGCAGTCGCTTAAATCACTGTTGACAAGCTGAGCCATCTGGAGATTCACTCGCTCTAGCTTTGCATCGGCTAAGGTGGCGTGACTCAGATTCGCTTGCTGGAGATTGGCCTCAATCAGCAAGGCTTGCTCAAGATTAGCGCCCTGTAGATCGGCCCCGGCCAAATTGGCTGCTCGCAAATTGGCATTGCGGAGATTTGCTCCTTGTAAGCTAACTTTGCTCAGATCGGCTCCATGTAAATTGGCCCCTTGAAGATCGACCCCATCGAGGACAGCTCCTCTAAGATCTGCACAGTTGCGATTTTCTTCCCGCAGGTTGGCACTGCGTAGACAAGCTCCTGTGAGGTTGGTACTGCGGAGTGTGACTTCCCGCAGATCGGCTTCCATCAGATTGGCATCTGTTAGATCTGCCAAGGTCAGATCGGCTTTGAATAGGACGGCGCGTTGTAGATTCGCCCCATGCAGGGCTGCATCCGTGAGGTTTGCTTGGCTTAAGTTGGCCTGAGCCAAGGTAGCCCCGCTCAAGTTGCTTTGGGTCAGGTTGCTAGTTTGCAGATCCACTCGATTCAAGTAGGCCAAACTCAAATTTGTATTGCGTAGGTCCGCTGCTGATAGATTGATGCCAATCAAGTCAGCCCCTGCTAGATCTACGCCTGCTAGAGTTTGACCACTGAAGTCAAAGACATTGTCAGCATATTGTTTAAGTAGTGCTTTAGCTTTCATATCCTTCAGGAAGCCTGGGTCACTAATTGGCAAGTGAGCATATCATCTTCAATTCCTAAGTCGTCGATTGCAGTCTGGATTAACGGTTCTGGCCCTGGTTTCTCTAGCGTGGCGAGGGATTGACCTCGGTATTGGGGAAGGACGGCCCGTAATAGGGCATGAACCACTTGTTGACTCTGATCGAGGGTGTCTAGCTGATCGGCCGTTTGCATCAACTTCTGTTCTAGGGCCGCAAAGCTGGGATAGGTGGTGAATAGGGTTTGCAGTAATTTATCTAAGGAGCGTTGCTTTAGGTTCAACCAATTTTGACGTCTGAAACTAAAGGGATGATAGAGAGCTGAAAAGATCAAGATTTTTGCTTTCAGCGGGTTGGTGGACTGCATTAGGGCTGCTTTTAGGTCAAACAGACTGTAGATTGCCCCTGCCCCAATGGGAGATGGACTGAGTGCTTCTGGCACTCCATAGTCTGGCATGGTAGGCGTGGACTGACAGAGGGGAGCCAACGTTTGACTAATGGCGTCGGCAATGGGCAGATAGGTTTTGGATTTATTGAGCTTGGCAGCTCGCTTGGATAACAGATGGCCTAAGTCTTGAGCGGTGGTCACCTGGGCGAGCAAGATCGGAACCAAGACATCGAGCTGCATAAGGTCTTGTGGAATGCGATCGCTCGGCCAATGCTGATGACTGACAAAGTAAATTAATTTTCGGATGCGAAGGTGTTGAGGATGATGCTCCAAAGCCTGTAGGGCTTGTGACAATCGTTCAGAGACCATGAATATTCAGGGACAGAAGATAGCGAAAAGTTCGATCGATTCACCAACCCAAAAGAGTGTTTTCTCTGGGTTGAGTGGGGGAAAGTCACACGTAAAACTGGGCAGCGGGTTCGTATCTTTAAAGTGCCCCGAATGTTGGCATCAGGACTCATAGCCGTTACAGATGGGTGGCCTTCGTTACGAGCTTCTACATCCTTGTCACAAAACTAAGCAGAGTTAACGGCTCGCTTTTTGGCTTTTTTGGTCTTTGTTGCGGTTTTGCCGTTGGCATAGCTTTGTCGCACTTGCCCGGCCTGTTGCAAGAGGGAATCCACAAAAGTGAGAGCCTGCTGAGTGGTCTGGCCCCCGGCAATTTCTGCCAATTCCTGCCGTCGCTGTTGGTCATTCAAGGACGTGACTTGCACTACTGTCCGCTCGGCGGCTTGGGTGCTGGCTGAGTTTGCCCTCTGAATCACAACCTGTTTTTGCACCTGGAAATGGGCATCGGCCATGGCGGCAATCATGGGTTGATGGGTGACGCAGAGAACCTGATGGTTTTGACTGAGGTGGTATAGCTTGGTGGCAATTGCCTGGGCGACATGACCCGAGACTCCTGCGTCAATTTCATCAAAGATCAGGGTGCCCACGCCTTCCCCTTGGGAAAAGCAGGCTTTGAGAGCCAGCAAGAATCGACTCATTTCACCCCCTGAGGCGGATTCAGAGAGGGGCTGTAAGGCTTCACCAGGGTTGGCACTAAAGAGAAACTGAATTTGATCCGCGCCATTCTGGGTGGGCGAGAGAGGCTGTAATCCGACCTGAAACTGCACCTTGTCTAAGGCGAGGGGTTTTAGCTCTTGTAAGATACGAGCTTCTAGCTGCTGGGCAGCTTTCTGGCGCAGGGCCGTTAGCTTGTCACAGGCTTTCTGCAGCTTGGCTTCACAGTCGGCGGCGGCTTGCTCTAGCTCGTCTAGGGATTGGCCTTCGCCCGTGAGGTCGGCATATTGGGATTGGATGGTATGGTGATGTGCGATCGCATCTGCCAAACTCGGCCCATACTTGCGACAAATCTGCTTCAGCTCCATCAGTCGCGCTTCTACGGACTGCAGTTGTTCAGGATCTGTTTCCACAGTATTGCCATAGGCATTAATTAAAGATCCGGCCTCTTGCACCTGAGTCAGGGCCTGCTGCACCAGCTCCAGCATCGGCTCAAGCTGCGAGTCGTACTGGCTCATATCCACCAAGATGGATTCGGCCTGACCCAACAGATCGCCACAGGCGTCCCCTTGGTCCTTTTCGTAGAGGAGCTGGTAGACCTGATAACTTTGCTGTTCTAGTTCAACGCTATGGCTGAGGCGCTGCAGTTCCTGTTCTAAATCCGTTTGCTCGTTGGGGTCGGCGAGATTTGCGGTATCGAGTTCCTGCAGCTGATACCGGAGCAAATCGATATTTTGGAGGCGCTGCTGTTCGTTTTGGCGAAAGGTATTGAGTTCTGTGGTGAGTTTTTGCCAGCGGGTGAAGGCAGTGGCAACCTGCTGTCGCTGCTTGAGAAGTGGTCCCCCACCAAATCCGTCCAGGCATTGTCGTTGGCGATCGGCTCGGCCTAACTGCACGGCTTGGCCTTGGGCAGTTACTTCGATCAATTGTTCCCTGAGTTGAGCGATCTGCTGTTTGTTGACGACAACGCCATTGACCCGAAAGCGACTGCGCAAGGTGCTTTGGGTCGAAATTTCGCGACTGCACACCAGCAAGTCATCTAAGGGATCGATATCGGTGGCGGTCAGCCAAGTATTAAGCGCTGGAGTGAGACTAAAGCTGGCTTCTAGCAAGGTACGAGATTCGCCTGTACGGAGCATGGAGCTGAGGGCTTTGCCCCCTAAGATCAAGTCGATGGCATCCAGCAAAATGGACTTCCCGGCTCCGGTTTCTCCCGTCAGCACGTTCAATCCATCCGTAAAGGTCAGATCTAAGGTGTCGATCAGGGCAAAATTTTCGATGCGGAGGGACAGCAACATACTGGAACGGCCAACTCAGATCCTATCTATCTTACTGATCTGCAGGTCTTCTGAAAGGGAAGGCGGAAAATAATGACTGATGTCTAACGGATTTTTATTCGGCGTGAATCAATGCCAGAGCTAGGCCAGATGTGAAGATGGTCTCTCCCGTTAGCATGGGTGATGCGTCCAGAAGAGACGACTCACTGCATAGATATGGCACTTCACTGCAGCCCACTTATGCCACGCTTAGAGAATTGGGTACAAGAATGATCCGATACTTGCTTAAAGATTTGCGAGAATCTGATTCCGCAAGACTGAGTTTGTCTAATGCTTGGGACGAGGTGGCTAGATTGACTGCCAGCCTCTCATTAGGTGTGACACACCATCAATCTAAGTAACCCATCAAATTCCCGCTTGGAGAAGAGTTGTTCTCGGCAATGGGGCGATTGCCTGGTAAAGAGTCTGAGGGAATGAGGGATGAATCTAAGCTAATCACAGGACGATCGCCGACCATCGCCACGATGTTCAAATCACTTTCAAAGACAGGACGATGTTGAGGTAAATGATCAAAGCTACTCACCTGACGGGTTCCGACCAGTATAGGACGGCCACCGGGCAATGTCTCAGAGGGGACTAACGCTAGATTCCCTGTAGTGATAGGACGATGATTCGGTAGTTCGGGTGGCGAATACTCAACTAGGGCTGCACTTGAGTGGCTTGCACTTGTTTTGGCTAACTGAGGTTTGCCAAATCCCCATCCTTTTTCAGGGAGTGGTGGAAAAGGTTCTCCTTTTACGGCAGTCACTTCGTATCCTTTGTCTCCACCTCTAGGGCCAACAACGGGATACAAGCCACTTTCTTCAACAAGTTCACCAGGACTAAAGATTTTTTGGCCCATCACATTAATCTCACTAAGGGTAATTCTAGAATAGCTAAGTGTGAGTGAAAGCTTCTAATCTGAGCTGCAAATAGTAGTGGCAAAGGTTCACTCGCTCAAAGATTTACCCAAAAATACGACGGACTCTTCGGGAATGTTCACTTTTTCGAGTAAAAGCCATAATCCCAGCGTTAGCTGGGTTGAACAGCCCGAAATATCATTTCTTGTACCCACACATAGCTGAAATCTTCAAATTCTTCTCCAGGCGAGATGAGTGTGGTTGATCCTTCCTGCTTCTCAATAAATTCTTGGCGCCATAATTCCCAGGCGTAGATGGAGGGCAGTTCTAAATTGGCGCAGTATTCAAACCAGCAATCTCTCTGAAATCGAGAAGTATCGCAATAGACCCGACTGGATTGTACTTCGAGTAAGCCTAGGTCAATCATCTCTTGCATTAAAGGAGGATGATCGCTGGGGGGTTCACCCTGACCCATGACGGGGGATTCAAAGGATAGTTGCAGCGTTTCACCATCATTCTCTTTCGCGAGGCGAAGAATTTCTAATTGCACCTGGGTTAAGGAGGGGATATGGGGCATAATCTATGGATTGTTTGCTGAGACGCGATCACCATAAAAGGTCCAGGTTGCTTGAGAAGATCATAACGCCATTGCATGGATAGTGTAGATATTGCACCGTCCCGTTGAATGAGTCTGTTAGCAAAATTGTTGGCAAACTTCGCTTTTTCCGTATGGCATCATCATATTTTGCTGTTTGGGTGTAATGCAGACTGCACTCTACTTACAAAGTGGTTAGATGTTGAGGTCGCCAATGGTAATCTCTGCTCAAGCAGTCTTGCAGACGAATGTGAATTATTCAGGATTTTGAAGTGTTGGAACGTTCACTGGGTGATCATCTGGGTCATAGCCAAGATCTCCCACAAAGCAGAATGAAAGCATTAAAGAAAAGGTTCTGCGATCTAAGGTGAGAACAGGGTCTGCGGTTGTAGTGTAAGAGTCCGCCACCATGCGTTTAATGTCTGAGGTGAAACGATCCCATTCTCTCTTGGTGTGAAAATCTTGGGAGTTTTTTGAATCGCTTGTGGGGGCTAGAGTCTCAAGTGTTTCTGAGAGAGATAGATGAATCGAAGGATTTATGAGTATCTCTCCATTGGTTGAAGCAAAAGTTTCTTTCTCCAGTAGCATATCGATTTCGTCAAAGAGATTGCGCATAAAGTCAGGGTATCTGCCTGATAATGCAAGAAATGACATCACTATTCGCTTTGTTTGATCAGAGGGAAGATCGTGATCTTTTTCCTTATGCCTCTTTTTCCAAATAATTTGTAGGATTTTGTAGATATTGATTAACCTTTTGCCTGTTCGAGGGGTTATATCCACATATTTACAGCAATCGACTAAAAGCTTGAGTTCCTCTTCATCAAATGCATCGACGGTTGCAATCGTTGAGATATAGGTGACTTCTTCTGGAGTCGGAGGTTTGTTTAATGGCTCTGCATTGCTCTCGTTAGAACTAGTATTGGTCTCCGGTTCATTCACGGAAGCTTTTAGACGTTCTGCTTGTTCTGTGCTTGGACTGACAGCAGCTTTGGCATATGACTCAGATGGTTTAGGACTGGGTAAATTTTCCTCTGAGGATTTAGTAGAGGAGGTGAGGTTCTGAGTTATCGATTCACCATTTTGGTTTGATGGATTATCTACTTTATCTGTTGTGGGCTGTAATTTTTCAGACTCTGAGTTGACTGTGTCTTGAACATACTGACTCTCAAGTTGATTTAATTCTGAATGAGAGTGACCTGAAGGCTTAGTACTGAGATGTGAGATAGTCTGTTGTGCTGTGCCTTTATCACATGACTGATCTTCTTTTTTGATGGTGAGCTGTGAACGAAAGTATCTTTCAACGGTATCGGGTGAAATAGGACGCAGTCGATAGGGGATTTGGATGATTTTTTCTAAGTAGTCGATGCCAGAGGGTTTGCCTCGGCGCTTGAGAACGCCTGCATAAACTTGTTCTAACGCGCGGGCAATGTAGCGATCGTCAATGGCTAAAATGACGACAAATAGTTTGGTATTAAGGAGAAGCTGGACTGCTTCGAGCACTTCAACGACGCGGTCGGGGGGACAACGATCGAGATCATCAATGTAGAGAAATACTCTGGCAGGACCGCGGGGAAATAGTTGTTGAATATCTTGCTCATTGCTTTGATTCAGGGTCAGACGTGAGGATAAGGCTGCAAGATCTTGTTTGATTTGCTGCATGAGACCCAGATGTTTACCATAGTCATCGCCTGAGATTCGAGCGTTGACGAAGTCGAGTAGAGAAGGATATTGGGCATTTGGTCCCAATTGTTGGCGTTCTTCTTCGACTCTTAAACGTAGCTGAGCGACTTCTTGGGCTTCTGATGTGACTCTGTCTTGGGACTGTTGGATTAAGGTCTCTTTTTCGCCTTGAATGCGAGCTTGCTCTTTTTGGACTGAGCCAATGTAAGTTGTAAGGGCTTTTATGACGGGTAGTAAGCTAATCAACGTCGCAGATCCAATCTGAAGCCAGGTTGGAAATGCTTGGATTGCCTTAGGAAGCCAAGAGACTAGTGAATTGAGACTGTTCTTGATCCATTCAGGTATGAGGTTACGAAGGGCTTGAGAATTCAGGATGGTTTGTAACAGTTGGGTAATTGCTTCTCGACTTTCAGAACTAGCGGTGAGCGCAATCAACAACCCCATACAAAATAAGGCAAGTAAGCCTTGCCAGCTTTTAATGGTGTCACGAAACTTTTGAAACGATGTGCCAGCGGCAGAATAGGCTTCGATGTCCTCCTTAGAAAATTTGAGCCGCGCTATACCGTTAAAAAACGGTGTCCAGAGCGCTCTTATTTTTCGTTGATTGAGTTTCTGATTGATACTAATTTTGTTGCTTTTTTGCTTTCGTTCTAACGTTTTCTCGGCTTCTTTAAGCTTTTGCTCTAAGGCTTGAAAATTCTGATTTTTCTGTCGTTGAATTTTATCTAGCGTTGACCAAAGGACATTGGATATTTCTTGATTGGATTTTAAGTTGTTCCACTTTGCTCTGTCTTCCTTGCTAAGCCGTTGTTCGAGGAGGACATCGGCATCTGCCTCGTTGATTTCATATAGGACCTCCCATAATGGCCCGCCTTGACGTAAAGCTTGATTGACACGAGCAATTTCACCGAATTGGAGGTTCTCGTCTATACCAAGTGGTGTTTGCGGGGAATGGCTTTCTGCTTCTGTTGACTCTAATGCCCCTTGCTGGCGTTGCCAATAAGTTATTCGATCCCGTATTCTTTTTGGAAAACCTTCCAAAAAGAAAAATAAACTACGCTCAACAAACTGCAAGAAGTAGTCTAACTTGCTTGCACTTGGTAAGTGATTTATCTGGGGAAAATAATATGTTATAAGCTGTCTTTTTAACCAATCTATATAAATAAAGAGTAAAGCCTCAATAAACTCACCAAGGTTATCAACCCAATCTATATCTGAAGACTTGAAGCGAATTTTTTCTGTGAGCCACTGCAAGAGTGGAGTGGTTAGAAAAAGGATGATCCAAAGAATAGTGAGAAATATCACTCCTAGATGAATAATGAGTTGCCCAATCGCTAAATCTAAGAAAGAAAGAAATGCTATAAAAAATGCATAGATTGTGTTTTTAATCGGTCGATAGAAGGATTGGATCAGCCGATAGTGGCGGAGAATATAATAATTCAGAAATTTATAGGGAGTGTAATGCTGGCCCCGATGAGCAGGACTGGTTGGCGATGCGTTTTCAGTGAGTGGGGCATCCTTATTGCTTAAAAAACGGCCCAATTTTTGTTCTAAGGTAATTTGTCGGGCGTATTTAGCGGATCGGGGATGCCTTAGTTTTCGGAATGGTCACCTCTGGGAATAAGGAGTCAAACCGTTCATTGACCCAGGCAATTCTCAAGATCAGTAAATGGTTGAAACCATCCTCACTCCAGCGCATGCCAACTCCCTTAAAGCGCTGCTGAATCAACCACTTGCATGCACTTTCAACCATTCCTGACCCGAGAGGAATCTGTTGCTGTTCAAAGTGCCGATAACGGATGTGGTTATGATGGCGTTGGAAATAAGCCTGCACCTGGAGCAACGTTGAAAAAGACTTTCCCGTTAACAGTTGTGAGTGAATCAATATCGTCAAGGACCGTAATACAAGTAGGTGTTGCCCGTGTCGCAATTGGTGTCGCCAGTGCCGGAACCAGGCTTGGGCTTGAGCAGAGCGGGCATCTCCAAACATCGCTTTAGTTGCTCGTGCCAGATGGCCTGCTGAATGAAAAAAGTCGAGGACTGCCACAGCACAATGAGAGAACAAGGTGCGATAGACTCGCCAGAAGCCTCGTCCCCCATCACTGAGCCAGATGACTTTTGGAGCAGATTCAAAGTCTTGTTTGTGAGCTTCGAGTTGAAGTAAAGGGATGAACTGGTCGATATCGCCCAATACTGCCACCAGTCTTCGACGCAGTAATTGGGGGACCTCCTTTTTAGCTCGGGTAACCCGTGTTCCCAGGCGAGCTAAGATGGCGACTTTGACTTCTCGCCACTGGATTTTTCCCTTGGGTGAGTTCGGGGTGGGGCGAAAGGGGACCATCACACCATCGGCGGCAATGGCCAAAGGTAGAGCAGATAACATCTCTGAAATCGCTTCACAAGGGGCCTGAGTCCCTGATGATTGAGCGTTGAGTTGAGCTTCTAATTCCTGCTGAGCTTTGTTACCCACGGATTGCACCCAGTTCCACAAACTGGATGGACTCACGGATAGACCACTCCACTGACCCAGCATCCAACTGGCCAGTTCATAGGGCATGAACAGACTCAACAAGCAGCCCAGACGCACCAGTTCTTCGCTGCTGTGCTGATAGGGGGCAATCCCAATGGCTTGATCCAGGGGAGTCAACAGACTGCCTGGACATCCTTTGGGACAACGGCCCACCCGTCGCTTTCAAGAGATAGTGCCTACCAGTGTCTGCATCTGACGAGATTCCCATCCCTTCGAATGTAAGCGGGTTCCGCAGGTAGTACATACAGGCCATACAAATACTGCTTTCGCGCGCCTTGAGAGTTCATCCTCCAGAAGACAGCGAGCTAGAAACAAGCCCATTTGCAGAACGATATAAACCATCTGACTCAGGCTGGTTGATACTTTGAGTGCTTCAGTTTGTTCTAGAAATTCGTCATGGGCTAGCACGGTTAGCAATTGCGATGGTAGGGTCATGATAGTTTTTTGGTTCGGGTACAGGATCTATTGTCCTTGACCCGTTTTTCTTTGAGCCATGCATCCCCGATCCTTTGCTTACGCCCTAATTTGTCGATTCAATTCATAAAAGATTTCCTGCATCAAACTTGCCCAAAGATTGGACTTGGCATAGGTCCAGGCGTTGAATTGAATCTGGTAAACATGACCCACAAATGGTGACATGCGTTCAATCTGTGCTTCTTGCCTGGGGTTCCACTTTCCCCAGGCTTCTTCTGATGTCAGTGCTTGGCGTCGTCGAGCCTTGATCTGGGATTGAATGAGATGCATGCCAAACGATTTTCCACTGCCCCAATTGCCTAATAGGCCGACGGCAACTGGAGGGGTCAAACTCCTGAGTAGCAGTACTTCAGTTAAAGCATTAATTTCATCCTCGACATCTAAGGCATCATGACCAAACGCTCGATCGTTTTTGATTCCCTGAGAAATGAGGATATTGCCGATCAGCTCAGATAAATTTTTAATGGGTTTGGCAATGATGGGAGGGCACATCCACAGGAGTTTGAAGTCTTTCTCAATGGTGCGTTTACACAAACATACTGTTTTGTCATCACTGCCACTGACGATGGTTTTTCCATCAGGGGAGAAGGCGACGGACCTGACAGTGTCAGAATGTCCCGAGAAGGGTTGGCCGATGGTCTGTCCGTCCAGATTCCACAAGCGCAGGGTTTTGTCATAACTGCCACTGACGATGGTTTTTCCATCAGGGGAGAAGGCGACGGACCAGACAGAGCCAGAATGTCCCGCGAAGGGTTGGCCGATGGTCTGTCCGTCCAGATTCCACAAGCGCAGGGTGTTGTCATCACTGCCACTGACGATGGTTTTTCCATCAGGGGAGAAGGCGACGGACCTGACAGAGCCAGTATGTCCCGCGAAGGGTTGGCCGATGGTCTGTCCGTCCAGATTCCACAAGCGCAGGGTGTTGTCATCACTGCCACTGACGATGGTTTTTCCATCAGGGGAGAAGGCGACGGACCTGACAGAGCCAGAATGTCCCGCGAAGGGTTGGCCGATGGTCTGTCCGTCCAGATTCCACAAGCGCAGGGTGTTGTCATCACTGCCACTGACGATGGTTTTTCCATCAGGGGAGAAGGCGACGGACCTGACAGTGTCAGAATGTCCCGAGAAGGGTTGGCCGATGGTCTGTCCGTCCAGATTCCACAAGCGCAGGGTTTTGTCATAACTGCCACTGACGATGGTTTTTCCATCAGGGGAGAAGGCGACGGACCAGACAGAGCCAGAATGTCCCGCGAAGGGTTGGCCGATGGTCTGTCCGTCCAGATTCCACAAGCGCAGGGTTTTGTCATCACTGCCACTGACGATGGTTTTTCCATCAGGGGAGAAGGCGACGGACCTGACAGAGCCAGTATGTCCCGCGAAGGGTTGGCCGATGGTCTGTCCGTCCAGATTCCACAAGCGCAGGGTGTTGTCATCACTGCCACTGACGATGGTTTTTCCATCAGGGGAGAAGGCGACGGACCTGACAGTGTCAGAATGTCCCGAGAAGGGTTGGCCGATGGTCTGTCCGTCCAGATTCCACAAGCGCAGGGTTTTGTCATAACTGCCACTGACGATGGTTTTTCCATCAGGGGAGAAGGCGACGGACCAGACAGAGCCAGAATGTCCCGCGAAGGGTTGGCCGATGGTCTGTCCGTCCAGATTCCACAAGCGCAGGGTGTTGTCATCACTGCCACTGACGATGGTTTTTCCATCAGGGGAGAAGGCGACGGACCTGACAGTGTCAGAATGTCCCGAGAAGGGTTGGCCGATGGTCTGTCCGTCCAGATTCCACAAGCGCAGGGTTTTGTCATAACTGCCACTGACGATGGTTTTTCCATCAGGGGAGAAGGCGACGGACCAGACAGAGCCAGAATGTCCCGCGAAGGGTTGGCCGATGGTCTGTCCGTCCAGATTCCACAAGCGCAGGGTGTTGTCATCACTGCCACTGACGATGGTTTTTCCATCAGGGGAGAAGGCGACGGACCTGACAGTGTCAGAATGTCCCGAGAAGGGTTGGCCGATGGTCTGTCCGTCCAGATTCCACAAGCGCAGGGTGTTGTCATAACTGCCACTGACGATGGTTTTTCCATCAGGGGAGAAGGCGACGGACCAGACATAGCCAGAATGTCCCGCGAAGGGTTGGCCGATGGGCTGGCCCTCCACTAGATCGAAAAGATGTAGAGAACCATCTTTTAACCCTGCAACGACTTGTTGCCCGTTAGGAGAAATTGCGGTTGTATAAACTGGGCTTTCTAGCGTTGCAAAAATATCGGGGGGTAATGATTTATCTATCACAAGTGGAATCCAAGAATAGGCCAATTCTTTTCAGGTTGCTCAATCTTATTGACAAGGCTGATCATTCCAAGACAATAAAGTCTTCGATCCGAAAGGCAAACCCTGCCGAAGCTTTACTGTGGCTTGTTGTTTAAGTTTCATCCCTGACAGGCCCCACTGAATCTTCCCCCAGATAGAATGAGAAGAACTCTAACAGTGAAGATATCTGCTATTTAGACCTAAATTATGCGTGCTTGGATATGTCAGCAGGTAACGGCACTGTCAACCTAGCCTCGACCTGCGATGACTTCTTTCATTTCTCGCACCGCTCGTTCCAAACCCACCAACACCGACCGACTCATAATCGTATGGCCAATATTTAGCTCTTCCATCCCCGGTAGACAGGCCACGGGATAGGTATTCCAATAGGTCAAACCATGACCAGCATTGACTCGGAGTCCCAATGCAAGGGCGAGTTCACAACCCTGTTTCAACACTTCCAACTCCTGGGCCTGTTGGACTTCACCTTTCGCTTCCGCATAAGTCCCCGTATGCAGTTCGATAAACTTAGTCTGTACTTGAGCCGATGCTTCAATTTGGGCGGTGTCGGCATCAATAAACAGACTAACGGGAATATTGGCAGCTTGTAAGGTCTTGACCACATCGGCCATATGGGCTTGCTGTCCTACAATGTCTAGCCCTCCCTCTGTCGTCACTTCCTCCCGCTTTTCCGGCACCAGGGTGACATAATCGGGTTGGATACGAAGTGCTATGGCAACCATCTCCTCCGTCGCCGCCATTTCCAAATTCAAGTGGGTGCGGACGGTTTTTCGCAACACCTCGACATCCCGATCCTGAATATGCCGCCGATCTTCCCGCAGATGCACGGTAATGCCATCAGCACCCGCTAATTCTGCTAATACCGCTGCTGCCACTGGATCTGGTTCCACAGTACGACGCGCTTGGCGAATAGTCGCCACATGATCGATATTGACACCAAGGGTAGGCACGATAACGCTCCTGGCTAAGGGGAAGATTAATTATAGGGTTTATTGTGGCTGTCTGAGCATGGGATAGAGGGTTGGTGAATTCCCTGCCTGAACTGTACCCAATACTTCAAAGCCATGCTTTTTATACAGGGCAACATTACGAGGGTTCGTCGCTTCTAAATACACCAGCTCTTGCCGTTGATCGCAGATCGCAAGGGTATGGGTGAGTAATGCAGATCCACATCCTTGCCCCTGACAGATCGGATCGGTACCGATAATCGCTAAATGCCAATGGGGTTCTTGGGGATGGTGCCCACCGAGCTGTTCCAAAATAGAGGTGAGGGCGGGTTGTTGGCTGGCCTCAACGCCTTGCTGAATCAAGGTCATTAGAGCTGCTTCATCCGGCTGAGCAGTCGGCGGTAGCCAGAGGGCAACCGCCCCAAACCCTTCTGTATAGAATGCAGTCCCCTGCTGAAACGCGGCACCGCCAAAAGCTTGGGCAAATAGCGGTAAACCTTGGGCATATTGAGCGGGCTGTGGAAACATCCACCGGATGGCTGGATCATTGCAGAAGGCTAAGGTCAGAACCGTTAGACAGTCCTCTGCTTCTGCTGGAGTGGCGATTTTGATATTCAAAGGTGTCAAGGGCCTACTCCTAAAGTCCTATTTCCAGTTGTGGTTAGCCTGTTCTAGAACAAACTGGGCCACGGTCTCAACTTGAGCATTATCGAGCTTATCTGCAAATCCGGGCATATTGTTTTGGCCCTCGGTGACTATACCAGTGAGGGGTTCCAGGGTGTCATAACTATCTCGTTTGAGAGATTTTAGTTTTAAGGTTTTACCGCGACGAATAATATTGCCGCCTTTGGGATGGCAGCCTGCACAGTAGTTCTCAAAGAGCATCGCTCCATCCGAGGCCTCAGGCGGAGTAGCCCAGGCAGGGGAGAGATTGATCCCTAACCACACCCCGATTAGACCCATCCATAAGCCAGCTTTTCGGCTAAAAGCAATCAAAACAGAAAATAACTTCACTCAAACATCGCCTAATTCAGCGTTCAACTCTATTGTTGTGTTCTATTGACTAGGCAAGCAACCTGCTTTGCTAATCTTTACGCCGTTTTAATCCCTGCTCTTGCTGCAGCCGTAGTCGCGGCAGGATGGTTTCATATTTTTTCAATCTGGCCCAGTCTTGATCCGTTGGCTGGGCAATGCGGCTGATATCCATGTTGTCTGTCATATCTGCAATTTTGACCCGTAGTGCGATGGAGTTCGCCATGACTCTGCCTAGGTAAGTGTCATAGGGTTCATCCTGGCGTTTGGTAATTGCATCAATGGCAGCCACAATCTCTGCGGGAAATCCTGCCTCAGTGAGCGCCACCAGGGTTAACTCTGAGTCTTCCACGGCATCATGGAGGACACCCACAATTTTCTCGGGGAGGGTATTGCCCGCTCCCATCACTCGCAGGGGGTGATCAATGTAGGGTTTGCCTGCTTTATCGAATTGGTTTATGTGGGATTGAGTTGCGATGGCCACAGGCCGGTTGGAAACCATCGCAATCGCCGTAACCAGCAACTCTTCTAAAGAACGGGATTGGATCAGGGAAGCCATAATCTATGATCACTCAAACAAAGAAAATCCCTCCAGACTTGAAGGGAGTCTCAACTCTATCCTAGCGGCAGAGTCAGGTCTTTCAAGATCTGAAGAGGGAAGTGTAGTGAGCGACTTAGGGGCTGAATCCATGCCCACAGATTTACTGAACCGGAGCCTCGATGGGGGAGGCGACCACATCCACCGTGACGTTGTCATGGGTCACCACAGTTAGGGGCTGGGTGGATGAATCAGCAGGGGTGGCAGCATCCGTAGCATTGACGTACCAGTTTTTAAGAGACTGGAGTCCGTGCTTTATGGATGTGTAGGAGCCACCATACTGGTCAGTGAATTTGGTATCGACGCGAGTGGCCTGTTTTTGCAGGGGAGGAGCGAAGGTCTTTTGAATCGCATTGGCCATGACCTGGAAGACTCTTTGCAAACGTTCCCAGGTTGACTTTGAGTCTGTCTCTTTACCCCAGGCTTCTTGGAAGTTACTAGAGGCTTGATGGCGCTTGTCTTTTAAGTCTGCAGCGACCGTGGCAGACATTTCAGCAGCTAGGGGGCGAACAATGGTATACCCTTCTTTCAATTCTGCTGATGTTTGAGTAAAGGCATCCTTGAGGATCTTGCCAATCCGCTGGCTGCGAGTCCCACTTTCAGTTTTAATTTGGTCAAATGTAGAGTTCATGGGGGTGGTGTTGTCCATCTGTAAAAATCTCCAGTGCTGCAAGTTGTTGGGTGAGGCGACTAAACAACGGGGTTTGCTTCAATATCAATTGCGGCTTCAAACGTGTCTTCTGAGGTGCCGTTTTTCTTGTTCTCTAACATGAGCTGACAGACTTCAGAAATCAGGAAGGTTACCAGTACACCGTCATCAATCCAACCCACGATAGGTAAAACATCAGGGGCAATATCTAACGGGCTGACCAGATAAAATAGGGTGCCCGCGATCAGAGCCCAGCGATATTTTGGATGACGAATGCCTTGGCGAAAGGCGTCTTGAAACAGCTTAAACAAGGAGGGTTGTTTCATTGAAGGTCCTGTACTTCAGTGATTTCATTCTCCCAGACCCACCCAAAAAAATCTGGTGTAGATTACCCGCAGAGATGGGGTAAAACTACACCGAATAGACCGTATACGGTTTTCCTCTTGCAGGCGCTAGGATCCTTGCCGGAGTTTGTCTAGAACACTTTGGTCTTCCATAGTGGACGCATCGCCAGCAATGTCCTCACCGCTAGCTAAGTTCCGCAAAAACCGCCGAATAATCTTGCCAGAGCGGGTTTTGGGTAAGGCATCAGCAAAGCGAATCTCGCCGGGACGAGCAATTACGCCAATCTCATTGACCACATGCTTCTTGAGTTCAACTTTGAGATCGTCACTGGGGGGATGGGTATTTTCTAAAGTGACAAAGGCAAACACATCTTCCCCTTTGAGGTCATCAGGACGACCGACAACGGCGGCTTCTGCTACGGCTGGATGGGATACCAGAGCCGATTCAATTTCCATTGTACCCAGGCGATGACCGGACACATTGATCACGTCATCGACGCGGCCCATGATCCAGAAGTACCCATCTTCGTCTCGGCGGACGCCATCTCCAGCAAAGTAAACATACTTGCCGTCTTTGGGAGGGATATGTTCCCAGTAGGTGCGACGGAACCGATCGTCATCCCCATAAACCGTGCGCATCATGCTGGGCCAGGGATGGCGCACCACTAAATAGCCCCCTTCATTGTCTGCAACAGGATTGCCGTCCAAATCCACAACATCCGCCAAAATCCCTGGGAAGGGACGGGTGGCAGAGCCCGGCTTGGTTGCAGTTGCACCCGGCAGGGGCGTAATCATAAAGCCACCAGTTTCTGTTTGCCACCAGGTATCAATGATCGGGCATTTGCCGCCGCCGATGACCTGCTGATACCAGATCCAGGCTTCCGGGTTAATGGGTTCACCGACGGTGCCTAAAATTCGCAGAGAAGATAAGTCGCGGGCTTGGGGATGTTGATCGCCCAATTTAATAAAGGCTCGGATGGCGGTGGGAGCGGTATAAAAGATATTGACCCCATATTTTTCCACCACATCCCAGAAACAGCCTGGATTGGAAGCCCGAGGAGCCCCTTCATACATCAGAGAGGTAGCACCATTGGATAAGGGGCCATAGACAATATAGCTATGGCCAGTAATCCAGCCCACGTCCGCCGTACACCAGTAGACATCGTTATCCTTGAGGTCAAAGGCCCACTTGCAGGTCATATGGGTGTAGAGATTGTAGCCGCCAGTGGTGTGCACCACCCCTTTAGGGTTTCCAGTCGTACCACTGGTATAGAGAATGAACAGCATA
This sequence comes from Acaryochloris marina S15, assembly GCF_018336915.1. Classification (GTDB taxonomy): domain Bacteria; phylum Cyanobacteriota; class Cyanobacteriia; order Thermosynechococcales; family Thermosynechococcaceae; genus Acaryochloris; species Acaryochloris marina_A. The sequence continues at coordinate 5,410,095 of NZ_CP064923.1, read as the reverse complement.
TCTTCGCTGTCCATGGGTTCGGGTGCGCAGTCTGCTGAGGCCGTCGGTACTAACTCATGCCACCAGTGATCGCGACCGGATGCCATCGTCACATCTGCTTTGGTGCGCTGCACCACCAACACGTTTTTAACACTGGGAGCACCATTGTCGGCTAATGCTTTGTCGACGGCTGTTTTTAAAGGGACGGCTTTATCTTTGCGGAAGCCACCATCGGCGGTAATTACTAGCTTGGCTTCGGCATCGTTGAGGCGATCTTTGAGGGCTTCCGCACTAAACCCACCAAAGACAACGGTATGGGGGGCACCGATGCGGGCACAAGCCAACATTGCGATCGCAGCTTCCGGTACCATCGGCATATAAATACCCACCCGGTCGCCCTTGCCCACTCCCAGCTGCTTGAGAACGTTGGCGGTTTGGCAGACTTCCCGATGGAGTTGGGCATAGGTCAGGGTGCGAGAATCCCCTGGCTCTCCTTCCCAAATTAGAGCGGCTTTGTTGCGTCGCCAGGTTTTGAGGTGACGATCCAGGCAGTTATAGGTGATATTGAGCTTGCCCCCGACAAACCATTTGGCAAAGGGGGGCTGCCAGTCCAGCACCGTATCCCATTTTTCAAACCAGTCCAGTTCCTTCTCTGCGAGTTCAGCCCAAAATGCTTGAGGATCAGCTTCTGCCTTGGCATAAAGCTGCTCATATTCCTCAGCACTTTTGATTTCGGCCTGGGCCGCCAAGTCTGCAGGCGGTTGAAACAGGCGCTGTTCTTGCAGGATGGATTCAATCGTGGGTTGTGACATAGCCCTTGTTTACCCGTGTCTGGAGCAATCTAGCAGAGGTGAGAAGATCTCGAACTGCTGTGTTGCTAATTAAGGTCCCATAAAATGCGATCCCATTTCTTTAAGCTTTTGTGATCAGTTTGTAAAAACTCCAAAAACCAGGGAACCCCGAAATTTCGGGATAAACCTGTAAAAAATGAATTCCAACCCCAATTTTGCTGTCTGCAGCCCGAATAAGTCCCTTGCTGTTCTTTTGTTGAATAGGGTATTCTTTTGATATAAAAAATTGCTTCAAGTTCGAAAAATTGAGGAATTATTAACAATTTCTCCTTCACAAAATTCAGTTTTATCGCAATTTTTAAGTAAACCTTTAAATTGGTCAAGGCGGCAAAGAAATGCTGGTAAAATCCCTCGCTTCATCTTCCATCATTTGCCTCACACTGATCAGTGCAACCGTTGCCAGCCATGCCCAAGCCAGGGATCTAGTGACAGAGGACTCAGCGTCCATTGCCAACAATTTTTCTCGCGATGCCGAGGTCTTGGGACCGTTTGAGCCAGTCACGATACCGGTCAATCCGCCCGAGGCTGCTCCCGACACCACCCAAACTGCCTTAACGACGCCTTCCGTTAGACCCACCGAAATTTTGAGTCAATATGGATTAGTCCGTTCCTTAAAAGGCGATCAGCTGTCGGTGCGCTTAATCGATGGTACGGCTCGAACCTATAAAGTGGCGGCCAACGGTGCGACTCAAACCTTCCGCCGTGGCAGCTTGGTGGGGTTTGATGTCAATGGCAATGACCAGATCGTTAAGTTAGACTCGGCCCGCGTGCGCCGGGTCTTTGAGGGGACGGTGATTGTGGTGGAAGAGAATAAGTTGGGTCTGGTGTCCCCCACAGGTGAACGATTGGTCACCAGCTTGTCTAAAGCCAAAATCGACCGGATGAAAATTGAGCCGGGCCGGACATTGCGAGTGACTCAGTATGTAGGGACTTGGGCGACCAAGGTGTGCTTACCTGCTGAAGAAGATGATGTTGCGGCCTTGTCTCAAGTTCTGCCGGGGGATCCGTTAGCTCAGCCTGATGTGAATGCTGACTTTAACTATCCCTAAAGTAGCTCAAGTCTTGATGAAATCAGCTTTGTAGGCTCTATCTCTGCAAGAGGTAGAGCAGAGTCGCTTTACATGTCTTGCCTTAGATTTACTTTTCTTTACATCCATGCTGATATTTGTTGCCTAGATTACATGGCTAACTCAGTTGACGATAAGCTTTAGGTACGATCAAAGCTAAAGCGTTCTGTGCTATTTCTTATCTAATTTAATGAATGAAATGGCTAGATGCTTAAGTTTTTTGGTCAGAGAAAAAATTTAAGGTTTATGAGTCCTTATGATCTCGGTTGAGGTGTTGGGCCTTATTGCTTATCGTTACTTCCTACTGAGAAGGGACCTGTCATGAAATTCACGATGCTTGCCCTGGCTAGTCTAGCCCTTGTGTGCTTACCCACTGCGGCGGCTGCTCAAACCCAGGTCGTTTTTGGTTTCCCTACCAATTCAGTCTCGCCGATTCCCTTCTTTATTCCTTCGGCGGGTTTCTTCAACAGTAGTTACCCCCACCCTGGCTTTTATCATTACTACCTGCTGAATGATGAAGCCTTTAACCCAGATTATGAATATACGTTAAGTGGCGATCTTCAGTATGAGTTCCCCCTGGTGGGCAACTTTCAATACGAATAACGGGGCTGGATGCGAAAACCACTCAAGTCTAGGGGAATGACGTTTTAGTGGTGGGTAAGGCTGGCTAAACAGGATGACTTAGACGATCTCTGGGTGCTAAGTCTGGCCGCTGATCCGATTGGGCAGGTTAATTGATTTGTCTGCAGTCTGGGATACCGTTTATGGTGGATAAACAGTTTGATTAAACTGCTCAACTCCCGCTGACTTATCACGCCGTTTATTGTGGTTCTATCAACTGCTGCGCTTTCCCAACAACTGATCCCGATTGTTGGCCCTGAGCAGGTCTTGCTGTTATCTGAGACCGCCCTGCTCTCTCCCTCCGAACAGATTTTTGATCAAGCTTCCCTGCCGACCCATATTGTTTACCCTCGGACCCAACCCGAATTAGCTGCCGTGATGGCGGTTGCCCATCAACAGCGCTGGCGACTATTGGTATGTGGTCAAGCCAGCAAACTCCACTGGGGCGGCCTCACCCAGCAGATTGACTTGGTGGTCTGTACCCAGCGCCTCAATCGAGTGGTGGCCCATGCGACGGGTGACTTAACCGTAACCGTGGAAGCCGGACTCTCTTTGGCCACCCTGCAGGCTGAATTAGCGACGTTCCGACAATATGTTGCCCTGGATCCGGCCTATCCTCAAACGGCAACCCTGGGAGGACTGATCGCCACCCGTGATGGCGGCAGCTTACGGCATCGCTACGGCAGTTTAAGGGATATGTGTATTGGCATTACCTTTATGCGGGCGGACGGACAATCGGCCAAGGCAGGCGGTCGAGTCGTCAAAAATGTGGCCGGTTACGACTTAATGAAGTTAATGACTGGGGCCTTTGGCACCTTGGGGGTGATTTCTGAGGTCACCCTGCGTCTCTATCCCCTGCCGGAAGCGTCGGCAACGGTGGTGGTTGGTGGCACTGAATCCCAAATTACTGAGCTGACCCGAACCTTACTCAGAAGTACCTTGACCCCAATGGCGGTGGATTTGCTCTCTCCTGCAGTCTTGCCTCCAGGGACGGTAGACGGTGAGCTGGTCTTAGCGGTGCGCTTCCAAAGTTTAGAAGAGAGTGTGGTAGCCCAGTGCGATCGCATCCTGCAACAGGCCCAAGGATTATCTAGTATCACCCTCTCCGCCGACCCAGATATAGACTTTTGGCAACAGCTCACCCAGCAGTTTTGGCAAACGCCTCAATCATCAGCCCTAGTGTGCAAATTTGGCGTGCTGCCTGCTCAATCCTCCAAATTTCTGGCCCAGTTTGATCAGTATTGCCAACAACAGAAGATTGACGGTTGGGGACGAATTTATGCGGGGAGCGGCACGGGAGTTTTGCGATTAGAACAGGAAGGCATAGGCAAGGACCCCTCCCCTGGGGTTGAATGGATCCGGGAGTTGCGATCCCACTGTCAAAATGCCCAAGGATTTTTAACGGTTTTAGACGCGCCGCCAGCACTGAAGCGCAGCCTGGATGTATGGGGATATCCTGGCAACGCCCTCGCCAGTATGAAACAGCTCAAGCAGCAATTTGACCCTCACAATATTTTGAATCCCGATCGTTTCGTTGGTGGAATTTGATGACTACTTCTGAATCACCCAGCTCTTTGCAGGTGACTGCTGCGAACGTGGATCGGCCCGAGCAGCCAGCGAAGCCCTCTGCATCCCCTGAACAGTCTTTGATCGATAGCTGTGTTCATTGCGGGTTTTGTCTGTCCACCTGCCCCAGCTACCGGGTGATTGGTAAAGAAACCGATTCTCCTCGGGGTCGAGTCTATCTAATGAACGGTCTCAACCAGGGCGACTTTACCCTGACGGACGCTGCCGTTGGCCATTTTGATACCTGCTTAGGCTGTTTGGCCTGTGTGACCACTTGTCCATCTGGGGTCGAGTATGACCAGCTGATTACCTCAACCCGAGCCCAGATTGAACAGAACTATCAACGTAGCTTGCCTCAGCGATTACTGCGGAAAATGCTGTTTTCGTTACTGCCCTACCCTCAGCGATTACGACGACTGTTAGGACCATTGCAGCTCTACCAGAAACTAGGCTTGCAAACGATGGTGCGCCAGTCGGGGCTGCTGGAACGAGTCTTGCCCAAATCCCTCGTTGCGATGGAGTCCCTGCTTCCTCAAATTGAATCCCAAGCGTTTGCGGATCCAGAACCTGAAATCTTTCCTGCCCAGGGAAAACGCCGCTATCGTGTGGGCCTGATTTTGGGCTGTATCCAGCGGCTCTTTTTGTCTGAAGTCAATCGAGCTACCATTCGCGTGTTGACGGCAAATGGCTGCGAAGTGGTGATTCCCAAAAGTCAGGGTTGTTGTGCTGCCCTTCCCCACCACCAAGGCCAAGTTGAGCAGGCCCAAGATTTGGCCCGGCAGATGATAGATAGTTTTGCTGATACGGACTTGGATGCTGTAATTGTCAATGCGTCGGGCTGTGGCCATACCCTCAAGGAATATGGCCAAATCTTGCAGGACGATGCCGCCTATGGCGAACGCGCCCAAGCCTTTGCCCACCAAGTCAAAGATGTCCAAGAATTCCTGGATGAAGTAGGCTTAACCACCTCTTTGTCTCCCCTGCAGTCAGACCCCCTGGCTGTCGTCTATCAAGATGCCTGCCATATGCTGCATGGCCAGAAAATTCAGGCGCAGCCCCGCCGTCTCCTGCAGCAAATCCCCGGTATAGAACTCCGGGAACCCCGGGATGCCTTTCTCTGTTGTGGCAGTGCTGGGGTCTACAACATTCTCCAACCGGAAATCGCGGAAGAATTAGGGCAGCAAAAAGTGCAGAACCTCACCCAAACGGGGGCCACCTTAATTGCCTCAGCTAATGTGGGCTGTACCATGCAGATTCGCAAACATTTAGATGAACAGGACCATACGACTCCTGTGCTCCATCCTATGCAGCTGCTAGATTGCTCGATTCGGGGTGTTTCTTGGTCAACGGCTGTAGGGAATGCTCAAGACAGGACCCTTTAAACTGGCCTGATTGCTGCAGCCCCCTTCCCTATGCATCTCATCCATAAACTCGCTTCTTGGTTAGAAACCCATTGGGCCGTGCCAGCCTATGCGGGTTGGGTAATCTTGGGCCTCACGACATTTTTTTTGCTAGCTGCGGCGAATACCCTAGCGGGCTGGTTATACGTTCTAGGGGGACTGGGGTTAGGGCTGTTATTGGTCTCTGCCGTTTTACCGATTAAGTCTTTGCAAGGGTTGGAGGTGGAGCGACTGCCCCTAGTGCCCGTTAGTGTGGGTGAATCCCTGAATTTAGGGTTAAAGCTGTCTAACTCGACCAAATCTGCGAAGTCCCTGTTACAGGTCCAGGACCACCCACCCAAAAATCTGGGAGCCGTCACCGCTCACAGCATTGCTGATATTCCTTCCCAAGCGACCCACACCTGGACCTATACCCTTCAACCGGAACAAAGGGGGGTCTATCGTTGGCAAAATGTACAGTTGCGAAGTGCGGCACCCTTAGGACTGTTTTGGTGTCGCCGGAGTCGCCCCGTCAAGGCCAAGGCGATTGTCTATCCCCAAATCTTGCCCTTACAGCAATGCCCCCTGCTAGATCATTCAGGTCATGAGCAAGATCGCCAGCGTCAAGCCCAACAGATTGGTCCCCACAACAATAATGAAGGGGTAACTCGGTCAATTCGCCCCTATCGCTGGGGTGACCCTCTGCGACTGGTCCATTGGCGCACCAGTGCCCGCCATAATGAACTGCGCATTCGCGAGCTGGAAATGTTTGCGGGGGGGCAAACCCTGGTCATTGCTTTGGATAGTTCTGGTAACTGGCAGTCTGATCAGTTTGAACAAGCGGTCATTGCCGCAGCGTCTCTCTATGCTTACGGCCAAAAGCATCAAGATCAGGTGCAGCTATGGACGGCCCAGATCGGGTTGCAAACGGGGCGACAAGCCATCTTAGAAACCCTCGCCCAAGTGCAAGCCGGAGAAGTGACGGTTGCGCCGCTTCCCCAACAGTCTGTTGTCTGGCTGACGGCTGATCCGAGTGGTATATCAGCATTACCGCCAGGAAGTTGTTGGCTATTTTGGCCGCATCCTAATACTGCAAATGGTCACCAACAGGGAGGCCAAGGGTTAGTCATTGAATCCGATCAGCCTTTACAAGCTCAGCTGCAAATCCCTATGACTGCTGCCCAGCGACACTGATCTGCCATTGATCCTGTCACCGGACTAGCTGATGTATGCCCTAGGGATTGTGCCAGGGCCAAGGGGTAGGAGGTAACTGCCGAATTCACGGATTCATAATTTTGAGGATGAGAAAAAAGAACGTTCCCAGTAGATAGATAATGGCCCAGAAGATATCGGGTGGAATGCTTTGGGAGAGAGCCCAGATATAACCGCTGATACTTTGACGCCGTTTAGCAATTCTCCACACGCTATTCGAAAAAACATGCTGCCAATAAAAACGACTTCGAAACTCGGGATGCACAGCCATCGCTTGCTGGACATGTAACTTGGCTTGTTCCATACGCTGATGACGGGGCAGTTCTTGGCAGTCAATCGCCAGATTGGCTTTCACTAGATATTGAAGAAACAGATATTCCTTTTCCAAATATTGTGGATTAATGTCCTGCAAATATTGACTGGCTTTGGCAGTCTGCCCTTCATAGCTCGCTGCATAAGCTAACCAGAGCCGATGGACTGGGGTGCCATCATCGTCTGGGAGTGTGAGGGCATATTGACTGACTGGGATAGCGTTAGCAGGATCCTTGGTTGCTTGGAATGATTGAACCAGATTGAGTAGCATCCAAGGCTGCACCTCACTACGATTTTTCCAATCGGATAACCATTTGAGATTGATTTTGTGCTCTTTCCGTTCTGATAAGGCATACCCCACGATGCCCCAGGTTTCAGTGTGCGATCTCAAGACGTCACGGTTCGCCCTAAGAAACTTCATCAGGGGAGCGGAAGAATTGCGATAAGACAAAATTCGGATATAGGTGATCAGTGCCTGTCTTTGGACTGGATTTTCAGGATGGAACTTACGTAATTGCTTCTGGCAAAATTTCTGCTGCTTCAGCTTGACACAACAATAGACCCAGTGATGCCCGACCTGTGGATAGACCTTGGGCTGAGGGAAGGCGTCAAATAAAATGGTTTGGGCTTGAGTGGTCCAATTAGCCGCAATCATAGTCTCAACGGCTGTGTTCAAGGGCCATTCAGAGTCGCAGGGATAGAGACACAGTTTCTCTAAGGTTTGAGTGGCAGTACTAAGGTCATTTTGTCTGGCTGCTAACTGGACGGTACGAGCCAAGACAAATTCATCATTATCCTGCTCCCTTAATTGAGCTAGGGTCTTTGCTGCTGACTCAGTCTCCAGGCCCTCTAATTCCAGATCAAATAGACTCAACCCTGCAAAGCTATATTCAGGATCTAGTTCAAAGGCTTTGCGAAAATCTGCTTTCGCGCCTAACCGATCCCCTGTTTTGTGTTTAGCGTCTCCCTGATATCCCCACGAAATGGCATCTTTGGGAGCTAGCCGCACCAGCTGTTGCGCTGCAGTTAGATATCCTTCTAGGTTGTTTTGTTGCCGATACCAATCGGCCAGGGTATACCATCCCGCATAATAGCCAGGGTCTTTGGCAACCACAGCCTGCATGTCTTGGATGGCCTCGTCAAACTTGCCTTGCTGGTATTTAATCCAAGCGGCCCGAGCTGCCAAGGATACGGGTAAGTCATCATCTAATTGGGTGGGAGTACAGGTTGCGATCGCATCCTCAAATCGCTCCGCGGCTGCCAACACCCGAGCCTTCAAATCATAGGCATCCCAATAGCAAGGATTGAGCTCAATCGCCTGATCTACAGCAGCAAGCCGTTCATCCAGCGTGTCCTCCTCGGCCAGGTGCTCAGCTAACCGCAACCAGGATTGGGCCTCTCCCGATCGAGTGACTGTTAGCTCCCGAGCCAGATCTGCGGTTAGATGCAGACGCTCCAATGCTTGAGCCCATTCTCTTAACTTGTTCCATCCCCAGTCATAGTTAGAATCAAGGCGAAGGGCCTTCTGTAAGTGCTGCAGTGCGGTCTCTTGGCCATCCAGTTTCCACAGTGCATCTGCAAGATAGCCATGAAGATAGGCCTCCAGGGGTGAATGCATCAGGGCTGTTTCTAACAGGGCTTTGCATTTGTCTAGAGCATCAGTGCGGTCATAAAGATCCGCCAACTGTTGAATGGCGCTGTCCCACCCGGGATTAATTCGTAAAGCGGTTTGCAGGGCTTGTTCTTCTGCCTCATCATCCTTGCGGGTACGATGCACGATCGCTAAATCCACCCAAACTCTGGGTAAGAGGGGAAAGCGCTCCGCTGCTTCCCCTGCAATTGCCAAGGCTTCCGTTGTTCGGTCGCTGCTGAGGAGCTGCCGACTCCTGACGGTCCAGGCCTGCCATAAATCGGGCCGAGCGGCATGAACTTCTTGTATGCGTTGATCAAAGTCTGCGGGCGTCAAGACAGTGCGAGCGTATTGATAAAAGGTGAACAGGCTATCCCCCGTAATCACCTGTTGCTGAAACTCTTGAAAGATAAAGTCGAGAACGTCTTTTTGTTCTTCTATGGACTGGCAAATATCCATCAGTTCTGAGATGGCTCGGCTAGAGTCTACAGACCGTTGAATCGCCTCTTTAAACGCGGTCTTAGCGGTGGGCATGTCTTTTGCCAAAATGCAGAGACACCCATAGATGGTGAAATAGGCCGTGCTGTGAGGATCTAGGTGCTGAGCGGTTTCGCAGGTTTCAAATGCTGCCTCTAGCTGCTGTTGTCGACCCAATTGCCAGGCAATCTGTCGCCAGGACCAAGCGTCTTTAGGGTTAATCTCCACCAGTCGTTGCAGCACCTGTTCTGCGACGATCGGATCTCCCTCTTGCACCTGTTCATACCAGAGGTGATGTAACCCGGCATGGTCAGGGAAGGTGCTGCAGGTGGCTGCTAAAAACTCACGGGCGGCAGTGACTCCTTCCTGTTCTGCTAACAGTTGACTGACAGCGCGATTCGCCTCGATATCCAAAGGATCGGCTGTGACGAGCTGTTGCCATAGGTCGAGGGCTTTGTCAGGCTTGTATTCAAACTGCGCGAGTTTGGCAGCCGTACTTAACCAATGACTATGGGCTGTTTTGGCTTTGGCCTCGTCTAGCAGGGTATGGGCTTGGGCAAACTGACCATGCTCGCCCAGGTACTTGGCCCGATATAACAGTAAATCGCCATCGTCCGGGTGCCAGGCTTGGGTTTGTTCCAAAACCTCTATGGCTTCGGACGGGCGATCTAAATGGTCATAGGCGATAGCCAAAGCATAAACAGGACGGGTCGACTGCTTTTGGTCCCGGTGCCACCGTTGTTGTAAGAGCTGTAAGGCCACAGACGTTTGTCGACAGCCCCGAGCTGCCAGAAAATAGCTGTGGCCATAGGTTTGCTCCTTATCTTCTAGACAGGCTGCAAACCGATATAAGTCCAGGGCTAGGTCAAACTGGCGTTGTGACCAATACAGGTTAGCCAATAAAAAGTAGTTATAGGCTTCCGTCGGCATTGCACCGATAGACCGCAGCAGCAGACCAATGGCTGATTCACTCGCCTTGGCATCGTCACTGAAGAGTTTGGCTAGCCGAGTCCAAAAAATGGGATGGAACTGGTCCTGCTCAATCATATGGGCGAGCCAATCGAGGCAATCTTGGCGGCTGGCCAGTTCCTGTAAGTATTGAAGTTTCTGCAACATTAGCTGTGGGGCAGCAGGAAACTGCTCCAGCATTTGTTCTATGACGGTCAAACCACTGGCTTGGTCAGAATCATAGTAAGCCAGCTCGAACTGAGCCTGGAGGGCAAGGCGATGGTGAGGAGCGACCCCATTCATCCGTTGGCTCCAGTCACTGGCTGTGGAGCGATCATGTTTGAGCAGCGCTGCTTGTAGATCGTGGAGCTGATCGTAAAGACGGCTGTCAGGAAGTTCTAGGGTTTCTAGTAGTCCCGCTTTCTTAGCAGGAAGAATGACCATGCCTCGGGGACCGGATGCCCGATACCGCTCTAGAAACTCCTCCGCCCAGGGTTCAACAATACCCCGGTGGTAAGGGTCACGAATCATGAGGGTTTGCAATCGGCTGTCATAACCAATCACGGCCTGTAAGTGGGCTGATGTGGCTTCAACGGTACTGAGGGTAAAAGGAACGCCTGCATCAATCAGCTGGATAATGCTGTCCCAGGTAACCGTAAATTCGCAGACCGCCCATCCTTGTTGACTGGCCCAGTCCCGCTCACTATAGCTAGACGTACCGTTGTAGCAGATGCTGTCCACAATCTGATGGTGATCCACCGAGATGCCCCAATAGGCACAAAGGGTGGTCAATGTGGCGGGGGCACAAGTCATGTGGTGTTGGCGCACAAAACCGACGGGCAAAATCACCCGTTTCCCCTCGGGTAAATCCAGCAAGCGTTGGGCTAAGGACTGGTAGTAGGGATACTCCGCCAATTTCTGAGCCAAGTGATGGGCGTGATTAAAATCCGCCATCTGATAAGCAATGTCAGCTTGGGCGGACCACAGTCGGGCTTGCCCTGCCTTCTCTAGGAGTGGGCAGGCTTGTTCATATTGCTGATAACTGTGTTGAGCCTGGGCATACTGCCCTAACTCCAGTTGAAGTGCAGCCAATTGGGCCCAAAGCTCACCACTTTCGAGCTGAGTAGTGGCCTGCTGCAGTAGGTGCAGTGCCTGGTCATCTTGGCTTAAGAGGGTATGTAAATGGGCTGCTGTCAATACAGCAGGGCGATACCAGGGGCGCTGTGCCAAGGCCTGTTGGGTCATGGCCAAGGCCTCTGGATAGTTATCTTCTTGCTCCAACAGACGAGACCGGAGAAGGGTGATCCAAGGATCGTCTGGGGCTAGGGTTTCTGCCTCTTGGAGATAGGCATCCGTTCGATCAAAGTCTCGGAATTCTAAAACCACCTGGGCTTTTAACCCCAGCCAATGGGCTTGTTGGTCCGGTGTGAAGCGCTCAAACTGCGGTTGGTACTTTTGGATTAGACGATAGGCAGCTAAGGGACCCTGCCGCCAAAGCCTTGTACTGATGTAGTAATACAAGGCGTCTGGATCGGTAGGATTCTGTCGCCAGGCTCGAAGTAATACAGCAGCTCGCTGTCGGGGTGCCCCCAGATACCCGACTAGTCGGCCTGCCAAAATTTGGGTCGCTGTGTCTTGCCGGGTCGCGAGCAGGTCAACGGATTGGCATAATTCATAGGCCTGGAGATAGAACCCTTGCTCCATTAAGGCAAATAGACGATCAAAGACAGACTGGGAGAGTTCTACCGATGTTTTCATTAAGATCTAGACAAGATAAATGATGGATAGGCTGATCCTTCGCCCCTCAAAACTGACAGACTGCAATCGTTTGAAGAGAGGTTTGGCCACCAGCTATGGCTAGACCGTAATCAGACCTTCTATATCGTTATGATTCCCACTCTAAAGTCAGCTTTCGACGCTTAATTGCAGGGTCTAAAGGGGAGAAAAACAGCTTGTCGACAAAAATGCTGAATACTGCCGAGAATGGGTAAAATTCAAGATTTTATCTATAAAATGATGTCAGTCCTGGCTGCTCTCTAAGCGCTTACTTTGGGGGTAACAGTAAACTTAGATAAAGTAAATTAGTATAATCTAATACATTTTTCAGGCTGATCTCAGCTAGGAATTCCATACTGTTCCCATAAGCAAATGAGACTATAAGTAGGTCAGGAAGATGAACACGAAAGCCTTACTTCATACCGCATTGATTTTTGGTTCTTTAGCCAGCGCATCAGCCCTAGCACCAACCGCCCATGCAGGGACTTTAGTGACCTGCGGTCCTAATGGTGCTGCGTCTATTGTCAAAGTCGTACCTGCGGGTTGCCGACATCTGTCCGCAACCTCTGCTCCTAAGCATTCACCAGATAATTCTGTAGAAGAAGCTCGTTTGGGCTTTACCTTCAAAGCCTCGGCCCCTGAAGCTCAAGAAACTCAACCCGTAGCGGTTGATCAGAAGGCTCAACCAGAGGTCGTTGCGACCCAGCAATAACCCTAATTGGGCGTTTTTTAGAGATCCTCATGTCTGACTCAGTCCTCTGGATGCTTCCCCCTAGCCCAGAGGACTGATTTTTTTAAGGCTCTAGATCCCAGGTATCCTGTTCATCGGCTGCAGGGGATGGACTGAGAGAGTAGTCATCCATCCAAGCATGGACTTGGACTAGAAACTGGGGTAGATGTGAGGTGCGAAACTGTTCTGCATTCCACGATCGATGGGATAACTGATTTATTTGGCTGAGGGGAACAACATAGGTATCGGCATATATGGTTGAGTGCTCGGGCAGAACGACCGTTACGGCTTGTCGGCTATACAGATCCCCTTCGAAGTAATCGAGGCGGTGGAGGGAAATGGGATCGATATCGAAATAAATTCTACCCAAGGTGGACTGTTGACCGGTTTTGATAATGCCTGGGTAGAGTTGCTCCACAAGACAAAACCGCTCATATCCAGGCAACCAAGCGTCCGTTGCTGGAAAGTGTTGACCTGTAACCGCTTGCATGACTTCAGGAAAGGTGAGCGTTCCGTAGGTGAAAAGGTGGACGGTCACCAACCCAATTCAGGTTAAGGATTCTCAGGCAGCGTATCTTTGATCAGCGACTCTTCCTGTTTAACCTCTGCTTCTGAAGCGCTAGGGGGTGGGGAAGTTGGGCAGTCGTCTAAATCGACATCAGCATCCGTCAAGTCCGTCCCGGCAAGGGTGGCAGTACAAACATCAGCGCCTTGCAATTTGGCACTCCGCAAAACAGCTTGGGTAAAGTCAGTGCTGGTGAGCTGGGTGTTTTCTAAATTGCTGCCGTAGAGATAGGCGGCGGTGAAGTTAGCATTTTCTAAATTGGCATTCTCTAAATTACTCAGCAGTAAAGAGGTATTGCGGAGGTTGGCCCCTTGCAAGTTAGCATTGCGAAGATTGGCACGGATCAGAATTAACCCACTTAAATCAGCGCCACTGAGATCGCAGCCTTCGCAGGAATTAACTTGTTTAAGTTGGGCAACATGTTTAGGGTCTGCGGCGAGAGCAGAGCTACCTACAGTCACCCCAAGGGTGAGTGCAATCGCAAAAACACCAAATCTCATGCGTTTTTCTTTACTTCCGTCGCGACAGCTCCAAAACGTACTGTAACAGATTCAGCTAAATGGGACGAGTCTTAACGGGCCATTTTTACGGCTGTCCCAGCTGCAGTGATTAACAGTAAAACTCCTGTTTCATCAATATTAATGGTGTCGGTACTGACCCGAACCCCGATGACAGCATTCGCGCCTAATCGATCTGCCCGTTTTTCCAGCTCAGCAATGGCATCCTGCTGTCCCTTTTCAAACACTCGTTCATAGCTGGCGGTGCGACCACCGATAATATCGCGAATGCCTGCAAAAAAATCTCGCAGGGCATTACTGCCATACACAACTTCAGCTGTGACAATGCCGCAATAGCTTTCGATAACAGCGCCCTGAATGACATCCGTTGTGGTCACTAACATGTTGATCTTTCCCATAGGTTGAAGTCTGGTGTTTGGATGATTATCTAATAACTGAGTAGCACAGGGATATAGAAAATAGGAGAGCTAAAAATGGAGGCTAGTCCGTGGGGATGGGGTTAACGATTTGCCAGACATTGTAAAGGGCTGCGGCCAGGAAAAATATAAAGGCTCCCCAAAAACCCAAGCCATATTCTGCATTGAACCCCACATAACCTGCCCCTTGTTTGGTCAGCTCTTGATCTAAACCAGACTTGATGGACAGAATTAAAAACGCCCCTAATCCACCTGCACAAGCTGGTAGAACTTTATTGTTACGGGTTTGCTTGATTAGACTGCTGCCTAATCCCACTGCACAACAGGTAAACGCGAATATTGCTTTGCCATCTGCAGGGATTTTCTTAGACTCGGCTGGCCCGGCAAACGATGGCGTTTCCACCGTCGTCCCTGTTGTCATCTGTATGCCCGATAACTCCAATACCGGGGTGCGATCGCAAGAAATCGTGATGAAGGGCAAGAAGAAACAAATGAGAACAATCGCAAAAAAAGAACTAGAAATTTTTCGAGAGGTAGGCATTGACTCATCCTTTCGTCATTATTTTTCGCAAACCCGTCATCGTGAAAAATATTGGGCTTAAGATGTATAACCCCTCAGAAAAATATCTTTTTTTGGAAGCTTTAACCTAAATCTTTCAAAAATTTACAGGTATGACGATCTGAACGGATTGAAGCGCTTGGTGTTGGGGCCATACGGAGTAAAGCGATGGCAAACCTGGCATCACCGGAAATGGGCATAAGATGCTCAGGGCCATTGTTGAGCATGGGTTGATCATCTGAAAACAGGAACCAGCGGTTTGAAGCAGGACCATGAGCTGTGTGCTCGGGATGGGTGCTATCCCTTTGGCAATATGCTCTAGCCCGTCTGGATGTGCTGAGCCTTGGGCAGAGTCAGGAGGGACTCATGGATGTGCAATTTCAGTCGTTAGAAGTGCACCCTTTCCAGTGTGGAGTTTGGCAGTTGTAGGAAAAAGAACGTTCTTGCTAAGTCAGGTTTGCTGTCATCATAGAAATAGATAGTCGGGTAAATTAGCTGAGGATGACCATTTTCTTCTACAAAGTCCAGGATCCTTACGGATGTTTTTCCAATTTTTCACTTTATAGTATTGACCTGCAAGGACAGACCTGGCCCACCTCAGAACATTACTATCAAGCCCAAAAATACCAAGGTACGCCTCATCAAGCCTTGTGTGAAGAGATTCGACAGACATCGACCCCTGAAGCTGCTGCAGCCATAGGGCGTAATCCCCTATATGCCGAGCAGGACAATTGGGATGTGATCAAGCCTGAGATTATGTATGCTGCTGTGCACGTTAAATTTTTAACTCATCCGACGATTCAGGCCGAACTGTTGTCCACGGGGGATGAACGGATTGTCGAAAATTCGCCCTTAGATTCCTATTGGGGCTGTGGTGCCGATGGCAAGGGGCATAACCAGTTGGGAAAAATCTTAATGCAAGTTCGCCAAGAGATTCGCCAGTTGATTCAAACGGGGGCGATTAGTGGGTGACGCTAACGGCCATTGCTGGAGTGAGATTGTTGACTACTCGCTGATCCGGCAGGATGGTTCGAGACAAGATGGCGTCTTGCAATCTTTGTAGCTGGACTTGGGCATAGGCCAAATTAGTGCTGCTTAAGTTGGCCTGCTGGAAAATAGCGTCCGTCAGTTGGGCAAACTTCATACGGGCTTCGCTGAGTTCTGCCATGCTCAAGTTGGCGTGGCTGAGGTTAGCGCGATCTAGACAAGCACCAATGAGGCAAGCACCACTCAAATTAGCCCCTTTCATGGAGCTATCTTGGCAGTTCGCTTCGCTGAGATCCGCGAACATTAAGGTTGCAGAATCTAAGTTAGCACCGGTGAGATTGGCATCCCGCATATCGGCATGGTTGAGGGTGGCTCCCCATAAATAGGACCGTTGCAAGTTGGCCCGTTGTAAATTGACTTTACTCAAATCTGCTTTGAGGAGATAGGTGCCTCGGATATAGGCATCACTTAAGTTGGCCTCGGCGAGGACACTACCCTGAAAATTAACGCCCCATAGATTGGCACCACATAAAAGAGCACCGGCTAAGTTGGTATCGGCGATGTAGCTATGTTTGAAGTTGACCCCATACAAGTAAGCGCCCTCCAAATTCATATGGCTGAACTTGGACTTAATAAAGGTCGAGCCGGACAAATTTTGCTGGCTTAAGTCCGCATTTTTTAACTCTATTTCACAAAAATCTCGTTCTCCGGCGGCGTAGCGCTCCAGTAGCTCGGCTACTTGCATCATGGTTCAACCTATTCAAATCCTTAGCTTTGATCTTAGTCATTGGCTTCTGGAAGTGAGAAGAGTGAATATACCGATCACGAGAGAATTTTAGGGAGCCCCGATGGTGAATCTACGGACCGGAGGCTATTTTTCTTGATGGCTTTTACGGCTGACGAAAATGTCTTGCCAGGTGCCGCCGACCCCTTGCAAGATGCCGCGACCAATTAACCCTAAACCCCGCCCAACCACTTGGGTAAGGATATAGACGACCCCTCGACCCAGGAAGGTAAAGGTGGCCTGTAGTGGGGGTGCGATCGCATCCCTTCCCTCCAAAGCCAAGGTGACGAAAAATCGAGTCCCTTGGAGCTGTTTCAGCTCCTGATCACGGGAGCCATAGACGGCGATTTTCTGCAGCCCAGCCTCACTAAACACGATTAATCCATACTGACTTTCAAAAATTTCTGTGGGCTCTTTAAACAACCGCCGAGAACGGTAGTGATTGGAGAGGGCATTGCGAAACCGCTCGATGTCGCGGGTAGAAATTAAAGACCGGTCGTAGAAGCTTTGTTTAATCGCTTCATTCGTAGCAAAGCGATTGAGCAACGGCTGCAGCACGCCATTAGCGACACTCACCACGAGGTTGCTCAAGAGGGCTTCTGCCTGGAGCATGGCTTCGGGAGAACCGACGGCGGACAGGGTATTGTCAACCAGTAAAGGGGCTTTAAATAGGAGATGATCCAGCAGTTCCGTCACCAGGGGGATTTTGTCGAGAATTTCCGCTTCGACAATGGCCTGATCTTGTTGGAGCACACTGACAATTTCAATATCCTCTAGGCCTTGAGTATTTACAGATGAGGATAAGGGGATAGTCAAATACTTGCCAAAAAAGTCGGCGGTAGACCCGAGCCACAGGTCTTGCAGAAGTTTGGCTCGTTTGGATACGAGTTGCGATCGCGTCACTTGGGAATAACTCAAATCCTCAACTACGGTTTCAAATTGCTTGAGCACAATCAGAAATAAATCCTGGCGCTTTTGGGCTTTGAGAATATCAATTTCTAGGGGATCTTGGGTGCGATTGGAGAGGCTGGTGGGGAGTTTGGCCAGTAACCCATCCAGCAGCACGGTGGTGATTTCTGGCTGAGCAGCGAGGTCACCCCCGTCACTAATTTCGGTAATCCGCGAGGGGACCGCCGTTAACTCATCGGTTTCCCACGGATCGACATTAGCCCAAGAAAAGGCAGGCTCCTCGGGTTCTAGAGGCTCTTCATCAGAGTCATCACTTTGGCGTTCCATATACTGGCGCACCAACCAGCTCACGGTTTGTAGTTCCCGCTCTCGTCCCTCATTAATGGTTCGCTGCCATTGGGTAAGGGCTTCTCCTTGGCGACGGCTTTGGAGCTGCTCCAGGGTTTGTTCAATTTGCTTTAACCCCGTTTGCATAAACACTTGCCGCAACAGGGTAAAGGCCGTCACATTTTGGGTGGCTATCTGGGGGGTGGCAGCGGGCTGCTGGACGATCTGGGCCTGGGCCTTCTGGGCTGAATCCCAAACTCGCTGTCCTTGGCTGGCTCGCCGGAGCTGCTGAATTAAGGTGGGGGTGTCCACACTGCCTTTGCGGCAGAAGCCTTCCACCCCTACTTGCCACAGCTTGGTGAGCTGATCGGGTTCGACGGTGGCCGATAAAACAAACAGGGCCAGATGGGGATAGCGCCTCTTCAACTGTTGACAGAGAAGGCCATTCGCTTCGGTATCTGCAACGCGACTGATATCGAGAATCAGTAAGTCCAGGGATTGCGGATCGACGTCTGGGCTGGTGTCTGCTTCGGGCTGAGTCGAGAACAGCTGTAAAACTTGGGCGGGATCTTCTGCTTCAGCCACTATCTGAATATCCGGCACGGCCTCTAGGCACGCCTTTAACCCGACCCGAAAGATCGGATCGGTATCCGCTAACATGAACTGAAGGGGTTGTGTCTGTGCTGCTGCCTGCTCTGTCATGCCCTGTCCGGTTTTTAGAGCCTATGCTCCTGAAATCGCTAATCCTGGTCAGACCCATCGCTTAGTTCAGGAGAGCGACTTGGCCCCATGTAGAGAATAGTGCACTTTTAGTGGAATCGATCAAAAAAAACTGTGGTACCCCTACGCGATAATAACCCCACTCGGATTACGCCTTTTGTTACCTATGTTCTGATTGCCCTGAATGTGGTCGTTTTTCTCCATGAATTGCGCCTAGGGCCAGAGCTAGATGCCTTTTTTCGCCTATGGGCGGTGGTTCCCCGAGACTTGACCGCTAGTTTTCAGGGGCAACCCACGGGATTGCCTCATCCGGCTTGGATTACCCTGTTTACCTCCCAGTTCCTGCACGGGGGAATTTTGCATATTGCCGGGAATATGCTGTTTTTATGGGTGTTCGGGAATAATATTGAGGACCAGCTGGGCCATGTAAAATACTTGGTATTTTACCTCAGCTGTGGTGCTCTAGCTGCCCTCAGTCAATGGTTTTTTAGCGTCAATTCTGATATTCCTTCCTTGGGAGCCAGTGGTGCGATCGCAGGGGTGATGGGGGCCTATATTATTCGCTTCCCCAAGGCGCAGGTCTTGACCCTGATTCCCCTAGGATTTTTCTTTTGGACGGTCAATCTGCCTGCAGTCTTCTTTTTGGGGTTCTGGTTTGCCCAGCAGGCTTTTAATAGCGTCGCTAGCCTGAATGCCCCCATGAATATGGGAGGGGTTGCCTATTGGGCCCATGCTGGCGGCTTTGTGTTTGGGGCATTGCTGGGACCATTGATGGGGCTGTTTGATAACGATCGGTCCCGCCGTTAACGTGTGAGTGTGAAGCTGCTTTTATGGTGAAGATTGCTCCATCAATTCAACTGATCGGGCTGATCGGTTGTTCAACACTATTGGTGAATTGCACCCTCTTGCGTAAGCAAGCCTCTGAACCCGATGCCTTTCGGTTAGAAGCAATGCCTATTGAGTATGAGTCTTTAGCGTCTAAGCCTGCTGTGCCCTTGAGCAAGGTGTTTCAGCTTTCTTTTTATGACTATGACTTCGACTGGAAGAAGGTGATCAAAACCGTTGACGTTGCGCCCCTTCAGTATCGCGGCAATAAACCCCAGTTCGCCCTTGATAATAACGGTCGAGAATATGTAACCTATCCCGTGCCCGGTCGCACCAATATAGAAGGCAAGTCGGTGCTAACGGATACGCCGCTGAATTGGTATGGCCAGGGTCCGGCGATTGTGTTTGAGCCTAAACCGGGCACGGTGATTTTGCCCCTATTGCCCGATCACAGCTATAAGACGGTTAAAGCGGAGGTGGAGAGCACGGGGGGCAAGGTGCTGGGGATTTTTGGCACGACGTTCAAGGGCTTTACCAAAAAGAAGGAATCGATTCCCCTTAGCTATGCCTATTTCAATCCCAATCGATTGCCGAAGAATGCGGGTAAAACGGATTTGCCTGTTTATCGTTCTTCCAAGATTTCTGGGCAATCTGCCCCCAATATTCTGTTGTCGGGGTTGGTGACCTATGCCGATGGGCGGTCGGCTTATCTGGATTTCAGTGATCTGGAAGGGGAGGGGAAGACCAGTAATGAGCGACTGGATGATATTAAGGGGCAAATTCGCAAGGAGCTAGAGCAGCTGGAGGCCCAACCAGATGTGGCGATGGTCACGATTGATACCCATGGGGTGATTCGCCAGCCGAAGGATATTGAGGCGGTGTTGGAGCGGGGGGAGTATAAGCGGGGTGGTCCGTTTTTGCTGCATGAAACCCAGTCGGTGGCGCGGGGGATTCGGGTGTTTGATGAGGAAACGAAGGCGTATGTGGGCTCTATGATTACGCCGTCTTTGTTGATGAAGGATTGTTTGACGGTGGCGAAGCAAAGGTTTGGGGAAGATGCGGTGATTCAGTTTTTAGATGGGGATGCGCCTGCTGCGGCTTATTTTGAGGATTATGATCCGACTGCAGATTTGGAGTTAAAGGATCCGATTGTGTTGAATGCGTTTCGGTTGAGGGGGGCGAAGGGGTTGGAATTGGTTGTTCAATACGATTGAGCAGTGCCCTCAGTTATAGGATAAAAATTGAAGCCATCACTCTCTGCCGTCATCATGAGCTGGGTTGAGAAGTTGTTTTGAAAGCCTAGTTAAACCCTGCATTTGCCCCCTAAATCCCCCATTTTGGGGGACTTTGAGATTTATGATGATCCTAGATGGGAGACCTTCAGGAGATGGCTAGAACACAATAAGGCAGTGCCCTCAGTTACAGGACAACAATTGAAGCTATCACTCTCTGCCGTCATCATGAGCTGGGTTGAGAAGTTGTTTTGAAAGCCTAGTTAAACCCTGAATTTGCCCCCTAAATCCCCCATTTTGGGGGACTTTGAGATTTATGATTATCCTCGATGGGAGACCTTCAGGAGATGGCTAGAACACAATAAAGCAGCGCCCTCAGTTACAGGACAACAATTGAAGCTATCACTCTCTGCCGTCATCATGAGCTGGGTTGAGAAGTTGGTTTGGAAGCCTAGTTAAACCCTGAATTTGCCCCCTAAATCCCCCATTTTGGGGGACTTTGAGATTTATGATGATCCTAGATGGGAGACAGGGTTGGGGGTAACAAGATGCGAGAGAAGCCAACGCAACACCACCGCATTCGCGGCACGACTCCAGCAGTCGTTGCCGCCGCACGACGACTAAGACTCAATCTGACACCAGCCGAACAAAAGCTGTGGAAAGCACTGCAAAAACGTCAACTCAGCGGCCTGAAATTCCGCTGTCAACACGCCATTAGTTCGTTCATTGTCGATTTTTACTGTCCCCAATGCCGGTTAGTGATTGAGCTAGACGGCGACATCCACAATCAGCAGGTGGAGTATGATCAAGCCCGTACCGAGCAGCTCAACCAGCTAGGTTACCGAGTGATCCGATTCCATAACTCAGACGTCATGCACCACCTAGATCATGTACTTCAGCAAATCCGATATGCGAGTGAGCAAAGCATTGATCGACAATCAAAGTCCCCCAAAATGGGGGATTTAGGGGGCTAATACAGAAGATGTTGGCAAAATCAGACATGCGAGTGAGCAAAGCATTGATCGACAATCAAAGTCCCCCAGAATGGGGGATTTAGGGGGCAAATGCAGCATAATTGAGACTGTTGACTAGAAAAACATCGGATCTAATTGTGAGGAGTCGTGCTCTCCTAAAAAACATACCCCTAGCTAGCTGAAAAAGTTTTGTCTTGTATTAAAAGCAGTGCCATATTTCTAGAGCTATGACCAAGACTGATAAACCTACTCCAAAACCTAAAGCTAAGGTTTCTCTCAGTGACCAGATTGCAGATGTTGTTGTTAAAGCAGTACGGACAGGCGGGGTGACGGTAGGTGGAGCAGGTGCGTTTTGGTCTCTGTTCAATGATAGTGATATCCCCAAAGCCTTGGCATCTGGGGTGATTGGTTTGGGGATTTCCTATGGAGCCAGTTTGCTAAACCCGGTTCATAAAGGTACTCAAGATCGCCTAACAAAAGCAGGAGAAGCAGCCAATAAAGCGATTGATCATGGCATTGCTAAAGTTAGTGGCGTAGAAGAACAGTATTTTCGATGTCAAGCTTGGGCTTGCCGTCGCCAGAAATCTGAAGGGGTGATTCAACACGATGGCATTTTCCGGCCTCTACTGGAGGAGATTTATGTTCCTTTGCAATTGGACCGGAACTCCTTACCGTCGGGTTTGAGAGAGTCTCCTATGCAACATCCTACAAAGCTTTCCTTTAATGAGATGCAGGAGAGTGAAATTTGGGATTTTCTGAGTAAGACCTGGAAAGACTCAAACTTCATGACCCACAGCCAAATTGGGGTACTGGCTTGGGGTGGTTATGGCAAAACGACGCTGCTAAAGCATATTGCCTATACCTATGGCATGAACCAACAAGGTAAATACGGTGTACCCAGACGAGTCCCTTTTTTGCTGGTGCTGCGTAAACATCGAGACCTATTGGCTCAAGAGCAACCACCGACTTTACCGGAGTTGATTAGAAATCACCATATTCCAGATTTGCCGGATTTTGATAAGTTAGCTGATTTACCAAAAG
Source organism: Acaryochloris marina S15 (assembly GCF_018336915.1). Lineage (GTDB taxonomy): Bacteria > Cyanobacteriota > Cyanobacteriia > Thermosynechococcales > Thermosynechococcaceae > Acaryochloris > Acaryochloris marina_A. The sequence goes on along the minus strand of NZ_CP064923.1, from coordinate 5,387,690 downwards.
ATTGGGTTAAAAAGAAGCTTAATCAAGGTGAAGCAGTGGTAATGCTGGATGGCTTCGATGAGGTGGCCTCTGGGCAACGTCCGGTGGTGGCTCGATGGATTAATGATCAGATGCGCCATTACAGCAAATCAGTATTTATAGTCACTTCACGTCCTAAAGCCTATAAAGATCAGGAGCTAGTCGACCGATTGGAACTTCCTATCCTTTGGGTGCAAGACTTTAGCGAATCCCAACGCCGAAATTTTGTAGAGAATTGGTATTTGTACCAAGAGCAATATGCCAGTGGGGGAGAGTTGACTCCCGACGTTGAGCATGCTGCAAAAACTGCCGCTGAGGAACTGCTAACCCAAATTGAAGCGCGGCAAGAGCTGAAGGATTTAGCCAGAAATCCACTCTTGCTGAATATGATTGTGTCGTTCCATTGGCGATATCCCGGCGCAGAGTTACCTAAACGCAGGGTTGAACTATATCGAGAGATTTGTACGTTACAGCTTCGAGACCGGCCAAGGGCACGAAAGCTGAAGACTTGTTTAATCGATTGTGAAGCCCAGCTTATCTTGCAACGGTTGGCGTTATCCATGATGGAAGCCCATGAGGAGCGGTTGGGTCACTCTGACCTAGAGGAACGAATCAAGAAATATATAAAACTGCAACAGGAACAAGTTGAACAAAAGAATTTCTTGGCAGAAGTGGTGCAAATTAGCGAATTGCTGGTAGAGCGGGAATTGGGTGAATTTGAGTTCGCTCATCTCAGTTTGCAAGAGTATTTGGCTGCCACTCAGATTGCTGATGATAAGCAAGAAGCGTTGCTTTATAAACATCTCCAGAATGATTGGTGGAAACAGACGATTTTGCTCTATGCCTCCCAGGTCAACCCTACGCCATTGATTCGGGAAGCTTTGCGCCAAGAGGCCATTGATTTGGCCTATACCATCCAGCAAGACACTACCAAACGGCTGGACTTAACTGCAGAGGAATTGGCTGCATTTGAAAAAACTACCTCCCAAGTTGAAACGTCTCGATATGCCAACCTAGAGACGCTTCTACAAACCCAACAATGGCGTGAAGCCGACCAGGAGACCTATCGGTTGATGATTACCACCGTGGGGAAAGAAGAAGGGCAATATTTGAATAGCGATGACCTAAAGACTTTTCCCTGCGACGATTTGCAAATGCTGGATCGTCTGTGGGTTAAGTACAGCGATGGCAAGTGGGGCTTTAGTGTTCAAAAACGGATTTGGGAAGAGTGCGGAAGCCCGACAGATTACAATGAGTTTACAAGAACGTTCTGCGATCGCATCGGCTGGACAAACAATGGCAAGTGGCAAAATCCAACATACGATCTCGAAAATTCTCTTGACGGAGAATTACCGTTTGGATTTGAGGGAGAATTACCGTTGGGTATTCTCTCTTCTCTCGCGCAATCTCTTCTCTCGCGCAAAGACTTGTAGACTGTAGCACGAGACAGTCCTGAGCATTTTTAAATTTCATTTCCACATTCAGATCAACATAAAACCCGTCCTTTTAGCGATTCCTTACCTGGCACCTAGCAAACCCAATTTTTTATCTATAACTGTATAAAATCAGGCTCATATCGAGTCTTCACCACCTCCGGGTTTAAGCAATTTGCCAACACAAACTTCATCGCCACTGCCTGAATCTCTGGGTCTACCCCATCCCAATCATCCCAAGGCAACCGAGTTTGTCCAGGGGATGGTTTATGGACTTTCCGCTTTAACCTCAACTTCGCCAATAGGTTCGTGCCCCAATAAATGCGCTTGGGTGGTTTGGGCTTGGGCTTGTACCGCTGGCAAAAGCGCCGATAAGCCCGAGCACAAATTTCAATTGTCGCTCCCAACGCCAGAAAAGCTGGATGCCATTGGCTAATTCCGTCATTGGTTAGCCGCTCATAGCTGCCATAGTTGCTGTAATCATAGAAAAAGCCCTGCTGCATCTTCGCCGCTTTCGGGTTGGCATGGATATACCGCAGCGTATTCAACGCCCGTCGCTTATCCGTATTCGGAAACCCCGTGCTGTGATAGCGCTTTTCCCAGAAGTGCCCACTGCGATTGAGCATCCGGTTAAAACACATGGCCGTATACCAGTTCAGCCAGTGCATGATTTTGGGCAGGTCCTGGGGCTGGGCAGGTTCCAACAGGTAATGGACATGGTTGCTCATAATGCAGAGGGCATACAGCTTAAAACCATATTTGACCTGGCATTTATGAATGGCATAGAGCAAAACATCCCGACATTCTTCCCGCACTAACCGAAAGTCACGATTATTACAGCGGGTGGTGATGTGATAGCAATAGCTAGGTTTCAGCGTTCGCGGATGACGTGGCATGGAGCATCTCTAAGTAACGTCTCTAAAGACGTAACAGTCACCTCACTGGCAATCTAAAACAAAGTGTTCCGCAGGTCTAATAGAACCAGGGGCAGCGCAAGAAAAATGAAGCTGTAATATGCTTTGGAACTCCATTCTGTTAAAAGGGTTTCCCCATGGCTACAGGATTCAGCAAGCCTCCTTCCTCACCAGCTTCCACTGACTCATCCTCGTCACTCCTGCCTGCCAGTGATTGCGATCAGGCTTATCAACAATTGTCCGAGTGTTTTGAAGATTTGCCTGATCCACGTGGAGGCCAAGGTGTCCAGCATCCGTTTGTCAGCATCGTCGTGATTGGACTATTGGCAAGTTTAGGTGGCGCACAAGGGTGGGAAGACATTGAAACCTATGGTCTAAGCCATCAAGATTGGTTGTCGAGTTTTCTGAGGCTACCGTCCGGGATACCGACAGCAGACACCTATCGACGAGTGTTTGAGCGTATTTGCCCCTCCGCTTTTGAGCGGAGTTTCAATCACTGGTTGGATCAGGTAGTGACAACCCTCGGCGCTCAAGTGATACCGATTGACGGCAAACAACTCAGAGGTTCCTATGATCGCAATCAAGACCAATCCGCATTGCATCTGGTCAGTGCTTGGGCCAGTGAGTATCGGTTATTTCTAGGACAGGTCAAAGTTGCAGACAAGAGTAACGAAATTACCGCTATTCCAGCACTGCTAGAGCTATTAGACATTGCCGGGTGCATTATTACCATTGATGCAATGGGAACTCAGCACGAGATTGCCCGCCACATTCAAGCTAAAGAGGCTGACTATGTGCTGGCCCTCAAGGAGAATCATCCCACGCTGTTTGAGCAGGTTGAGCAATGGTTTGAAACGGCTGAAGCGAATGAGTTTAAGGGCATTGAGCACAGCTATGATGCCCGGGTGGAAGCAGGGCACCATCGTCGCGAGAAACGACAAGTTTGGGCCGTGTCCCTTCAACAGATGGGTCCTCTCTACAAGCAGGCGCAGTGGAAGGGCTTGCAAACCATCGTCAAGGTCGCTCGGACCCGCCACTTGTGGAACAAAACCACCTATGAGGTGATGTTTTATATCAGCTCTCTACCGCCAAATGCTCAGCAGTTGGGCAAAGCCATCCGCCAGCATTGGTCGATTGAGAACCAACTCCACTGGGTCTTAGATGTGACCTTTGGCGAAGATGCTAGCCGCATTCGCACAGGACATGCACCGGAAAACATGGCCATCCTGAGGCGCTGGAGCATCAACCTTCTCAATCAAGAAACGTCCTTTAAGAAAAGTACCCGTCAAAAACTAAAACGGGCGAGCATGGATGAAGCGTATATGCTCAAAGTTCTAGGCGCTTCTATTCCTTTACAGTCTAGCCTTTCAGAGGCTTGATTTTCTTGCGCTTACCCTGCTAATAGAACCTACTGATTTGAGATGTTGCCAAGATAAATGTCGAGCTGGTTCAGACCCCCATCCCAGCCTTGGCCAACCTGCCTCATTCATCCCTAAGCTGAGATCGCAACTACCGTCTCAGGCTGATATTGACGAGATTTCTGATCTGACTTTTCCTGCTCCACCCGTGTCCCCGCTAGCAATTCTTCTAACCGTTTGTGAGCTTGGCCCTGGCGTTTTTTCAATGCTTGAGCGGCAAAATATCGTTCTTCAAAAGCCTCGCGGGAAATAGCCCCTTTTTCATAGAGTTCTTGGCGGCGTTTACTTTGCTTTTCTGCCAACAAGCGCTGCTGTCCTAAATCTTCAACGGCAGCCCGAGCCGCTCCAATCTCTTCCGTTCTCGGTCCTGTTTTTAGCTCTCGGAACTGGGCTTGGGCCTGGGCTTTTTGAGCCAAAAGCTGCTGGCGTTGAGCGGCTAAGCTACGAGTATCCAAACGAGCTAGGGGCATACCTTGCTGCACCCAATCCCCTTCATCCACAGCAATCTCAATCAAGGTCCCCGTCAGCTCAAACCCCAATTCACTGGTGCGATTTGCCTGGACTTCCCCCGCGTAGGTGCGCTGAATGTCATAGAAGGTAGACGGCTGCAGTGCCAAAGTAGCCACAGGCAAGATGGCCTGCCTAGGAGCAGGTCCAGTCTGAGGCGCACCCCAAGTTTTTATGCCAATCGCCACTGCACTCACTCCCAAAACCACCCATCCCAAGGTTCGTGGTGATTTCCAAGAGCGAAGTCTAAAAGAAGATTGAGCGCGTTTGGGCAACGAAGGGGAGGATTGAGTTATCGTTCATATCCAACTTGTTGATATACAATTTGTTGAGTATTCAACAATAATTTATACTCGCCTTGTTGGATATGTCAACGCCACCCCATCACCATTCCATGACTCTAGCCCACACGATTTTGACGGTTTTATCTGAGGCTCCCCATAGCGGCTATGACCTCAGCAAACGCTTTGAGGAATCGGTGAGCTGCTTTTGGAAAGCCAGCCAGCAACAGATTTATCGAGAGTTATCCAAAATAGAAACCCAAGGCTGGGTGACCTATGAACTGGTTCCCCAACAAGGCAAGCCAGATAAGAAGCTCTATCAGATCACAAATGTGGGTAAGCAAGAGTTGCTGGACTGGTATGCTCAGCCTTCCACACCTACGCCTATTCGCGAGGATCTCTTAGTCAAAGTACTGGCAGGCCCCTACGTACCCCGTTCCCTGCTGATTCAACAGGTCAAAGCGCGTCAAGCCCTCCACCAGAAAAAATTGGACCGATATCTAGAGAAGGAAATCTGTTTCCAACAGGTAGAAGCCCCAGAGCCAGCTATGCAATTCCGGTACTTGACCCTGAGACGAGGAATTCGATATGAACAAGAATGGATCGATTGGTGTCAAGAAGTGATTGATACTTTACAAGCAGATACCAGCAAAAGTTCCTAATCGAGCCGATGAGCTACTTGATGATTAGCTCAGTGACAACCCCAGCGCCAAGGATATTCTGAGTAATTTTTAGTCCATTAATGATAATTGATGGACTCACATACAGTCCCCACTACCATTAGGTGATATTTCTACAATTGGATATTTGACATCTTTAATAATAGTCCATAAACAATGTCGTAATTCTCTTGACAACATCAGAGAAATGACCCTTATTGGGCATCTTAAGAACATCATAAATTCAGGACTTCAATAATAGGTTTGGGCTTGAGAATGAACCATAATAATTCTATTTCAAAACTCTTGGTCTGTTTGGGGCTGATTGCCGTAACGAGTTGCGCCAAAAGTCAAGCTTTAAAGCCACCATCCGGGTTGAGTTTAGATACTTGGCCAAAACGATGCCGAGCATTAAAGCTAGGTTTATCAATAGAATCAGCTACAAATAATACCTTAGAATCAGTTATAAATAATACCTTTCAACCCCGCCCAGACAACATCGCTATCAACGCTAGCTGGAAACTTAACTGGTTTGAACAACAGGTTCCTATTCCCGCCACTGACTATGCTGAGGTACGGATAAGCGATCACGGTGATGATGGGGCGTATTTAGCGGATCGGGGATGCCTTAGTTTTCGGAATGGTCACCTCTGGGAATAAGGAGTCAAACCGTTCATTGACCCAGGCAATTCTCAAGATCAGTAAATGGTTGAAACCATCCTCACTCCAGCGCATGCCAACTCCCTTAAAGCGCTGCTGAATCAACCACTTGCATGCACTTTCAACCATTCCTGACCCGAGAGGAATCTGTTGCTGTTCAAAGTGCCGATAACGGATGTGGTTATGATGGCGTTGGAAATAAGCCTGCACCTGGAGCAACGTTGAAAAAGACTTTCCCGTTAACAGTTGTGAGTGAATCAATATCGTCAAGGACCGTAATACAAGTAGGTGTTGCCCGTGTCGCAATTGGTGTCGCCAGTGCCGGAACCAGGCTTGGGCTTGAGCAGAGCGGGCATCTCCAAACATCGCTTTAGTTGCTCGTGCCAGATGGCCTGCTGAATGAAAAAAGTCGAGGACTGCCACAGCACAATGAGAGAACAAGGTGCGATAGACTCGCCAGAAGCCTCGTCCCCCATCACTGAGCCAGATGACTTTTGGAGCAGATTCAAAGTCTTGTTTGTGAGCTTCGAGTTGAAGTAAAGGGATGAACTGGTCGATATCGCCCAATACTGCCACCAGTCTTCGACGCAGTAATTGGGGGACCTCCTTTTTAGCTCGGGTAACCCGTGTTCCCAGGCGAGCTAAGATGGCGACTTTGACTTCTCGCCACTGGATTTTTCCCTTGGGTGAGTTCGGGGTGGGGCGAAAGGGGACCATCACACCATCGGCGGCAATGGCCAAAGGTAGAGCAGATAACATCTCTGAAATCGCTTCACAAGGGGCCTGAGTCCCTGATGATTGAGCGTTGAGTTGAGCTTCTAATTCCTGCTGAGCTTTGTTACCCACGGATTGCACCCAGTTCCACAAACTGGATGGACTCACGGATAGACCACTCCACTGACCCAGCATCCAACTGGCCAGTTCATAGGGCATGAACAGACTCAACAAGCAGCCCAGACGCACCAGTTCTTCGCTGCTGTGCTGATAGGGGGCAATCCCAATGGCTTGATCCAGGGGAGTCAACAGACTGCCTGGACATCCTTTGGGACAACGGCCCACCCGTCGCTTTCAAGAGATAGTGCCTACCAGTGTCTGCATCTGACGAGATTCCCATCCCTTCGAATGTAAGCGGGTTCCGCAGGTAGTACATACAGGCCATACAAATACTGCTTTCGCGCGCCTTGAGAGTTCATCCTCCAGAAGACAGCGAGCTAGAAACAAGCCCATTTGCAGAACGATATAAACCATCTGACTCAGGCTGGTTGATACTTTGAGTGCTTCAGTTTGTTCTAGAAATTCGTCATGGGCTAGCACGGTTAGCAATTGCGATGGTAGGGTCATGATAGTTTTTTGGTTCGGGTACAGGATCTATTGTCCTTGACCCGTTTTTCTTTGAGCCATGCATCCCCGATCCTTTGCTTACGCCCGTGATGATGAGTATAGTCTGATGCTGCTCAACAAAAGCAAAACCGTATTTATTATTTTGGGACAACAGCCCAATGATATTTTTACGCTATCGTCTGAATCAGAATCGGCTTCGCCAGAAGAAATAGCTCTCTTGAAAAAACAATTCGGCGGGCGAGTTAGTTTTGGAAAAATGATGAATTTGGGATATCGCCATACTTTGGATGACTTAACCTGTACTGAAGCTCGCGCGGAACAGGAAAGTCTTATCGCCATTGCTTTAACTTTGAAGGGAATCGGTTATGGTTCTACGGCAACTGTTTATGATCTGAATTCTGGCGTTGGCGCATTGCATCATTTCCCAAATGATTCAAAGGACCAGTGGATGTTTCAAGTAGATGACGGCAAATACGATTTAGAAGTATTTCTCAAATTGCCCAAGGAACATCCTCATGGCGATCTGGGGCTATTCATAGGGCGAGAAGATTGGCAGGCAGCACAAGGGGTGCCCTTATGGCTGACTCAGTTAGAAACTGCATTCGCCAATCCAAGCCGGAAAAACTGGCAGGCCCTACAAATAGCTCTAAGAGAAGCCAACATGTCATCTGAGAGTCTTCAGATGATACAGGAGCTGATTGATAAATCCCCAGACTAAACCTTGGCCGATCATGGCTTAGAGTAGCTGATCGCCATTCGTCCAATCTGAAGGCCCTTTCAAGTTGACAGATCAGGAGTCGAGGGAAAAGATGCAGTCCTCCTCAGGTATCAAAGCCTGAAGAACCGATCGCAAGGCTATCTCTGTAGAGGTATCAGTGAGTTTACCCTCAGCATTGATCTTTGCCGATATGGCTGGAATGCAGAGAATCGCTTCCTCTTGGATATCCGCCATCATCACCCGCAGCGTTTGCACCAATGAGGCATTAGCCTTATCCCCGCCATCTGGGGATGGAGAAGCACTGATGACGGCGGTGGGTTTATGCATAAATTCGCCTGAAGACACAATCCAATCTAGAGCATTTTTCAAGGTCCCCGGCACACCATGGGCATATTCGGGCGTGCAAAACAGGACACCATCCGCGGCTTGTAACTGAGTCCGCCATTGCTCCACGGCTACAAGATCTGGCTCGCCTTCCAACTCAGGATTGAAGTGGGGCAATTGAGCAATACCGTTATAGATTTCGACCTTGATGCCTGGGGGTGCTAACCCAGCAATGGCCTGGACTAGACGCGTGTTGGAAGATTGCGATCGCAAACTCCCAGAAACTGCCAATATGGTTGTCATAATACTTGTTGCTCAACCGGCTGGTGAATGAGCACAACCCACTCAATACACACCAATCGTTTTAATTATCAGTCGAAACTCACCTGGACTAAACCGAGGATTCAAAGCCCCATCATATTCAAACTTACTCAACATCATTTGCATGGCTCGAATTTGTTGAGACTCAATCAAAGGCGCATCATTCACCGTCTTGGCCCGAAACACAGGGGTGAGTTGGTTAAAGGGAATACGAACCGTAATCCATTGTTGAGCCACCGTATCAAAAGAGTGGGAGTAGGCAATACTATCCCATCGATCCTGATCGCGCAGCAAAAACTTGTAGCGTTGGCCGTCCCCTTTCACCTGTAGCTCAATACCTTGATGGGCCGATAGGTTTAGGGGCGGATCAAAATTGCGCGTGCGTACCGAGGCAAACCCACCGGAATTGGCCGTCGAGACATTCCCCGTAAACAGGGCAACTCCTGACTCTTGCCGCAAACCACTATTGCTCACCCCTCCCATAACCACATCATCCACCGCTCCCCAGAGCTGGCTAATATCATTGGCTTGGCTAAAGTCAAAAATGAGGTTGGCTTGAACAGGAGGTGGGGCAGGGGGCGTAAATCCAGGCATCATTTTTTGAAACCAGTTGAGAACAGGAATTTCTTCAAAGTAGGACAGAGTTTGCAGGAAGCGGCCTGCATCCCAGGATTGGCGGTTAGGTTCAGCCATAGAATTGCTAATCAGCCCAAGAGAGGTCCGCCTTAATTGTAAGCAAGAACTCCCGTTAGCCTTCGAGTTGAGTGGCCAATTTTTGCCCAGCCCATTCCGACAAAATCGGTCCCAATAAGCAAGTGACGACAATATAGGCAATCACCGCATTAAAGATATTGTCATCCACTAACCCCGCTTCTTTGCCAAATAACGTAATCACCAACACTAAGGCCGCTCGGGGAATCGTCAAGCTAAAGAGGGTCCATACTTCCATCGGTTCATAGTCAAACCAGCGACCGACCAGCCAGGCCGATACCCATTTAGACGCGACTGCTCCCCCAATAATGACCCCAGCAATGCCTAAACTGCCGGGTGCTGAAACAAATACTTTTGGATTGGCCAGTACCCCCACCGACACCATAAACGCTGGAATAAATAGACTGTTCCCGACGAAATCAATCCGGTTCATCAGATCACTCTCGATGGGAATCGAACGATTCAGAGCCAAACCGGCAATAAAGGCCCCGACAATCGAATCCACCCCTAACCCCTGAGTAGCAGAGGCAATCACAAATAGCGTCGCCACCACAAAAATAAACTGTAGCCCCAGGGGAACCTCTGCTTTGGGATTAAAAAACCAGCGCCCCAGTTGCGGAACGCCCCAAAAACAGAGAGTCGCCAACAACGGTAAGCCCACCAATAATTTCAGCCATAACGCCAGCCCAATCTGCCCCTCGGCCATCGCCTGAATCAATGCAAAGCCCACTAAAGTGAGCATTGCCGTTAGCACGGTTCCTCCCACCGCGACCCCAATGGATTCCCGTTGGGCCAACCCCAAACGGGTCATACTCGGATAGGCCAACAAAGTGTGAGGCGAATACAAGATCCCCAGTAGCGCAGCGGCCAACCCACTCGACCCAGCAACCGCGATGATTCCCATACTGATCATCACCTGACCGGACACGATTCCCACAGCGAAGGGCAGGCCAAAGGTGAGCAACCCAAAAATAAGCGCTCGCATTCCCAACCGCTGTAAGTCGCTCAGATCCATTTGCAGACCTGCCAGCAACATAATGTAGAGCAGACCGACCTTTTCTAAAAAGATCAGCTGAGCATCTCGGGCAATAATGCCGAGGCCATTGCTCCCCAACAAGCACCCTAAAAGGATCAGCACCACCAAAGCAGGCAGCTTTAAGGGCTTGGCGATCAGCGGGGCTAGGAGCAAAATCACCAGCAGCACGCTAAAGGCATAGACCGGATCTTGTAGGGGTAGAATCAACGTCGCGATGGACATGCAAGCAATCATCCTGAGCAGGGTTTAAATTATTCTGAACTTCTGAAACCACCCGAATTCCCTTGGGTTAAAACAGCCAGTTCGTTTTGCGTTGTCGCCAATTTTACCGAGTTTTGGTAGGCAGGGAGTTTGGGCTCAAACCCCAGAATCCACCCCAGCTGGTAGGACTGTGATCAATGACATGCTAAGGCTGGGTTGTGCAGTGTATCTTGGATGAAGTGATGACAAAGTTTGGAGATCTATGATTACCTGCACCAACTGCGGCCACGCTAACCCAGAAGGGGCCATTACTTGTGAAGCTTGCTATGTGGAGCTACCCAAAATGTCTTCTTGCCCCAGTTGCCACGCTCAGGTGCCAGAAGACGCCGTTTTTTGCTCTCAATGTGGAACCTCACTGGAGCCAGGTGTTGAAGTCCCCGGTCTAGACATGGCCACTGCTCCGACTCAAGTCAATGCAGGTGCAGGAATTCCCGCCACCGATGTAGTCAGCTTTGAGACTCCATCCGCAATTCCCGCCACCGACGTCGTGGTGCCCTTGCCCGATCCCCCCGCAATGACACCGCCTGACCAAGTCGAAATGACAGAATTTCCCGATGTGGACTTGGGATATGCCCCCACGGAAGTGACTCCTCCGGGCAGTCTTCCCCCTCCCCTAGCCGTCGAAATGAGCGAGCAGCCCACGGAAAATGTGATTCCTCCATCTTCTCTGCCGACACCGCCAGAATTAGATTTCGAAGCACCAGCTCCGCCCATGCCCCCTGAAGCCTCGCAACCCCCGATGCCGCCTGTAGCTCCGCCCATGCCGCCTGTGGCTCCGCCCATAGCGTTTACCCCTCCTGCACCAGAAGCTCCTCCTGCTCCTCCAGAACCCATCATTTCCGCCGCGCCGCAACCGACCACAACGCCGATTCCCGAACAGCCCAAGCCCATGCCCGTTGGTGCTACCCAACTGCAATTACCCGTGGCACGACTGTTGCATGAGCGGTCTAACTCGAATCTGGATTTACCCACCAATCTCAACTTGGTGCATATTGGTAAGCCCAATGATCGGATTCCCCCCGATATTGATGTGTCTGGCTTTCCCGATAGTGATGTGGTGTCCCGAGTCCATGCTGATATCCGGGTTGAGCCGGATGGCTACTACATCGAAGACACGGGCAGTGCGAACGGCACCTATGTGAATAATCAGCCGTTACGTCCAGGCGATCGCTATCGGTTACGGGCCGGCGATCGCATTTCCCTCGGCAAAGAAGATAAGGTCGGCTTCATCTTCCATCCCGGCTAACGTCCAAGGATTAATTTCAGCAAACAGAATGCTCCCAACTCAACTGGGGGCATATTTTGTGCGGGTCTGCACTGCCACCAGTAACACCAACAAGGTGCACCCGCCCGCCAAATACAGGGGATAGCCATAGCTCGCCAAGTTGGACTGGCGAATCAGTACACCCGCAATCACGGGGCCAATACCATTAGAAATGCTGAGATAAGACGAATTCAAGCCCATCACCATACCCTGCTGCTGAGGATTGGCATTGAGAGAAATGAGAGTATTAATAATGGGTTGAACTAGGGAATTAAAGACCGAAAAGAAAATGGTGATGGAGACAAAATAGATTAAATTGGGCCAGATGGGCATCGCCAGAAAGGCCAAACTCCGAATCAGCAATGCCAAAAATAAGATCAACAGCAAATTAAATCGTTTCGTCAGGCGAGGCACTCCGAAAGTTTGCATCAACACCCCGAGTACCCCGTAAACGATAAACATCAGGGCCAAGGACTGGGGATTTTGGTCGAGCACATTGATAAAGTAAGGCTGAAACGCGTAGGTGAAAATCGTAAAGGTCGTACCGATCAAAAAGTTGATAAACAAGAGAATGCCAACTTTGGGAATCGTTAATCCTGTGATTAATTTGGCCAACCCCAACTCCAACCGATGGGGTTGTGGTGGCCGCTCTTCTAAGGTTTCCGGCAAGAAAAAGTAGGTCACCCCGAGGGCGATCCCGGCGATCAAAGCCGACACCAAAAAACTAGCCCCGAGGGAGATCTCTTGGGCTCCCAAACTAATAATGGGACCGAGGACAAAGCCAACGCCAAAGGCAGCCCCAAACAGACTAAAACCGCGAGCCCGATTCTCAGGCTCGGTCACATCCGCAATCACGGCTTGAATCACGGAGTTATTGCCCCCGGTAATCCCATCTAGAAATCGGGCTAAGAATAATACCCAAGCCACTGTCGCCATACCCGCCATCAAATTGGCCAGCATGGTCCCTGCCAAACTGACAATTAATAGGGGCCGTCGTCCCCAACGGTCCGAAAGCTGTCCAATGACGGGGGTCGCCAAAAATTGGGCAATGGAAAAAATCGAGAATAGGAAGCTGGTCTCAAAATCATTCAATCCAAACTGCCGACCGTAGGGATACAGGGTCGGCAGCAGAACAGTAAAACTAAGGGAGTTAACTAAGGCAATGGCAGAGACGATCCAAACTTCGCGCTTCATGCCTAGCGTCGCCGCTCTTGGAGTTTGCGATAGACGTCCTTGATATCTACATCATGATGAGCCAATGCCACTAGGCTGTGGTAAATCAGATCGGCCACTTCTCCGGCGATTTCGTCAGCATTGTCGTCCTTACAGGCCATCACCACTTCTGCGGATTCTTCGCCAATTTTCTTGAGAATCTTGTTATCACCCGCAGCAAATAGCTGGCAGGTGTAGGAGTCGGGGGAGGGATTGTGTTTGCGATCGCAAATCACATCAAACACCTGGGACAAAGTATCAGCAGGCGGGGCAGAAACCTGGCCCTCCACCTGATGGAAACAGCTGCGCTCACCCATATGGCAGGCAATATCGCCAATTTGTTCCACCCCGACCAAGAGGGCATCACTATCGCAGTCATACCGCAGGGACTTCACCTCCTGCACATGGCCTGAAGTTTCGCCCTTCGGCCATAATTCCTGTCTGGACCGACTCCAAAACCAAGTCCGCCCCGTATCCATGGTTTTCTGCAAAGACTCGGGATTCATCCAGGCCATCATTAACACCGTGCCATCTAAATAGTCTTGAACGATGGCCGGCACTAGCCCTTGAGCGTCATATCGGATTTTGTCTACTGGAATTGCAGGAGAAGACATGAAGGAGAGCAGCAGAAAACGACTCTTTAGATTATCACCTGGGGAAGAACGATACGGATATATTCATTCTAAACGGCACTTTCAATAAGTAATTCTAATGATTACTTTTGTGAAATGGCCCAAATTCTACTTAAAAATGTTATGGTTGATACAGAAATTAAATCGTTCATCCCTTAAATCGTTTTTAACCCTGTTCTTAGTAATCAAGGGACGGAAGTAGAGCCTTCGCTCGAAGGAACGCGCCTCAAATCTATACCCATCATTATGATCGGAGGCGAATCATGAATCTTACCTATCGCGGTGTTAGCTACGAATACAATCCCCCTGAAGTGGATATGACTTCTAGTGAAGAAGTCGGTCAGTATCGAGGATTGGAGTGGCGCTTTAGAAATGCTCACAAAACCCCGGTAATGCAACCCAGTCTTAACTTGGTTTACCGGGGCGTCGCCTATGAAACAGGCACCCCAGAGTCAGAAGTGACCCCCACCTATACCCCAGCACCTACGACACCTGTAGCTGCACCTGCTGTCTTGACTGTCCAAAATATGGCTCGGTCCTTGATGACATCCCACCACCGCTGGATCAAGAATCGCCAGCAAGCTCTGCTCAGTCGCTCTGCAGCTGAAGTCGGGTTAAGTGCGGATGCGGCTCAATACTGGAATCATATTCAAGGCAAAGTCCATCCTAGTTTCCGCAGGAGCTATGATCGCTCCCATGCGGCCCTCAGCTAATCTCCACAGCTTTTCTTTTTAGGGATCCATTCCTAAAACAATCACTGATCTCTTCACCTTCCCTAGGGAGGTGATTTTTTTTGACAATTCTACGTTGCACTACCCGATCAAAATGGAGCATGGCATAATTAATTCTCACCCGCAAAAAAACTGACTGTTGTTAAACTCAGGGCAATTAAAAATTCTTAGTATTACTGTGTTCCAGATATGTAATCTTCTATTGAAATAAGTGCTTTACCATCGTGTCATCAGCTCCCAAGCCCCAACTGTTTATTCCTGCCAATTCCTGTCTTTCCCATCAAGCCCTAACAGAGGGTGGCTTTTGGACTCCATCCGTCTCGATGGCACGGTTTTCACCCTATCCCCCCCAAGGATATTACCGGACCCTAGTGGGGCAGTCTTTATGGACCCTGGGACGAGAAAAAGCTTGTTCTATCGCCTTTGACGATGTCACCCTATCGCGCCAACATGCCCTGATTTTCACGACCCCTCTGCAAGAGTATTACTTGTCAGACCTGGGCAGCTTGAATGGCTCCTTTATCAATGAACAACGGGTTCTCCATCCCACCTGCTTACAGCATGGCGATCAGGTGAAGTTAGGCCAACTGGGTATGGAGTTTCAGCTGGCCTCAGGTTTGGAGCCGTTTCAACCCCATATCCATCAAAAGCTCGTCTTAATGATCCAGCCCTCTGCCACCCAAGGCAAACTCTGGCAAGAGCTGCTTATCTACCAGGGGGTCACCGTCATTTGGGAGAAGCTGACCACCAGTGAGGACCTGAGAATCTGTCTAGATAACTATGCGCTCAATGAAAGCCGATTGCCGGATCTTCTGCTCATCGAAGCAGAGACCCTAGAACCCAATCCCTATGAGTTCTGCCGCTGGTGCCATGAGGCCTATCCATCAGTGAAGGTGGTCCTCACCTGTCGGGGGCGAACTGAAGTTCTTCCCTCTGAATTGCGGTGGGCCAAAGAACAAGGAGCAACGGATTTACTCCCGGCGTTCCGGGAAGATAATATGCTGACTCGGGTGGTGGATATGGTGGCCCAAGTCAACATTGTTCTCAAGCTCCTCGGCAGTCAAGAACTCGAACAACACACTGTAGCCACCGACTTTTTCTCGTTACTGAAAGATCTCTAAGCCCTGCTGCCGCAGCCTGGGCTAGAGTAAGGGCTGCACTCGACTGACAATATCTTCTGGCGGCAAGACCCCTTCGATCCGTTCCACCGGCTGGCCATCCTTAAACAAAACGAGGGTCGGCAAAGCGTGAACATGATATTCCGTTGCCAGCTCTGGGTAACGCTCTGTGTCAATTTTGACCACCTGTACCTTGTCTTTCAACAGAGTGCTGACCTGATCCAGGATGGGCACTAACATTCGGCAAGGCCCACACCAAATTGCATAGAAATCGACCAGTAATGGTTTATCTGATCCAGCTAAGAGCTCGGCAAAATTTTTGTATTGCTTTTTTGTGGCCATAGGAAGAGTCTACGTAGGCATCTCTTCAATCCTAGCCCCAGAGTTTAGCCATCGGCAGCGATACCGTCATTCATTTCAGGTTTAGGGAAATTGGTAAATCTCGATCTCAGGCTTGCAGCGTCCTTACAGTCTCGCGCCTTTAGTTCAAATTGAGCTGGGGATTTTCCATCAACTCACTGAAATCATTTAGAGCTACACAGCGTTGTTGATCTAGCTGTTGCAAATAGCGCTTTTCTTGGTAGTACAGCCGTTTGATTTCATCCAGCTCTTGCAAGCAAAAGGATTCTTCCTCTAGTAAACTCTGGGCCTGTTCCGATTCATCCATCAGCATTTGTTGCAGATAGGTGTTGAGGATTTGCCGCTGACCCAGTTCTTTTTTCGCAGACTTCATCGCCGATTCCCACATTTGCAGCAGATGCCGACAGCGCTTTTCACAAGCAATCCGCTCTAAGCTGGCTGCAGCTGCTCGAATCGAGAGGTTGGGTCGGAGAATATCCAGTTCCGTTTTTTCGTTGAGCTGAATCAGGTGGTAAACCTGCTGAATTTCTTGCGAATACTCGGTACACAGATCCTGCACCACGGCGATCAGATCAAAGGCAGGGGAGTCAAATTCAGCATGGACGGGCTCTAGCTTGGCTTGATCCTCTTCAATGGCTAAGATTTGCCGCCATAAAAACCGATGGTGGGAAAAACTAAATTCAATATCCCGCTGCTTCATGGCGTTGTGAATATCTTGCCGAAACTGCGGTCGATGCAAATAAATGCGAAGGATTTGGGCTTCAGCCGCTTCTCGCAGGGTGTAGTCTGCAGGCCGCTGCCATTTTTGGGATCGCCCATGCCAGCGCTGGCCGCGAACCTGCTGCCGTAGGGCTTCTTCTAGCTGCAGGGCTAGGCGAGAATCCCCCTGACTGAGAAGGCCAGCACAGCGATGGGTATAGTGGGTGCGCAGGGTGGCATTGGGCAGCTTGCCCAAAATAGCCGCAATCGCTTCCGTTGCCGCCTGGAACTGCTCGGCTTGCTGTAAATCGCGATCCTTGAGGGCTCGCTGGATTTGCCAATCTAGCCAGAGAGGAGAGGTATCGAGTAGATCTAGATAGTCTTCTGCGGTGTATTCCTGAAGATATTCATCCGCATCTTTGCCATTGGGCAAATTCAAGACCCGGAGCTGCACTTCCCCCCGATAGGCTTGATCTTCCACTTCGGAGATAGCTCGCTCTGCGGCTTTACCTCCGGCAGCATCCGCATCAAAGTTAAGGATGACCTGCTTGGATCCGGTATAGCGCAGCAACTGCCGCATCTGATCCAAGCTCAGGGCCGTTCCCATAGAGGCGACGGCATTGGTGATGCCCACGGAATGGAGGGCAATCACGTCAAAATAGCCTTCAACCACCACCGCCCGATCGGCTTTAACAATGGTTTGACGGGCTTTATCAAGGCCAAATAAGAGTTTGCCCTTGTTAAAGAGTTCCGTTTCTGGGGAATTGAGGTATTTGGGTTCTTCCCCCGTTAAAGTCCGGCTACCAAATCCCACTACCCGACTTTGGGCATCGTGGATCGGTATCATTAAGCGATCGCGAAATCGATCATAGAACCCACCCCCAGACTTGCGAGGCAAAATCAAGCCCGCCTGCTGAACTAAATCAGGGGTAAAGCCTTTCTCTTGTACCAACACATCATGGAGGGTACTCCAGCCCCCAGGGGCATAGCCCAGTTGAAAGGTTTGAATGGTGTCATCGCTTAGCCCACGCTGGTCACGAGTATAGCGGAGGGCAGATAGACCTGGGGGTTGGCGGAGGGAATGTTCGTAATACCGACTTGTGATCGCAAGAATTTCATACAACTGCTCACGCAAGGACAGCTTGCGGGCCAGCTTTTTCTCTTCATCCTTGGCCAGGGTTTGAATCGGTACTTGGCTGCGCTGCGCCAGATCCAGAACAACTTCCCCAAAGGACCGCTGCCCGATCTCCATCAAAAACTTGATGGCATTGCCCCCAGCCCCACAGCCAAAGCAGTAATAGAACTGTTTTTCCGGGCTGACGCTAAAGCTGGGGGTTTTCTCATCGTGAAACGGACAGCATCCCACCATGTTGCGCCCCTGCTTACGCAAGCTGACATGCTCGGAAACCACATCGACAATGTCTGTGGCTTGGCGAACCTGCTCAATCGTATCGGGGTGGAGGCGGGGGGTAGTCATTCAAGTTGAGAACGCAATTTGACACCCATTCCGTAGCAGAAGCGGGAAGTTGAGGCAGTGAGGATATTAAAAGTTGGACATCAACAAAAGTGATCTTTCTACGGCAAGATCAACAGGGATTAACACTTTAAACTAAGAACATTACCTACTAGTTCAAGCATACTATTTTATGATTCCCTGTTAGAGCACTCGGTTTAGATTTTAGCAGTTTATTTCTGAGGTGCTGAGGATTATTGCAAAGGCTTATCCCTTGCTCCTAAACTACTCCACCTACTCCAAACCCTCTCATATCAAAGCATACAGCCAGCCTGAAGATTCTGCTTGCTGTATTAAAGAGAATGATCCAATTGAGATGACAGCTCATCAGCCCTGGGGCGCAGCAAACGTCAATATGAGTTAATTTTCTAGCCAATTTTGCAAGAACCTGCTGTTCTTCTAGGCAAAGCACCAGGTTTCCATCGAGTTTCCCAGCATTCTTATTGGCATACTAAATCAACTAAAGAAACAACAACTTGAGAATGTAAGTCTACAATTGAAGCAAGTTGCTTGATGCTTCATTGACTTAGAGGTATGCATGACGGTCCCAGGAGCAAAGCGACGAGACTGCAAACAGTTGATAGTCATCCTAGGAGCCTCATTCTTGATGAGTGCCTGTGGATTACTGCAAGCTCAACCCACCCCTACTCCCACTCCTACCACCGTCAAATCCAGCCGAGTGGTAGCTCGGGGCAAGATTATTCCTGAATTTGGCGTGATCAAAGTATCGGTCTCCAATGCTGAAGACAGTCGAGTGAATCAGCTTTTGGTCAAAGAGGGAGACCGCGTGCGCAAGGATCAAGTGATTGCCACCCTCCAAGGGGCCGATCGGCGGCGAGAGGATTTGAAAGCCGCGCTAGCTAACGTCAAACTGTCACAAGCACGTCTCATCAAAGCTAAACAAGGGGATGCCAAACCCGGTGGCATCGCTGCCCAGCAAGCTGTTGTAATACGGCTGAAAACTCAACTTCCTGTCGAGATTAAACAAAAAGAAGCCGAGATTGTCAGTGCTCAAGCCTCTTTGCGGGAGGCAGCACTGACCTACCAACGTCGACGACAGCTCTATCAACAGGGGGCCATTAGTCGGGCAGAAGTAGACACCGCTCGCGAAGAATTTGAGACCACTCGCGCCACCCTAGCGGCCCAAATTGCTTCTTTGGAGCAAACCGTCACCACTTTAAAAGCACAAATCCAAGAAGAAAAGGCCCGGTTAGCCGAACTCCAGCAAATCCGTCCGATTGATGTCACCATTGCTCAAGCCGAACTACAACGGGCCTTAATTGAAGTGGAGCAACGGCGGGCAGATTACGACGACACCCAAGTTCAAGCCCCAATTCCCGGACAGATTCTCCGGATCAATACCAAAGTCGGGGAGCAGGTGAATACCCAGCTTGGCATCGTTGATTTAGGCCGAACAGAGCAAATGTATGTCCTGGCCGAAGTGTATGAAACCGATATTACCAAGATTAATAAAGGTCAACGAGCGACTATTCTCAGTGAATATGGTGGATTTAAGGGAGAAATTCAGGGGGTTGTGGATGATGTTGGTCTCCAGATTGACCCTCGCACCTTGTCCACAGGAAATAACAATCCAACCACGGATGAAAATGCCCGGATCGTGAATGTTTCCATCCGCATCGATCAGGACGATAGCCCTATTGTCGCTGGCCTTACAAATATGCAAGTCAGAGTCACGATTGACCTCTAGGAGACAACTAGATGAAATGGGGACAACTCCGAAATTTAACGGCTGAACGCCCCTTGGCTTGGGCACAGCTTTCCCATAAAAAGGCTCGTTTGGCCGTCGCCCTGACGGGGGTAGCCTTTGCCAATATTTTGATGTTTGCCCAACTGGGAATTCGGGCAGTGTTGTTTGATGGCATTACTTTGGTTCATGAGAATCTCCAGGGCGATCTGTTCTTGATGTCTTCCTACTCTCGGGCGTTGGGGTTTCAGACCTTTGCGCAGATTTATCTCTACCAAGCCAATGCGGTTCCAGGTGTGGCTACAGCCTACCCCTTATACATCATGGGACGGGTGGACTGGATCAATCCTGAGCAACTACCCGTCGAACATCCTATTCCCCCGGAGTTGCTGTCTCCCCCAGGCCAAGCCAAGTCAGACAATAAAGAGATAGAAATCTTCCCTGATAGGGTCAAGATTCTGGCCTTCAACCTTGCTCAACCTGCCTTTGCCCTGCCTGAAATCAATCAGCAACTGGACAAGTTAAAAGAACCCGATACGATTCTCTACGACCGGCTGTCTCAGGATGGCTTGGGACCTATTCCAGCTTTAATCACTCAAAAACCACAGCTGACAACCGTAATGGGGAACCGTCGCACTCAAATAGCAGGCTTGTTTACGTTGGGAAGCACCCTATTCACGAAAGGTCACGTCATTATGAGTGACTTAAACTACTTAGCCCGAAACGGTCCCGAGAGTTTAGATAACGTCAGCTTAGGGTTAGTGGGTTTAGATGCAGGGGCTGACCCATTGCAAGTACAAACGCAACTCCAACAAGCTTTACCGTCATCTATCCAGGTGTTGACCCGTGAGGAACTGATCCAGAAGGAAGTGGCTTTTTACGAAGCGGATCCGAGTGGTATTGTCCTTAATTTTGGGGCGATGATGGGCTTTGTGGTGGGGGTAATTGTGGTGTATCAGGTGCTCTATTCAGACGTGCTGGAACATCTGCCCGAGTATGCCACCTTAAAAGCGATGGGGTTTGCTGATAATGCTTTGCTGCGTGTTGTTCTGCAGGAAGCATTGATTTTGGCGGTGTTGGGCTTTGTGCCCGGATGCGTGGCATCCATTGGGGTGTATAGCCTGTTGAGTTCTCTAACGAAAATCCCCTTGAGCTTGCGACCCGATGTGATGGCACAGGTATTTATTTTAACGATCGTTATGTGCATGGGGGCGGGGGGGATTGCGACCCAGAAGCTGCGCCAAGCTGATCCTGCGGATGTGTTTTAACCGATGGACCCGATTGTTTCGATTCGCCATCTGAATCATGCCTTTGGCAAAGGGCAGTTGCGGAAGCCTGTGCTTAAGGATATTAGTCTGGATTTAAATCCCGGTGAGATTGTGATCCTGATGGGACCATCGGGGAGCGGAAAAACCACACTTTTGACGCTGATCGGGGCGTTGCGATCGCAACAGGAAGGCAGCCTCAAATTCCTGGGCCAAGAACTCCTGGGTGCTCCCAAAAAAAAGCTGGTCAAGCTCCGTCAGCAGATTGGTTTTATCTTCCAATCCCATAATTTGCTGGACTGTCTAACGGCTCAAGAGAATGTCCGCATGTCTTTGAAGCTGCATACCCATTTGACGTTGGAGGAACGTAAGGGGCGTGCGATCGCAATCCTCGAATCCGTGGGTTTAGGAGAACATGTCAACTACCATCCCGCAAGTCTATCGGGGGGACAAAAACAAAGAGTCGCCATTGCCCGCGCCCTCGTCAGCTATCCCAAACTGGTCCTCGCCGATGAACCCACTGCTGCCCTTGATAGCAAGACGGGGCGGGATGCCGTTGAAATTATGCGAAAGCTGGCTCAAGAAGAAGGCTGTACGGTCATGTTGGTGACTCACGACAACCGTATTCTAGATATGGCGGATCGGATTCTCCAGATGGAAGATGGTCAGCTATTACCGACTGACTGAACACTGTCGCGTTTTAGCTCAGACAAACTGAGTCGCCGATGTTCAGATTTATAGCAGCAAACACTGACAGGATAGCTCAAACATCTATGGCTAGATGATGCGTCATGTCTATCAATTTCAATATCACGAGGCTCAAGTCCAGTTTTCTTAGAAATCCGTGCCAGCATGCGAGGACCAATTTCTTCTCCATCATGGAAAGCGAATACAAAGTCTGGCCAGCCTTCACGGGAAAGAATACGGTGAGAACCAGTTTGACGTTTAACGGTCTAGCCAATTTTGAGTAGTGCTGCCAAGACTCTTTTGGATTTAGTGCTTCCCCACTGACTCATGCAGCGTTAAACGTAACACTGACCAATTCAGGCTCAGTTTCACCACTTTCAATACGTTCAGCGAGCACCCTGAGTGCCAAAGCCTTTACTTTAGCTTTTGCTTCCTCTGGGGTTTGGCCATAGAGCATTACTCCAGGTAGGCTTGGAATCTCTGCAATCCAACGCCCATCTTCTTCTTGCTCAATTTTGATATCAAAAATCATGGCTGTAGCCACTCAATCACTATGCCTATAGTAACAAGTGCAGCTTTCACAAAGCCTGACGAATAAGTCCACCAAGTGACAACGAACGACTACTAACTTCGCCTCCCTTGTCGACGGCCGCTCCGATGCACCGAATCGCAACAGGAAGGCAGCCTCAAATTCCTGGGCCAAGAACTCCTGGGTGCCCCAAGAAAAAGCTGGTCAAGCTCCGTCAGCAGATTGGCTTTATCTTCCAATCCCATAATTTGCTGGACTGTCTGACGGCTCAAGAGAATGTGCGTATGTCTCTGAAGCTGCATACTCATCTGTCGGTGGAGGAACGTCAGGAGCGTGCGATGGCCACAGGCCGGTTGGAAACCATCGCAATCCTGGAATCCGTCGGCTTAGGAGAACATATCAATTACTATCCGGCCAATCTATCCGGGGGCCAGAAACAAAGAGTCGCCATTGCTCGCGCCCTCGTCAGCTACCCCAAACTGGTCCTCGCCGATGAACCCACCGCTGCCCTCGATAGCAAAACAGGTCGGGATGCAGTGGAAATTATGCGAAAACTGGCTCAAGAAGAAGGGTGTACGGTCATGTTGGTGACTCACGACAACCGTATTCTCGATATGGCCGATCGTATTCTCCAGATGGAAGATGGTCAGCTATTGCCCTCAGACTGATGCCCATTTTTGCGTTTACGAATAACAATGGCATATTGAATCTGATAATCTGCCTGCAAACTTCACATCCCACTCAGAAACATCTGCTCCAGCAGACTCACTTCCTAGATGGTGTTCAATAACGGATACCCCTTATCTAACTGCACAATTTCTTCATTCGAAAGCATGCCCATGAATCTTATACTTTGACCTAAGTTAGCCAGTATTTGGAGGAGAACATGCTTGATAAAGAACCAGAGACTAGCGGTAAGCCATCCTCCAAAGAGCCTTGGCTCGCAGTCAATTGGTCGATGATTTTACCGGGATTAGGACATCTTTATGCTGGCAAACCCTTACAAGGGTGGGGCATCATTGTTACGTACTTAGCCCTATTTGTGCTGTCCCTTTTCTCAGTCATTACGGCCCAAGAGACTGGGCTGATCGGTTTTGGTGCAATAGCCCTATTCCTATTATTGGGGTTTGGAAGTTGGATCAGTGCCTATCGAGCTGCGATTCGTAACAACGATTCAGCATTTGAAAATCATCGAAAAACGCTCAAAGATCCTTGGCTTGCCGTGTTCCTAAGCCGTTTTGTATTAGGCGCTGGCCATCTTTACATGGGGAAATGGATTCTGGGCTCGATTCTAATTGTGGCTGAAATCCTAACTTGGATTTATGCTCCGGGGTTCGTCTTCTTGGGGCTGTGGTTTGTGTTACCCTTTGTCGCTAACCATGCTTATCAAGCTGCCTCAGATCAACGTAAAAGCAGCAAAAATATCATATTAAAATTATTTCTACTGCTGATTATTGCCCCGATCGCCCTATCTGTCATATTCGCCCTCGCTATTCGTTCATTGATTGTCGAAGCTCGGTATATTTCATCTGGCGGAATGGAGCCAACTCTAAAGATTAATGATCGTATCGTTGTAGATAAAGTGAGTTATCTCTTTCAAACTCCAAAACGAAGAGATATTATTCTGTTTAAACCCACTCAGGCATTAAAACAAGGTGGCTTTGAGAATGCTTTTGTAAAGCGGATTATTGGCATCTCAGGTGATGTAGTTGAGATTAAACAGAATGTTGTCTGGCTTAATAATCAACCCTTGCAAGAGCCTTACACAATGTCGGGAACGACAGAGAGTCCAAGCCCCGAAACTTGTCGTTCCAATTATGTAACGATGGACGTAGAAAGCAGGCCCATTGATCCACCTATTCCCATCTATTTATCCCAACCGCAAACGATTCCTCCCGATCACTATTTGGTATTAGGAGACCACCGAGACCTGAGTCTCGATAGTCGATGCTGGGGGCTGGTTAAACGAAGTGAAATTATTGGCCAAGCGACTAAAAGATTTTTCCCATTTAACCGTATAGGTCGTTTGGATAAAAAGTAGTTGTTGTCGATAGGTTGTGACTATTTTCTGAAGCAGATTTTCACTGTCTCCATTGTCATACTTTCCCAGACCTTGATCGCCATTCATCTAGATCTAGAAATCACCTTATCCTCCCAAAGCCAATAAGGATCTTGCTCGGGTATCGAAATTGGGGTCTATCGCTAATGCCTTTTGAGTATAGACATCGGCTTGAGGCTGATTGCCTAGGGCCGCTTCTACTAAACTGGCTCGATAAAACAGACTGGCATCTTGAGTGCCGAGTGCGATCGCTTAGATAAAAAGTCCTGCATCAACGCCAAAGTAATCAGCCAAAGATTTAGCTTGAGCGATACTAATACCTCGCTTACCATTCACCACTTCAGAAACAACCCCTCGCGATCCAATAACACCCACCAAATCTTCTTGAATACATCCCTTAGCCTCCATTAAGTGCAGCAATACTTCACGGGGGGTACTGACAGGAATCGGATAAGCAGTATCTTCATACTTTTCAATCAGCATCACCAGTAGATCAAGAAGCGCTTCCTGCTCCGGGGTTTGATTTGGGAGATGTTCTAACTCTTGTGCAAGTGAGATCGCAGCTTCGTTTTCCTGCTCAGAAGCAATGACCTTGGGACGATACTCCGCCAACAACTGACTATAGGTATCCGCATTAAAAGTAAAGGTCATTTTTCCAGAGGTCTTTATCGTAATCAGCGTGAGTCAGAATATATTTGATGTAGATTCGCTGCTTAACGTAGTTGATATCCACAATTAAACGATAAGTATTGCCCTTAATATTGAAAACGGTGAAATTACCGACTGCTTCTGCTTTGGGGTAACTAGCTTGGATTTGAGGTAGGCTTTGCCAGTGGGCCTTGGTTGCAACCCTGTACCAAGCAAATAGCGCTTCACAAGAATCAGCATGCTTTTGACAAAAGTCTCGAAGAATTTTGCGACTAATAACATGCACAGAGATAACATCAAACTAGACCAATAGCACCATATTCTCATATCGAGAATATACTGTCAATGGTGGTCTATAGTTTTGTGCCATGCCCCATTACAGACTCCAACCCTTCGGCTTCTAAAAACTACCCGCCCAAAGCCAATAAAGCTCTCGCTCGGGTATTAAAATTGGGGTCTATCGCTAACGCTTTTTGAGCATAGACATCAGCTTGAGCCTTATTGCCTAGGACAGCTTCTACTAAACTGGCTCGATAGAACAGGCTGGCATCTTGTGTGCCTAATGCGATCGCATCTTGCAATACGCTCCGGGCCTCACCATACCGTTCCAACCGCGACAACGCCCAGGCCAAAGTTTTCAAGGTCTCAGAATCGCGGCGAATGTTGACTTCCGTCTGCATCAGGGTCAGTGCTTCCTGCAAATCGGCTTGACGACCTCTCGCCAACAGTAGCTTCGCCAAATCCCGACGATGACCAAAATGATCCAGATCCTGATGATCGCGAAACTCATGTTCTGCTTCGGCCCAGAGTTGATTGGCTTCAGCTAATTTCCCTTCTAAAACTCGCAGTTGGGCGAGTCCCTGCAGAGCCACATGGTCTTGTCCATGAGAAGCTTCTGGATGCTGGAGTAAGTGCTTGTAGAGGGTTTTTGCAGCACCATAATTGCCTTGGCGGGTTTCTAGTTCTGCTAGTTTGACCTGGGCAAAGGAAGAATGGGGTTGCAGATGTAAGGCCTCTTGATAGTACTGTTTCGCCACTGGCAGTTGACCTCGATGGGCATGATAGCGACCTAGTAATGTGCGGGTCCAGGCGGCTTGAGACGGTTGATCAGGTTGTTCCAACGCCAAGGCCTGTTGAAAATCTTGGAGAGCTGCTTGATCTTGACCTTGAGCGACTAGCACCAAAGCCCGGAGGGTATAGCTGACCAAAGTCGGGGCTTGCTCCACCAGTTGATCGGCGACTTGTCGCGCTTGAGGAAGCTGTCCTTGGGCCAACTTGCTGGTAACGATAATTGAGAGGGCTTGCTGATGATTGGGATTTTCCTGCAGGACTGCCTCGGCGAACTGTAGAGCTTCCGCAAACTGATGCTCAGCTTGGGCCACTTTTGCGAGAGCAAGCTGGGCTTCGAGGTTATTGAAGGGTAAGTTAGCCAAAGACTGAAGCGCTGTTTCTTCTGCTTCGTGATACCAGTGGGTGTTACCAGTGGAGGTCGCTAGCTGCAGGTAAAGGGTAGCAAGAGCGGCACGGTCCAATCCATCTTTGGGATTGGCTTGAATCCGATTTTGGTAAAAGGCAATCTCGCGACGAAGGGCATCCGTTACCGAATGCTCGGCGGTATGGGTATGGGATTCACCTGCTTGGGCGGGCTGATCAACGCTCATCCCCAGAACTAGGGTCAACGTAACTCCTGAGAGAAAGGAGGTACGGGACCATTTCCAGATATTCAAAATCATTGCAAAACCTCATGGTGGACAAGTAAAACTTTCATCCCTTGCGAGCGAGGGCCGAGAGATCCGCAAAGGATGAAAGCAAGCGGCTCTAGGAAGACTTAGTTGGGAAGAGCTAGGTAAGGAAACTGGGTTTGGAGGGGACTGTGGCCTTGGGAGGGATTGCCAGGGGTGCCGTCGTAGGAAACGTTATCCGTGGTGATGGCCCCGTTGGTCAAAACACTCAGGGTGATATCTATCACGTCGTCTTTGAGTAAGCGACCACGAATAGGACTGCCTTTACTATTCAGAGCATTGCCATAACCACTGGCATCCGTGGTATCAATCCGCATCACGTCGGGCAAGAAGGCTTGGAGCAAGGTGGTAGTACGCTGGTCATCGTTGCCAATGGCTTTTAGAGTTTGAGCGGCTTCACTGACGATAGGACCTGCAACTTTCGCAGCAGGCTTTTGTCCGGCTAGGGCAGCCGCCTCAAAGTCAGGACCGACACTATTGAGAGCATTGAGGAAAGCATTGGAAACAATCAGCCCTTCGTTTACTGCTGGACGAGCCAAGCGTTCCACCTGCCGATATTTGCCGCCTTTGCCTCGAACAGAGATGGTTTGCCAAACGTCAAAGGTGGTGTTGGCAGACTTGTTTTGAAGGAATTTGATGGGGATACGAACTGCGATCGCATTTACGTTATACCCGGTGGTAAAGTCCACAGCCTTGTCAGGGTCCCGGAAGCCCACCGTAGGACCTTTGCCTAATGCGCCAGCCCGGACCCGGAAAAACTGCTCCACATCAAAGAAGAAAGGATCTTCTCGTAGTCCCGCAAAAACGGAGAAGTTTTGATCACCCATGGGGACTTGGGCCGTGTGGGGTTTGCTATTTAGGGGGGTGGTCACCGCCTTGCCTACATGGGAACTGCCATCTCGAATCGTGGTGATTTTGATGGTCTGAGTTTGATTGGGCTTGGGTTTACTAAATTCAAACCGCAGAGTCACATCCGGCTTGCCCGTGGGGGTAGCGTCGTTATCGGTTGTACGAGCAATATGGAATTCGTAGCGGGCCTTGTTATTGAAATAGTATTGCTGCCGCGCCACTGAGCGGGGGTTGGTATTCATAATCAAAACCAAATCATCGGTGGAGGCGTTGGGATTTTGATCGCCTTCCCGGAACACATACAAGTCAGTCAGATTCAGATTGCGGCTTTTAGTGTTAGTTTCACCATCATCATGATCCGAAGCCAAGGTAACGGGCGCAAAACTGCCCAAGGTCAGGCCCATCCCTAAAACAACGCCACTGAGCTTTAACAAGGATTTAGCCGAGAAACGGCGGGTTTTTGCCTGATTTTGACGAGGGTTCAATAGCATGTCTATCTCCTGCGAGTACATAGATGCGTTGACAGCAACCAGAAAAGGCTGCAAATTGACTGATAATAGGCAACAGAAGCTTGTCCACCCTCGGGCAGACTTCGTCATCAACATCCTTTTATTCAGCAATCTGTAGGGGTATACGCTAGGGGTTGGTGATTGGATCTGTTTCTCGAAAAATTTGTTGGAATCAAGTGAGTTTAAATCGAGGATGACCGTCCAAAACACCAGTGAGGACTTGGTTTTAATCCACCAAGTGGCTGAACATAATCAAGGGGCACTCTCGACCTTGTATGACCGATATGCGGGTATTGTGTATGCGATCGCATACAAAATGCTAGGGTCCGTCGAAGAAGCCGAAGAAGTTGTCTTGGATGTCTTTGATCAAGTCTGGCGCACCGCCTCTAAATATGATCGCAGCCGTAGTCGAGTGGATAGCTGGCTATTTATGCAGGCCCGCAGTCGCACTTTAGATCGCCTTCGCAAACGACAGCGACAGGCCAAGGTCGTGGAAGCGTCCACGGTAAACGCCCCCATCGAGTCTGACACCAAAATGGCCTTGCCTGAAGAACATGTCCTGATTCAAGAGCGGCGCGATCTCGTCCAAGTCGCTATGGCCCAAATCCCCCCCGAACAACAGCAAGTCATTGAGCTGGCCTATTTTCAAGGGTTATCCCAATCAGAAATTGTCAAACAAACGGGCCTATCCTTAGGCACCGTCAAAACCCGAATTCGGTTGGGCTTAAGTAAATTACGTGGCATTCTCGATCAACGATAAGGAGCAAAAATGCCAGAAATATACCGATAGATAGATCCAAAGTCTGATTGACAACGTAATACTGGTATAGGCTCTTTATCAACTCATCTCAGCGAATCCGCTTCGCCCCTCTCTATTAAGCATCTCCATCAACCACAGGCTAAGATGTAGCTATGAATCACCCAGCCCCACAATCCAATTCTGAAGAGCTTTCTAACTGGGCGGCCTTGTCGGCAATGGGTGCCCTGGATGATGCGGAACAGCAGCCAGTGGCAAAATATTCAGCCGAGGAACTCGCACCTGAAATTGCCGGGTTTGAAGATGCGGTATCTGCGATCCCATACAGCGTTCCAGCCATACCCATGTCACCCAATCTCAAAGATCGGCTGTTCCAGCGCATTGACGCCACAACGCTCAAAGCATCTGAGCTTTACCAGCTCATGTCTACACCGATTGATGAACTCATTGAGTTATCCACCCAAGTGGAATGGCAGGATCTAAAGGGTCCGGGTAAGTTTAAGCATGCGGTGTACCAAGCCAACACCCTCCATCGTGAACTAGCTTTCTTTGTGAAGTCTGACCAAGAGGGACTATTTCCTAAACATCATCACGCAGCCGGAGAAGAAATCTTAGTTTTGGCTGGTGATCTAGTGGTGGATGAACAAGTGTATCAACGGGGTGATCGGATTATTTCTGCCGCCGATACTATCCATCAGCCTTCTACCCGCAACGGCTGTCTCCTCTTTTGCATGGCATCCATGGACAATCAGTTTGTCTCATAAATCTATCCATTTAATCTTGATACCATCTGCATATCTTTTAGCTGTCTCCGACCTGTGACTCCTAAGGCTGATCGAGGGGTGAGCAAACCCATCAGAGATGGCGCATCGGTTATGGCTGTTCCTCAAGATCGCTATGCATGGTCCATCAGTTTGATAGTACTTACCCCTCCCTTTAACTTGCCGTGATTCTAGTTCGTTATGGATCTCAACGCAGCCTGGGACTTTTCCATGATGGTGTCATATTGATAAGTGGTGATTAAATACTCCAGTGAAGATATCAACGTTTGTTGAGGTTGGGGAATGTCTTGCAGCAAACGACCCAGGCTATCTTCATCCAACCGAATCGCAGCATCATGGAGCTGCTGAACCCACGCTGGTGACATCAGAGCTAAGGTCTTGGCGGTAAGAGGAACAGGGGCTAGGGAATGAACAGAGTGATTTTGCGTTTTATAGTAGTAAGTAATGTCCAAATGCTGAGCCATTTTTTCAAAAATTTGGGCTGCTTGATAGGGTTTACGGACATAGTCATCACATCCTGCTTTCAGGGCCTTTACCTCATCTGATTCCAGGGCTTGAGCGGTTAAAGCAATAATGACCGGTGGATTGGGATTATTAGCCTTAATGAGTTGAGTCGCCTCTAGACCATTTAAGAGGGGCAATTGTAGATCCATCCAGATCAAATGAGGCTGCCACGTCTGGTTCAGATCTAAAGCTTGCTGACCATTCTCGGCTTCAGCAACCTCAAACCCAACAGCTTCTAAAATCATGACGAGGATTTGGCGATTATCAGGATGATCTTCCACGACGAGGATCCGATAAGGGGTTTGATGTTCTACTAAACCCACAACCGTAGTTTGCGATTGTTGGGGCGCTTGTTGAGTCTCGCCGGGTTCAACTTGAATATAAAAACTGACACAGGTGCCTTGGCCTTCGACACTGTCTATTGTGATTTCTCCCTGCATCAATTTGATAAATCTTTGGCAAATGGATAACCCTAACCCCAAACCGCCAAACTCCTCACGGGTTAAAGAGTCTTGGATAAAAGGATCAAATAGTTTAGGCAGCAACTGTGGGGAAATGCCTGGACCCGTATCTTGGATAGTGAAACATAAATCATGGGTCACCGCTTCCGGGGTAGACGGTCGCCAGTGCACCAAACATTCAACACTGCCCTGCTCCGTAAACTTGAGACCATTTCCAATCAGATTGATCAAAATTTGCCGAAGTTTTTTGGCATCGGTTTTCACAAATTGGGGAATATCTGAATCCAGGTGAATGTGAAACAGAAGATCCTTAGAGGTCGCCTGAATGGCAAATAAGTCTTGTAGTCCCTCACAGAGATGGGGGAGATTCACATCTTTAATCTCATAGGTGAGGATGCCTGCCTCAATTTTGGACAAGGTGATCACTTCATTGACTAAAGAGAGCAGGTGTTCCCCACTCCGATGAATCACATTAAGGCTCGATTGCTGATCGGGGGCAATCCGACTATCTTGCAGCAAGAGTTGGCTAAACCCCATAATCCCGTTGAGAGGGGTGCGAAACTCATGACTCATATTGGCTAGAAACTGACTCCTAGCTCGATTAGCAATTTCTGCCGTTTCTATCGCTTGTTGTAATTGACTCGTACGCTCCAGCACAAGCCGCTCAAGATTAGTATTGAGTTGCTGTAAATCAGCGACTGCGTGTTTGCGTTCAGAAATATCTTGTATTTGGGCAATGCAGCATGTGCAATGATCTTGCGGTCCATCTAATCGAGAAACCGTGAGGGATACCCAAACATAACTCCCTTGTTTATGGATACAACGCAGTTCTAGAGGATAGTTGTCTATCTCTCTCGCGATCAGCCCTTGCCGATAACGGCTCTCTATCTCTCGATCGTCAGGATGAACGATCGTTGATAAGGTCAGGGAAAGTAACTCAATGGGAGCATAACCCAACAGCTTTGATAGAGAGTCATTGACCCTAATGCACTGTCCATCAGGGGAGACTAACGCCATGCCGATGGCCGCAAAATTGAATGCTGCGGAGAATCGGGCTTCACTGACAAACAAAGATTCTTCAATCTCTGGTTGGCTGGAGATATTTTTACCAATTCCCAAAAAACCGATCAAATTTCCGGCGTCATCATGCAAGGCCGTAACAGATAGACGCACCAAAAAACGACGTTTATCCTTGCAGATATAGGTCCAAATATTCTCATCCGCGATGCCCAAGCGAGCCTTAGCGACAAAGACTTCACAGCCTGGTTCAATAGGGCACCCCAATTCTATAGAGAGCTGTTGGGCTCTTTGTTCTACTTCATAAGGATCATGGATAATTGCAGGAGTAACCTTGCCAATCACTTCTTCAGGCTCATAGCCGAGTTTGCGAAGGGCCTCACCATTAATGGTCTGAATAATCCCATCCAGATCCGTGGAAATAATAGTGAAGTCAGCACTATCTAGAATGGCTTGCTGCCAAGCAAAAGATGGTAATTGTTCCGCCATAGCTGAATTTCTTTCCCCCGTGATCTGAGCTGCTCACAGGCCTTTATCACTAAAGCCCGTAAACTCAAGCCCACCAAAGACCTCAGCATATTCAATCGATTAGAAAGAAGAATCCTAGCAAATTCTGCAAATGCCAGACCTACCATCACCGTCATATCTATTCGAGACACGATAGGGATTGGAGACAACCTTGTATTTGCTAATTTTTAAGGAATCTTGTCTAAAGTAGTGAATACGCCGTCAATCCTAAATACTCGGCTAATCCATCTAACGCTCGTTAGTCAAACCGTATCTAATACTCGCCTGGTTTGTCAACCCTGGTTGGACGTTAGATAATGAATCTATGACTCGCCCCCATTATTCTGAAAAAGCTCTCGAAATTCTTGATGCCGCTGAAATCCGAATGCGTCGAGGTGGCTTTGATGCCGTTAGCTATCGGGATCTTGCAGCCGATGTGGGCATCAAGGGATCGAGTGTTCATTATCACTTCCCTAAAAAGTCCAATTTGGGCAAAGTAGTCGTAGAACGCTATGCCGAACGCATCCTTACAGCCCTCGGTGCCCCTGACGATCCGCAGGAAGACGTGCAAGACCGCATTCATCGGCTTTGTCTGATCTATCAGGATGCCTTGATCGAGGATGGAGTCCCCTGTCTATGTTGTGCATTAGGCTCTGAGACGTTAGATCTGCCGTCTCCAGTCGCTGAAGCCGTCAATCATTTTGTAACGTTCTTGATGGATTGGACAACCATTGCCTTAGGACAGAACCATAGTTCTGCTGCCATGGCCCGCCACATTATTGGCGCATTGCAAGGAACAACACTTTTGGTACTGGTTATGAAACAACCTGATCTATTCCAAGAGACAGAAACAGTCTTATTGAAATTGATCGCAACGGAAGTTTAAATTTTACTAACGACCTTATCCCTACCAAAGTGGACATTTCAATCAAGGACAGGGAGATAAACAATAGAGCGATCGCATTGTGTCTGCAGCAGATACTATTCCTCAACCTGCCACTTGCAACGGCTGTCTCCTGTTCTGCGTTAATCAGTTTGTGTCTTGAGTAACAGATGGCATCGTTAGGCTTTGGCGTTCTCCTGCTTTGCATCTCTAGCTGCTGAGAGCCGTTCTTGCGCTTCAGCGACCCATTGATTCACTTCTGGTTGTGTCTCCAAGACAATTGGATTTTTTTGGGCTTTAATCAGACACTTTTTCCAATCGGGTAGTGCTTTCTGCTTCTCATTCTTCGCTTCAGATAATTTAGCCAGCATACAGAATGAATCAGGTGCTTGAGGTTCCATACGGGTAGCCTGTTTGAGATAATTCTCAGCTTCCGAGAAAAACGTTTGATTTAACCGTGCCCACCCTAAGTTCTTGAGGAGGTTGTATTTCAGTTGTTTGCCTACAGGAGTCTTTGTATTTCCCTGTTGTTCTAGCTTCCGTAACCCTGCCTGCAATAGCGGAGCCGCTTTACCATACTCTTCATCGACAATATCCAGCTCAGCCAGATTGTTATGAGCCTGGAGCCAAATCATCAGATCATCGCAATGGTCAGCATTGGCAGCATTACAATTTACAAGGTCTTTCTGGGTCACCACGAGTTGGTACTGTGCTTTCGCGTCTTCAAGCTGCTGCAAATCTTCATGGACCAAGGCCAAATTGAAATGAGCCTTGGGAAAGTCTTGCTTCAGCGCAATCGCCCGACTAAAGTCTTTACGAGCACTGTCTAACTTGCCATTCTGATAGTGAGCTTCACCATTCTGGTTGGCCATTTCCGCAAATCTAGGCAATGCAGAATGGATGCCTGCCAAACTTAAAACCAGGAGCAGGGCGAAGGTAAAACTCGCCTCCTGCCAATAGTGCTTATTGATCCGTAGCCGACTGAGAAGACGCTCATAGGCTTGTCGCCCCGCTTGAGTTAAAGCTCCTCCCCCCGCAAGCAAGGCCAATAGGCTTTGCCCCGAGATCACTAACGTTGAGCCTAAGTCGATGCCACCCGAGAATAGACGGGTAGCAGTATCGGTAATTAAACTGGCTGAGATAGTCAACACAACTAGTGTTCCAGCATTGAACAGCCAATCATATTCGTTCCACCAATGCCTGGGTTCTGGAGCCCTGAGAAACCACCACCAAGAGGTTCGGGGCGGATGAACCAACTGCTGCCAAGCTTCTAAGTCAAGGTGAGTGGCAATCAAGACCTCATATTTTTTGAGATAGCAATCTAAATCAGCTAGCCGCAATAGCTGCTGCGAACTCAGCAAGGATCGCTCTGTCATATGGACCTGGATCTGATCACGACAGGTCAAAAGATTGAGAATTTCTTCGGGCTTAAATTTTGCCTTTGGGCGATCAAAGATTTGCAAGCTGACACGATACTGGTTCAGTAACATATTGAACTCAGATAACTGAGCAGGCTCGTCAATAGGCACAGAATTGGTATACATCTTTCAAGCAGAATTTAATAACAGCATTCAAGATTCAGGAGCAATCAATTTATCTACCAAAAGCTGGAAATTATGCCATCAGCTCTTGCAGGAAATATTGTTTTTATCATAAGAATAAGCGAGAATATCTACAGTGAGTCTGGTCACTATCACTCATAGATCTAATGAATTATTGAAGAGTATAATTAGCAAAGTATTTCGCTTAAAATACTTTTGCAAGAAAAATATTTAATGATATCAGATTTTTATTAGTGGTTTTTAATGCTTTTATTTGATGGAATAATTCTATCTAAATACTGAGTGCTTGAATATAAGTAACGCCTGTCATTTTATTTTATAAAGACACATGGTAGTGACGTACAAACACCCAAATTATTCCGAAATGACTGATGGTTTTGCTTGATATTATGGTTGGATAACTGTCAGGAAGCCTTTTCTAGGGTACGGAAGGGGTGACATTGCTGATTCGACTAGATTCAACCACTTTGATATCTTAGGTTTGGAAGAATTTACCAACTCTAAGGCTATACTGCTCAAGCCTAACTCTCTTCCAGTCTGCGATAGAAAGGCTATGGATTGGAGAGTTAGGCTCAAGATATTCCTATGATTTAGATATTGATTCGCGATCGTAAATCTCGCAAATCATAACCAAGTTCTTCAAAGTTTTCACGCTCTCTCTTCAGAATTGCAATAAATTCTCTAGGAATATCGTTTTCTTCATTCTTCGTTAAATATCCATGCTTGACATCTACTAGAATATTGACGATAAACAGCTGAAAAGCAGCATCTTCAACAGAGTAATCAAGCGCTAAGCGAGCATAATCAATTTCTCCTCCATAATTAGCTTGATTATCATTTCGCCAATCATGCCAAATCGTTGCATGATAAATCGCGTAAGCACAGGCTTGTTTGAGATTCTGGATATCCTGGTCACCAGGATGAGTCATCGTTTCTGTGATAGGACTAATCGCTTTTTGATTCGCAGGCCTATCAACACTAATTTCATTATTATCAACATACTGTTCTCCATCTGCTATGGATGGAGGAACAAATGGAACACTGTGATTGACTAGATCTTTTGAGAAATAGTAAATTTCTTTCCAATCTAATTTTATTTTGTCTTCATACAGTGAAAAGAACTTATCGACGTATTCATTGAGAATATTCCAATACAGATTCTGAATCTTTGCATAAGAGTGTTGTCCTGTAGTATTCACCTCATTTCTGGGTGACCAGCTCTTCCAATTACATTGACCTAGATCATCTCTCATTACATCAATTAAAGATGCTGAGTTAAGGGGGGAAAGGGCTAATACTCCTTGCTCCCCAAAGATAATATCTTTCCCAAATGTGTTAATTGCGGAAACACCCTTTAAATGAGGATGGAGTAGTTTCAGGATTGGACTTTTTTGAATATTCCGATAGAGGGAGATAGCATACTGCCCCACATTTAAATGTCCTCTGCCTAAATGCCCCTTAACCTGTCCATCAATAAATTCAGCAATCCGGAAATACAGCTTAGCTTGTTCCCATTTTGCCCCTTCTCCAGGTTCAGCCGAACCATCATCCACAAATTCAGGAGGGAAAGACGCAATTTTTCTGAGTTTCCATTCAATTTTTTTGGGAATAAGATTACTATTGGCATCCTTCACCATTGTTAAATGCACACTAGGTGCTTGGTGAGTTTCATCCCATCTATATTGATCTAAGTTATAGCGAACATGAAACTGCCCATTGCCATCTTGGGTCATTAGCGCTGGCGCAAAACCATTTAAAGTTGCCTTAACAAAGAACTGATCTCCTCTAGATGCATCATTCTTGATAGTAAGATTCTCTGGAAAAACGGTTTGTGCTGCTTCGGATGATGGTTGTTGTCCGGCATTCTGCCTTTTCAGGCTCCATGGGACTGCTTTGAGCAGTATTTTACGAGTCTGTGGTGCGACAAAGTTCTGGGGAGAGGCAAAAATACCTGCTCCTTGGGAGCGTATTAGTGGCACTGCATAATCAGGATCATATCCCCAATCAGCAATCGAAATTGGCCCAAAATCATAGTCTCCTTCTACATTCCTGGGGCCATCTTCCTCGTAAATCACATGAGGCTGACTTTGATAGTCCAAGCGGATAACCTTAACGGTTAGATCCGGGGTGTCACCAGCATCATCCGTATCATATTCAATGTTGAACTCACCATTATCATTGGTTCTCCCTGAACCGACTAGGTCATCTAGCCCAAAATCTCGGTCCCAAATTTCAATTAATGTATCTCTAAAGGGTGATTGATCAAATTGTCGAGAAATTTTGCCGGAAACAGTTTGCTTAACCATGATAGGAGGCAGTAGTTCTACATATTACTCATCATTTATATTCATGGGTTTTATGCATAATTATCAATAATTAATACGTTGGAGTTGCTCTAATATTTCATAGGAGATCGCTATTTTTTCAAGCATAAGTTTGACAGAATATTTGGCCAGCTCGGGTCAGATTAGTAATCATTGAATCATCACCTAAGGTTTATGAGCACTGAGCCCTAGACTCCAGCGGTGACAAGTCGTGGTCAGAATTAGCTTAATGAAGTGTGCATAGGTCAGATTTTGTGATTGGGCGATTTGAGCTAGCGATCGCAAAAAATGTATCGTCGCATCGGTCGTGCCTCAAGTAATTGTGGGTTGAGTATACTAGAGGCTCAGCTCAGCTTCTAACCTACCCATGCAATGCCCACTATGCGGTCATTCCAAAGCATACAAGCATGGCAAGATGCCCAACATGCTTCAACGATACCGTTGTCCTGAGTGCCAGCAGACCTTTACCGAACGCTTTGATACCCTTTACTATCGTCGTCAGGTGAGTCCAGAGCAGGTCCGACAAGTCCTCCAAGCCCATGCAGAAGGGAGTAGTCTTCGAGGTATCACTCGGACCAGTGGCCTAGCTTACAACACTGTAGTCTCTCTAGTAAGAGCTGCTAGCCAACGATCTCAGCAACTCCATAATGGCCAAGTGCAAGCCGTTGAAACGGAGGATGTCAGTGCAGATGAAATGTGGTCCTTTGTGAAAAAAAGCAAAAACACTGTCTTCCCCATGAGCTAGAGATGGGTGATTGTTGGATGGCGATTACCTTGGCAAACACAAGCGGCGTGATCCTCTCGTGTCGTGTGGGCAAGCACACCGATTCATTATTGAATGAACTGGTGATTAGCACTGAAGGTAAGACCGATTGCAAGGACTGGAATAGCGACGATTGGGGTGGTTACGAAAGAGTGTTGCCTTGGAAGATTGACCATTACATTGGCAAGGACAGAACTCAACGACTCGAACGCACCAATGGCATTATTCGACAGCACAGTGGTCGATGGCATCGACGCCAGAACAAATTTGGCAAAGTGTGGGCGCAAACCAAAGTCACTGCTCGATTAGTGGTCAGCTATTTCAATTGGATTTGGACACACAGTCGGCTTAAAACAACGGCGGCACAACGTGCTGATCTAGCCTCGCGAGCTTGGCATTGGGATGACATACTCACCTACCCCACAATTGTTTGATGCACGACCGTCGCATCAGCCTTCACATCCACTAAATAGTCTTACCCCTGTTGATCTATGCGAAAGTCAATGACTGCATAGTCCAGAAGCTGCAAAAGATTCATCAGCTTCAAGGCTGTAAATTGCAAGGACTGTAAGTTCGCATCGGCGGCAGCTTGGGGCTGATGCGCATTTGCCAGAAGTGAGGAATCTAGGCCAAGGTCGCTAGTACATTATCAAGACGGCGGGTACTGGATACCCATTTCTTTCACTATCTCGCTAAACTCTGAGGTGATCCAACCGTTAACTGTCCCCGTAGATGGAACTCCAGACTGGCGGGTACGCACTCAGCGATGGGTCAAACAACCTGAATCACCAGAAACCCTCACCTCCCAGATCGAAGATACCTACCAACCCTTTGTTTAGCGAACCTATATGCCTTCATCTATTCAGGTTTCTGCCTCTCAACTTCGCACCTTTCTCACCGCTGTTTTAGCCAACTATCCCCTACAACCAGAGACTGTCACCGCTATCACAGACCATCTGGTTCAAGCCAATCTATGGGGGATGGATTCCCACGGTGTGCAGCAGATTATGGGGTATGACAAAAGTCTTCGTAGTGGTCGAATTAATCCTCAGCCCAAGTTACAAATCCAGACGGATCGCCCTACCATGCTTCGTATTGAAGCCGATCGGGCTCCTGGCCAATATGCCGCCCAAGTCGCCATGGGACAGGCGATCAAACAGGCTCGTGAAATGGGCATGGCCGTGGTTGGAGTCTCAAATAGCAATCACTTCGGCATGGCTGGCTACTATACGCGCATGGCCGCAGCAGCCGGGATGATTGGCTTTGCCACCAGTGACACTAATGTGGTGGATTTAGCCCCCTATGGCGGTAAAGAGGCGCGGTTGGGCAATAATCCTTTTTCCTGGGGTATCCCTAACGGTGAAACGCCTATCGTGTTGGATATGGCAGTGGGAACGGTTAGTGGCGGTAAAATCAAGCATTTCGGCTATCAGGGACTTCCTATTCCGTCAGAATGGGGGTTAACAGCAGCAGGTGAGACCACCTCGGAAGCCCAATTTGTGGCCGTCAATCAAGCCACTTCTCCCAAAGGAGCAGGCATGGCTCTGATTGCAGATTTGCTTTGTGGTCCTTTGTTAGGGACGGCGGCTGCTCTGTTTAAAACCAAGTCCAGACATGATCAAATGAACGGTATGGGACATTTTTTCGGGGTGATCGATCCGTCCGTCTGGTCTGACCCAGAGGAATTTGCGGAGCGTGTTGGGGATGCGATCGCAACTCTAAAACAAACCCCACGCCTCGACCCGCAGCAGCCCATCTATTTCCCCGGTGAGTTGGAAGTTGTCACAGAGCAAACGCGCACTCAACAGGGCATTCCTATCCCCTATGCTCTCATCCAGGATTTGGAGCATCACTTTGGCTCAGACTTAGTGACCCAGTATTTGACGTCTGACCTCTTACTATCTCAACACTCTTGACCGAATCCAGCCCTCCCCCAACCCACCCCCGAGGTCGCTTAACAGCAGCTGGATTTATCGGCCTATATCTCCATGGCATTGTGGTCGCTATGCCCGGTGCCTTTCTTCAGCAGTGGACCGACACCTTTGGCGCAGGCGTCAATATCGGTCTGTTTTACACCCTCTTTTTGATCAGCAGCTTAGGGGGGTTAATCTGGGTCTCTCGGCAAAAATATCGCCATCCGGTGTTCACTTTAGCCTTTGCTGCCATTGGGATCGCCTTTATCGCAGCAGCTTGTGCCCCTGGATTTGGGTGGATTGGTGGTGCTGCCCTTCTCCTAGGTTGGGGGGACGGCATTCTCAACTTCCACTGCAATAACTTGGTCGGAGAGTTACACCCTCGCCGTAAAATCACCGTCTTAAATTGGGCCAATGCTACTTTTGGCGTCGGTGCCCTCAGTGCCCCATTAATTAGTGCAGTATTGCCCTGGCGCTGGGCATTTGGCTTAGTAGCCATAGGTGCTATTCTGGCAAGTGCTCTGGCATGGCAAGCACCCTCCGTTCAAAATTTTCAACCTCGCCAAGATCGAGTTCAGTGGAGCATCGCTTGGCCTTTTCTGCTGGTGATTTTGCTTTATGTCGGCTTGGAAAGCTCGATTGGCACTTGGAGTGGCTCTTACCTCAGTAGTATCGGGTGGAGTAAGGGCTGGCAAAGTGCTTTGCTCTCTGCTTACTGGGGTGGTTTAACTCTAGGCCGCTTAACATTAGGGGTTTGGGTTGGTCCTCGTCCAGTGCAACGGTTACAGATATTATTTTTGGCGGGTTTAGTAACCATTTCACTCACATTTTTCTCTAGTTTCGGCTTTCTGTTTCCAGTTGCTGCAGTTCTCTATGGCCCTACATTTGCAACCATATTTGCTCTCCTGCAAGAGCGTTGCGGCCATGTGGCCTTAGGCTATATGTTCTATGCTGCCTATCTAGGCAAAACCTTATTCCCTGCCGCCTTAGATCAAATTCCTTATCCCATCGATCTTCGCCTTGGATTTCTCTGTCTTGCCTTACTTCTCTACTTCAGTAGCCTTTTACTGAAAGGTAAATCATAAAAGGCGATCAACACAGGACCTCTTACAAATAGGCGAGAAATCCTACCAATTGTCTTCTTGAAATCTTGAAACTCTATCTACAAGCCTTGTGACATCAGATAAGTAAAATCGACTCCAGTTAAAACAGTTGCATTCAATAATGCGCCACTGCCGATCAACCCGCCCAATATCCAGGACAAAGACATCAGCCGGGGTCCAGCGTGCAATACACTGAGCTGCAAAATCTACAAGCTCTTGAGGTAGAAAGGCTTCTGCAGTAGGGCGATACATCGATCCTGTAACCACCTCACCATTTACAACAAAAAGTCGCCATTCTGCGTCCACTTCATACCACTGTCCAACCACAACATTTTCTGACTGGTGGTGAGGTGCATCTAAAAGTTTTTGATGCATGTGTCGAATGTCTTCATAGCGAGCAACGCAGCCAGTAAATGCCTTGAGATCATCAGGAGGTTTGATAAAGAACGCAGCAGACGTAGCAGTCGCCATTTTCAACAATGATGACCAGTCAAGCACCTGAGCATCGTAATTGAGGTAGGCATTACCAAAGCCTTTTGTGTAGGCAGCATGAGTAAAATTCTGAGGGTCGTAGAAGACACCTTTGTGACATTGAGCATCTTCCCTTGCTCGGAGAATCAGCGTCGTGACACCGTGAAAGACAAGGGGTGGATCAACCTCAGACAGCTCTGGTAGATGCTTCTGCCCTGGTTGAACCATCACTGGATAGAAAGGCTGCTCCAATTGTTCGCAAGCATCTTGCAAAAGCGATACAGAATCAGATTTAGGAATGTTGGATTGTACAATCCAAGTCGTTTTCACTATGCCTGCAGTTTCTGAGCAATAACGCCTACCGTCGCATAGTAAATCGCCCAAGCATTTGGATCTTCTGCAAATCGGCCATAATGATCGATGTCTGCCTGAGTCACTGCACCCGTTGCAATATATTTCTCCGCCAACTGTATAGTAGACATTGCCATCATGGTCGCGATGCCCGAACCACCCGGAGAGAGGTGAGTATCCACCTCTACAGCAAATGACTGTAAATCATAGGACTGTAATAGAGCAGGTAACTTCGCACCAAGACCATAATCCATCCCCCTCGCTGTAAACATCTTCTCAATCGCCTGGTTCACATTATTCACAGACTGACAAGCAGAGGCTTCACCTGCAATGGCCCTCGCAGCCGCAAAGTCAGGTTCCTCTAAAACAATCCATCCACCCGGTTTTACTAAATCCAACAACCTCGATAGCACTGCATGAGCATCGAGATTATGGACCAAAACATAGCGGGCATGGACCAAATCAAATGAATGTTTTTCTAGGGGAAGATGCTGGATATCGCCTTCCAAGACCTCAACATTACTGGATTCAAGATTAGCGACAAATCGGGTATCTAGATCAACCGCAACCACCTGGCCACTTTCTCCAACTGCGCCCGCCATCCATTGCGTGATTGACCCCGCTCCTGCCCCAACTTCCAAACATCTCCAGTTCGTCGTTATGCCTGTCGACTCCAGTCGTTGACGGCTAGTTGGATCAAAGATTTTTTCAATGGCTTGGAGCCGCTCTAGTTCCTGAGCATATTGAGTCTCAGTAAAAATGTAGTTAGCCGTTGACATTTAGTCCTCCGCTCAGCTATCTATAGATCTTCAGAAAAGCATCCGTGGTTTTAGCGACACTACATCTTCATTAAATATAGTAACTAGCTCCTGATACTCTTAGCTCTGGCAAGGATTTCAAGATTATCAGAGGTCATCCAGTATGCTCGCACAATTCAAACTGCGCTTTACCCAATCAACACGCAAAAAGATTGAAGCTAAACTGCGCCAGGCATACGGGAGTCAGAATTTACGTCTGGTCAAACGTATTAGTGCTTTATTGCAGCTTGGTCAAGGTGGTTCAGTGGCACAGGTAGCTGAAACATTGGCACTAGGCGAACAAACGATCAGGGATTATCTGCATGCATTTCTAAAACGAGGTATCGCTAGCTTTAGATACAAAGCGTCTCAAGGACGTCGCAGCAAACTCACTCCACGGCAACGACAACAGCTCAAGTCATGGATTAAAGCAGGTCCGCTCAAAGCTGGATACGAGTGTGGTTGTTGGAGTGCATTAATGGTTCAAGACCTGATTGCGAAACGCTTCAATGTTTCCTATCATCCCCATTATGTGAGTACTCTACTGAGGAACTTAGGCTTTTCATTTCAAAGAGCACGGTTTGTTGCAGCTCATCTCAATGAAGCCAAGCGACAAGAATGGATGACACACAAATGGCCTGAGATTTTGCGTTTATCAGCAGCCAAAGATGCCCTAATTTTATTTGGGGATGAGGCCAGTTTTGCGCAGTGGGGGTCGTTAAGCTACACCTGGAGTCTTCGTGGAGACCAGCCAACATTGCCCACCAGTGGTAAACGGAAGGCTTACAAGGTGTTTGGATTAATTGATTATCATTCTGGTCAGTTCTTCTATCAAGGTCAGACGGGACGCTTCAATTCTGAAGGGTATACTGCTTTTCTAACTCAAGTACTCCAGCAGACTCACAAGCATATTATTCTCATTCAGGACGGGGCTAGATATCACACCAGTAAAGCAACTAAGCAGTTCTTTGACCAGCAATCCGCTCGCCTTACTCCTTTCCAATTACCCACATATTCTCCTGACTTCAACCCAATTGAATTCTTGTGGAAGAAACTCAAAAAACGCAGCACACACCTACGGTTCTTCAAGCAATTTGATGACTTAGTTCAGCAGGTCGATGAGGGGCTACTGTACTTTAGTCAGACTCCCAATGAAATTACTGTCTTAATGGGCAAATATTGCAAAACCTTGGGTACACAAGCTGCCTAGCTAATCACGGATCTTTATCTGTAGATCTATAGCTCTAGATAATCCATGAATCCACTGGGTGC
The DNA here is from genome assembly GCF_018336915.1 of Acaryochloris marina S15. Taxonomy (GTDB): domain Bacteria; phylum Cyanobacteriota; class Cyanobacteriia; order Thermosynechococcales; family Thermosynechococcaceae; genus Acaryochloris; species Acaryochloris marina_A. Next base: position 5,344,099 of record NZ_CP064923.1, on the reverse strand, counting down.
ACCCATGAGCCGTATCTCTTGCCCGCCCATAAGTACATAGCAATGACCAAGCTCAGTGCAATACCTCAATATATCTATTGCTGCATCTCAATGGGGTGTTGCATACCACCTCCAAATAGCCTGACCATCCTCTCGGCTTAAGCTTGAGCAGCATAGACTGATACCAAGTTGTACCTGGAAGTGTAACTCTCAAATTCGTGCAACCCAATACTGAATTGGCTTAGCAAATAATCAAAACTACACTCTTAGGTGCTGACTGGTATGACCATAAGCCAAAGCATTCATAAAATCGTAGGTGACTGCAAAAGACAAATCTCTTGATTAATAGATAGTAATTATGTACTATACAATTCAGGATCGGTTTATAACCAATTCCCTCTACTCACCACCTTCCATCCCTCACCAAAGTACCCGCCCACTTTTCACTCCTCTTAAGTGGGTTTAGAATCATCCCCTCCTCCCTCCGTTTGCAAAATTAATATCCTGTTTTCCTGCCCACTCCATTAATTGGGCTGTCGATATTTAAGGAACTCACATGCTGACGCTATACCAGTTTGAGCCCGCCTGGGGTTTGCCCAATGCCAGCCCATTTTGCATGAAGCTAGAAATCTATTTTCGGATGGCTAACCTGGACTATCAGGTCGATACTAGTGCTGATGTGCGTAAAGCACCCAAAGGCAAGCTGCCTTACATCGAAGACAAGGGCCAGATTATTGCCGACTCTAATCTAATCATCGAATATCTCAAAATCACCTATGGTGATCCACTAGATAGTCATTTGAGTCCTGCTGAGGCTTCTATTGCTCTCGCCATGCGACGACTCATTGAAGAGAATCTCTATTGGGCATTGGTCTATACTCGCTGGATTGACGAAGAGAATTGGCAGAAGACTAAAGCCGTCTATTTCTCCGATTTACCTCTTCCACTCCGCCTCTTAGTGCCCAAGATTGCCCGCAATACCGTCACCCAAAATTTGCAAGGGCACGGCATGGGTAGGCATGCCGAATCAGAAATTTACCAGATTGCAGCCTTGGATATCCAAGCCCTTTCGGATTTCTTGCAAGACAAACCCTACTTTATGGGTGATCAGCCCACAACCCTGGATGCTTCTGCCTATAGCTGTCTTGCCAATATCCTTGATAAAACTCTGACATCACCTTTAAGAGATAAGGCTGCGCAATTAGAGAACTTGGTATTGTATTGCGATCGCATGCATCAAACCTATTACCCTTAAAATTTCCGAGAAAACGCCTCCTCCTTTCTGAACCAAAACCAGAATGAAGCAAGATTCAGGCATTTAAGACAATGGCCCGCTCACGTCAATTGGAAGAAAACCAAATTCTCCTAGCTGAACTGCGGGAGTCTGAACTAACCCCTGAGACAGTAGATCGGTGGCGTCAAGTACTGCGCGACCCTCATGCTTCAACCATTACCCAAGCGGCCAAAATCCTGGGCCAACGGGGACTGACTGACCTCAATACTGAACTTGCAGAGATCTTCATCCGGTTAATGCAAAAACCCGTAAAACGCGACCCCAACTGTTTAGCCAAAGCCGCTATCGCCGACACCCTCTACCGCCTAGAATCCCATAATCACGCTTTGTTCCTTCAGGGGATTCGGCATGTGCAAATGGAGCCAGTCTGGGGTGGGTCTGTCGATACCGCAGCGACCTTGCGCGGCAACTGTGCCCTAGGGTTAGTACGGATGCATTACCCTAACGTGATAACAGAGCTGGCTGATTTACTCGCCGACCCAGAAGGTTCAGCCCGGATGGTAGCCGCGAGAGCCATCGCCTATACCGAAGACCCCCAAGGCATTCCACTCCTGCGATTACGGGCCAAGATAGGCGATGAACCACAAGTCTTGTCCGAGTACTTGGCAGCCTTACTAAAGTTGGCTCCACAGCAGTCCATGGCCTTCGTCTCAAACTTTCTGAGTGATACCAATCAGCAAGTGCAGGAGTTGGTGGCTCTGGTATTAGGCGAGTCTAGACAACCAACAGCACTAGAACCCCTCCAAACCTGGTGGCAAGGGGTCCAAGATCCTGAATTACGCCTCACCGGACTCCTCGCCATTGCCATGCTCAGAACCGATGAGGCATTTCAGTTTTTGCTAGATCTGGTTGCAGACGGCAGTGACAAAACGGCCCAAGAAGCAATCCAAGCCCTGGAAATCTATCGCCAAGATCATGATCTCTGGCACCGGGTCTGTGATGTACGAGATAATCGGGGTAAGTCTCTATAAAAGCACTGACTGCCAATATCACGGATAGGTGTTCATTAAAATTTTATGGTTACAACGTTTCGGAGATGCGATCGCATTCTCCTATATGACATTAGTTGGCAACAATTTGAAGCTCTTCTCCAAGACTTGGGAGATCATCGTGCCGCTCGTCTAGCCTACGATCGCGGAACTCTAGAAATTATGACGCCTCTACCAGAACACGAATATTACAAAGAAGTTCTCAGCGAGGCCACCAAAGAAATAGCCGATGTCCTGGAACGCGATTATGAAAGCTATGGTTCGACAACTTGGCGGCGGCAAATCCAAGAAGCAGGGCTAGAACCAGATAACTGCTTTTACTTTCAAAATGAATCTAAGGTTCGAGGAAAATTATCGTTTGACCTAGATCGTGATCCGCCCCCTGACTTATCGTTAGAAATTGATTTAACCAGCAAGTCATTAAACCGCTTACCCATTTATGCTCGACTGGGTGTCCCTGAACTATGGTGTTATGACGATGGACAGATAACGATTTACCATCTGCGCCAAGGAGCGTATGTAGAATCAGCTAATAGCTTAGTGTTTCCACAGCTCCCAATTCGAGAACTACCACAATTAATTGAGGAATATCGTCAGCAAGGAAGACGGACACTTCGCCAAGCTATTCGGACATGGGCACAGACACATCTACAAAATTAAATCATCCTAATTGGCAGCAATCTGATCCTAAATCTTCATCCATAGATTTGTAGAAATCTATGGCTCAAATCAACCTGTACAATGGGGACTTGTGCGATTGGTATAGAGTACATGGCAAGCCCTGGATCTTCTCCTTTTTCCCCTAAAGAAATTGCTGCTGAAGGGCTAAAGCCCGAAGAATACGACGATATTGTTCAGCGCTTGGGCCGTCATCCTAATCGAGCCGAACTCGGTATGTTTGGTGTCATGTGGTCCGAGCATTGCTGCTATAAGAATTCGCGGTCCTTACTCTCGCAATTTCCCACAGAAGGAAAGCATGTCTTAGTAGGGCCAGGTGAAAATGCTGGAGTCGTGGATTTAGGCAATGGCCTACAGCTTGCTTTTAAAGTAGAGTCCCACAACCATCCCTCTGCCGTTGAGCCCTTTCAGGGTGCGGCAACTGGAGTAGGGGGGATTTTACGGGATATCTTCACCATGGGCGCCCGCCCTATTGCCGTACTTAATTCCCTCCGATTCGGCGATCTAGATGATGCCCGCACCCGCCGCTTATTTAGTGGGGTAGTCGCCGGAATTGCTCACTATGGCAACTGCGTCGGTGTGCCGACCGTTGGTGGTGAGGTGTATTTTGACCCCGCTTATAACGGCAATCCTTTGGTCAATGCCATGGCCATGGGGCTGATGGAAACCTCAGAGATTGTCAAAGCAGGAGCAGCTGGTGTGGGCAATCCAGTGCTTTATGTTGGCTCTACTACTGGGAGAGACGGCATGGGTGGGGCCAGCTTTGCCAGTGCAGAACTGGATGCCACCTCTGAAGTAGAAGATCGTCCTGCCGTTCAGGTGGGCGACCCCTTTTTAGAAAAATCTTTAATTGAAGCCTGTCTAGAAGCCTTCCAAACAGGGGCTGTCGTCGCTGCTCAAGATATGGGAGCCGCTGGCCTCACCTGTTCTACCGCCGAAATGGCGGAAAAAGGTGGCGTGGGCATTGATCTAGATTTAGATCTGATTCCCAATCGGGAAACGGGGATGGTGCCCTACGAGTATTTGCTCTCCGAATCCCAGGAGCGAATGTTGTTTGTAGCGGAAAAAGGCCGGGAACAGGAGCTGATTGATATCTTCCATCGTTGGGGACTACAGGCGGTTGTCGCCGGTTCGGTAATCGCCGATCCGATTGTGAAGATCCGGTTTCAGGGAGAAGTGGCAGCGGAAATTCCCGCTACGGCCTTATCAGACAATACGCCGATTTATAAGCATGAGGTTTTGGCAGAACCGCCTGAGTATGTACAGAAAGCACGGGAGTGGAGTTGCGATCGCATCCCCAATTGCACCGCCGAAGGCATCGAGCTTCAAGGCCAGCAACACTCCTGGTCAGACATTCTCCTACAGCTCTTACAAGTACCAACGATTGCCAGCAAACGCTGGGTGTATCGCCAATACGATCATCAGGTGCAAAATAACACCGTCGTCTTGCCCGGTGATGCGGACGCCACCATCGTGCGCCTCCGTCCTGTCGTCAATCAAGAAACCCCCGATCCAGACGTAGACACTCAAACTGCCGTCGCCGCCACCATCGACTGCAACTCTCGCTATGTCTATTTAGATCCCTACGAAGGGGCCAAGATGACCGTAGCAGAAGCCGCTCGAAATTTAAGTTGTGTCGGAGCAGAACCCATTGCCGTCACCGATAATCTCAACTTTGGCAGCCCAGAAAAACCCGTTGGCTATTGGCAATTGGCAGAAGCTTGCCGGGGACTTTCAGACGCCTGTCGCCATCTCAGCACTCCAGTGACTGGCGGCAACGTGTCCCTCTACAACGAGACCTTTGATGCCGAGGGTCAACCTCAGCCTATCTATCCCACTCCTGTGATTGGCATGGTGGGTTTAGTCCCCGATCTCACCAAAACCTGTCTCCAAGGTTGGCAAGCAGAAGGTGATCTAATTTATTTACTGGGGATTCTCATCGAAGCCCCAAGTGACCTCGTCACCTTAGGAGGCACTGAATATTTAGCCAGCATTCATCATCAGGTCGCGGGTGAACCCCCCCATGCTGATTTAGATCTAGAAGCCCAAGTCCAAGCCACTTGCCGTCACGGCATTCAACAGGGCTGGCTCCACTCTGCCCATGACAGTGCAGAGGGAGGGATCGCCGTGGCTCTAGCCGAATCTTGCATCAGTGGAAAACGAGGCGCTGAGATTCAGGTTCCTACCGGTTCAAACCGCTGGGATCAGATCTTATTTGGAGAAGGGGGGGCCAGGATTATCGTTTCTGTGAGCACAACTCATCAAGCCGCCTGGGAATCCTATTTACAAGAACATCTGCCTCAGTATTGGCAACAGATAGGAACAGTCACCACCCCCAATTCAGAGCTCACCCTCACAACAAATGTTCACCAAACCTTAATCAAGGTTAGGATTGAGGAGGCCACTCAACGATGGTCTCAAGCCATTGAGTCCAAGCTAGCGTAAATCTAGGCTGCTTGTGGCTAGAAGGGACAAACGTTTGTAATGTGTCAGTTTTTCTGGTTTATTCCGTTTACTTAATGACTTAATATGTTTCCTGCTGCTTCTGTTCCATCGAGTCCAACTGGTAACGATCCTGTTGATCCCCACCTTTCTGCTGAATCGTGGTCAGACGACAAACCAGAAGAAGCTTGCGGGGTGTTTGGCGTATTTGCGCCGGGCATAGAAGCCGTAAAGCTCGCTTACTTTGGTCTCTATGCACTCCAACATCGGGGTCAAGAATCAGCTGGAATTGCCACCTACACAACGGATGGCCAAATTCACTCCTATAAAAATATGGGTTTGGTGTCCCAAGTCTTTTCAGAACCAATTTTGAATGACTTACCGGGTTATATTGCCGTTGGTCATACCCGCTACTCCACCACCGGATCGAGTCGGGTCGCCAATGCCCAACCCGTAGTAGTTGAAACGTCCCAAGGCTCCCTAGCACTAGCCCATAATGGCAATCTGGTTAACACCGTCGCTTTTCGAGAAAAGTTACTGGCCAAAAACTGCCCCCTAGAAACCACCACAGATTCTGAGGTGATTGCCTATGCCATTAGTGAAGCGATCAAAACTGGTAAGGATTGGCATCAAAGTGCGATCTCAGCTTGTCAACAAAGTGAAGGGGCGTTCAGTCTAGTCATCGGCACCCCCACAGGCATTCTCGGGATTCGTGACCCCCAAGGGATTCGCCCCTTAGTTCTGGGCACCATTGAGAATGAAGATAACCCCGACAAGCCCCATTACGTCCTCGCCTCCGAAACTTGTGCCCTAGATATTATCGGAGCCACCCATGTTCGTGAGATTGAGCCCGGTGAGATTGTCCATATCACCGCTGACGGTATAACCTCAGAGACTTGGGCCGCTAAACCAGAGCGGAAGTTGTGCATCTTTGAGATGATTTACTTTGCTCGCCCTGACAGCCATATGAAAGGCGAAAGTCTCTATAGCTATCGCTTGCGCCTCGGTCACCATCTCGGCAAAGAATCTCCCATCGATGCAGATATGGTGATTGCGGTTCCCGATTCTGGTGTTCCTGCAGCCATTGGATATTCCCAAGCCAGCGGCATTCCCTATGCAGAAGGCTTAATTAAAAATCGCTATGTGGGCCGAACCTTCATTCAACCCACCCAAGCCATGCGCGAAATTGGCATTCGTATGAAGCTCAATCCGCTGCGGGATGTTCTGGAAGGAAAGCGGATTATCATTGTCGATGATTCGATTGTCCGAGGTACGACGAGCTACAAAATCGTCCGCGCCCTCCGAGAAGCAGGCGCCACAGAAGTCCATATGCGGGTCTCTTCCCCCCCCGTCACCCATCCCTGCTTTTATGGCATTGACACCGATGATCAAGATCAGCTGATTGCAGCTACAACCTCCACTTCAGACATTGCTAAAAAAATTGGGGTTGATTCCCTCAACTATCTCAGTTGGGAAGGCATGTTAGCCGCAACAGGCCGTAATCCTGAAAATTATTGCTCAGCCTGCTTTACAGGGGATTATCCCATCTCCATTCCTGAACCTCTCAAACGCACAAAGCTGATGTTGGAAAAAGCTTAATCCTACTTGCTTCCAAAGCTTCAGGTCCTGAAAACGGCCAAAATCTCGATCATCTAATGTCCAAATATTCACTGCCAAGAGTCTAGTCATCACAATAATAGATGCCTCTTGAAGCGTCCCTAGTTCTAAGATTAGCGACCTTCTAGAATGATGGTTGTGTTCAAGAAATCCGCAGGAATCGCCATTGGTGTATGAAACAAGAGGGTAGCTATGGAAGCGTACTTGACCCAACCCAAGCTACTCGAAAACCAAGATTGTAGTTGCGGAATCCAGCAGTGAACCTGAAGCGCTCTGCACAGCGACAGTTCCCTGGAGGGTTGAGCCAGGAGCCACCGCGAATAATACGATCATCAGTATCATTCTCATCTATCCAAGCACTTCCATCTGTCGGTGCTCCAGTGTATGTTTTATGGGGAGTGTCATGGCACCATTCCCAGACATTGCCATGCATGTCATATAGACCAAAGGCATTTGGAGGAAAGCTACCGACGTTAGTCGTCTGTTCTCGATATTGCCCTTTAGGACCAGCATCATAGGTAAAAGTACCATCGTAATTCGCGAGCTTAGGGGTAATTATTTCCCCTGTATAGAAGGGAGTAGTTGTTCCCGCTCGACAGGCATATTCCCATTCTGCCTCACTGGGAAGATGATATATTTGGCCACTTTTCTGGGAGAGTTTCTGGCAAAATTCAAAAGCTTTGTACCAGGTGACTTGCTCAACTGGACGATTTGCGCCTTTGAAGTGAGAGGCATTAGAACCCATAATGGCTTGCCATTGAGCTTGAGTCACAGGATACTTACCCAGATAAAAGTCAGGTAAACTCACCTCATGCTGCGGCCCTTCATCCTGATTCCTTTCTGACTCACTTGAGGGCGAACCCATTGTGAAGGTGCCTCCAGGTATCAACACCATCTCTAATAAGGTGTTGTTGTCGAGATTTTCGGTAAAAGTTTGTAGTTGAGGGAGACGGCGGCGGTTAACGGTACGGCCCTTAGCATCAACCGTCACGATTTCATTGGACTCACAAGAGGTCAGCAGTCCCATTGCTCCTACTCCTGCAAAGCCCAATAAAGCTAGAAATGCGCGTCGCGTCGTGGCATCAGACAAGAAGCGATGTTGCGATCCCTGAGATGGTGAGAACGCTTGAGAAGGCACGGCCTGTAAGATTTGCTGAACTCTCTCATCAGCAACAGGGGCTTCACAAAGACAGCGAGTTTCGTCTAGAGATTCTTGATGCCAGCGGTTGAGTAGACTGGGGTGGAGTTTGTAGGTCCAACACAACTCCATTGCTGTTTTGTCGCCACGCAATAGTTGTAAAACCACCTTAGCTTTGAAACTAGCGCTGAATGTACGACGTTGGGAGGACATAGCTTTTTCTCATTCGGTACAAGATTACGACACTGAGGTACCTATGCGAATGTATGGAGGCATCACCAAAACGTCGCCCAGGTCATTCTGAGTTAATCCTCTTCTTTATGAGATCATGAGGTTAGGACTATTGATATTTGTCTAGAAGCTTTAACCATGAGTCAGTTAAATATTGTTGATAAAGACTTTTATGCGATTTATGAGCAGGACAATGGTAAACCTCTTGTTCGACATATAAAAGCTGAAGATCCTGATAATGCTTGGGACATTGCTGAGACTTTGGGTAAGAATCTCATGGATGTTGTAGATATCCCTCCCACAGGTGATGTCGAGTTTGCCGAAGAAGAAATCGTCCCTAAAACGTGGCAAATGGATCGGCAGGAATTAGACGTTGATTGGAATGATCGGATCGCTGACAAGATTGATGGGGCATAACGTTCGATTCAGACTGTACTGCCAATCCACCTCTGAGTCCCATTCATAAGTGAGTAAAAAAAAGGCCCCCGTTCACGCTGAGGTGAGGGGAGCGGTAACTACTCATGCTTGGATTATAGGAGGAATTGAGGAGTGATATTATGCCTGTCCGGGACTAATCAGAATTTTGTATCAGCGATTTAAACCTCGTCTAGCATGAAACTCGTAGTTTTTCCTCCTCTGATTTAAGCCGAGTTGTAACCCATAAACGGTCCGATACCGCGATGGGTTGCGATATTCAGGTGAAGCAACAAAGCATTACAGTAAATTATTCGTCCTTCACAAAAGAGATCCAATCCTTGGTGCCTTTTCTGGGCTTAACCACAGCATCTTCCCGATCGAGGCAAGATGGCTTTAGGCTCGTGAAATCTCCTTTGTGTCTCAGATGTTCGGCAAAGGCAACGACCGATTGATCCTTTACAAACACCAACAGATTAATTCCATCATTTTCTTTAATCGACGACTGGCTTTCGAAATCCCAGTTAAACCCCAAGATTTTCGCGCCTTCTGTGTTGGCTGTGTATGGATCTAGTACACAAATCTTCTGCCACTCATCCGAGCCAAGGGTCCCTAAATCGAAGGGTTGATCGGATTGGGTTTGTAGATGGTCAGCAATAGCTGCAGTCACATTGACCTTGGGATATTTAGAGCCACCGCACCCTGTACAGGTCATCAGCAAGCAAAAACCAACAAAAAACAGAGACTGCTTCATTTGCAATATATGGATGGGTTCAACTAGCGCTAGTCTAGCCCTGTGCTCCGATTCTGCTAGTGCTCTCGCTCACTGCGGTCCGGCACCCCTCCTCAACTGGGAATACTGAGAGTCAGTAGTGCCATCAGCCATTGGCTATCGCTATGATGGAACGGTCAGCGCCTGCTATTTCAGACTTCAGTCCTTTCAACCTCCAATTCATGAGTAATCCTGTCAACCTCTCCCAACCTGCGGGATATTTAGATGATTTTGACCAAGTTCGTCGTGTTCGAGAGCAGGTTGCCGATCATTTAGAACAAATTTCTCAGAGTTTGATCCAATCTGAACTGGAAGGAGCCAAGGCTTCGGGACCGTTAGGTTTTGATCGCCAGGTCACCCTGGTCAAAACAGCCAGTGACCATCTGCGGCAAGGCGTCTTTCGACTAGTGGTGTTGGGCGATCTCAAACGGGGAAAAAGCACCCTGATTAATGCCATTTTGGGAGAGCGACTGCTGCCTAGCGATGTCAATCCCTGTACCGCCATTCTGAGCGTGCTCAAATATGGTCCTCAGAAGCAAATCACCATCCACTTTCGCGATGACACCCCGCCCCAGCAGATTGATGTTGCCACCTTCAAATGGAAATACACCATTGACCCGTCAGAATCCAAAGCGCTCCAGGAAAAAGATGAGCAAGCCTTTCCCAATGTCAGCCATGCGGTGATCGAATATCCCCTGCCTCTCTTAGCTAAAGGGATTGAACTCGTCGATACCCCTGGATTAAACGATACAGAAGCCCGCAACGAGCTAGTACTCAACTATCTCAACGACTGTCATGCGGTGTTATTTGTCCTCAATACAACCCAGCCCTGCACCCTAGATGAGCGGCGTTACTTACGCAACTTTCTCCAGAACCGAGGGCTAACCATTTTCTTCCTCCTCAATGCTTGGGATAAGGTGCAAACTAGTCTGCTTGATCCGGACGATAAGGATGCTGTAGCCGAAGCAGAATCGAAGCTTCGACAAGTCTTTCAAACCTACCTTGCCCCCTACTGTTCAGTCAATGGCGAAGATCGCTATCAGCAGCGAGTCTTTGAAATTTCAGCATTGCCTGCGTTAAGGTCTCAACTCCATGACCCTAAAGCCCCTCTAGACGATACGGGCATTCCTGCTTTTCTCGATTCCCTCACCCAGTTCTTAACCCGAGAGCGAACCAATGCCGAGTTAAATCATGCGGTGCACCAGGCCCGTTCTGTGGCGGCCCATGTCCATGAAGCGGTCGAACGGCGCATTCCTCTGTTAGATGAAGATATTGACCATCTCAAGGCAAAAGTCGCCTCCGTCCAGACCGAGTTTGACCAGCTTGCAGCCGTCTCCACAGACTTTCAAGCCGAAATTCGCAAAATCCGTGATCGCGAAGCTCAAGCCATCGCCGATTCGTTTCAGGGCTATATGCTGCAGCTAGAAAAAACCTTTGAAACGGACTTTGTGGCTTCCCAGCCCGATCTAGAGTTTTTAGACTTTCTCAACAAGCAGAACCGGGCCAAGTTCCATGAATCTTTTAAGCAAGCCTTTGAGCGCTATCTCACGGATCAATTGGCCAACTGGGAAATTCAGGCCACTCAGCAATTAGAAACCGCCTTTGCTCAGGTACAGGTTGTGGTCGATCAATATCGGGCAACCTATACCCAAGTCGTGGACGTGATCAATGCCAAACTGCTGGGGCAGTCCTATGTGGCATCTGGTCATTCCTACAATGCCACTGAAACCTGGACCGATACTGTCTTTGAAGTCTTAGATGCCATTCCCAACTCCCTCAATGGGGTAGTCGGTCGCTTAAGTCCTTTTTGGCGACGGGTGATGCAGGCGGTGTTCACCTCTCTCTGTGTCACCCTGGTGGTGCAAATGGTCGGCCTTGTGTTTTCAGCCATGGCCTTGAACGTATTTTTAGTGATTGTTGCTGGGGCTGGCTTAGTTGCCGGGCAAGCTGAATATGTTCGTCAGACGTTTCTGACCACTACCCGCCAAGAATTCGCCAAATGTCTGCCCCAAATTGCCCAAGAGCAACAGCAGGCAGTGTATGACGCGGTTGAGTCTTGTTTTAACACCTATGAAACTGAGATCATTCAGCGCTTGAACGATGATATTCTGGCTCGCCAAACGGAACTCACCCATTTGGTCACCCAAAAAGAGACTCAAGATATTCAGCTAGAGCAAGAGACCGAGCGCCTGCAGCACCTGGATCAAGGCATTGCTGAACAAGTCAATCAGCTCACAGCCTTAATCAATTAGGCGTTACGTTTCCCTTTGGCTCGATGTCGGGCCATGCTAGTGACTCGATCAGGGTGACCTGAGTTGAACTGCAGCAGCATTTGTTGCTTGGGTAAACGCATCAGCTTACCTTCCCGCTCAAACTCGTTGAGCAAGCGGGTAGCCGTGACTCGGGTAATCCCGGTGATTTCAGCCATAAGCTGATGGGTCAATCCCAGATCTAAAATACGTCCCTGATCCACATGACGGCCAAACCGATCACCTAGCCAATCCAAAAAGCGCAATAACCTTTGTGGTGCACGCTTGTAGCTGATGATGCTGAAGAGTTCCTCCATGTAGCGGAGGTGCGATCGCATCACCACACCCAAATCTTGTCCTGCCAAAGGTAAGGGCTTCACCTCTACAGGGCTTAAGCACTCTATCTGGAAAGGAGTGATTTCAGATAATAGGCGACCCACAGAGTCACCAGCGCCCCATAGCCCCAGAGTAACTAAGTCACCCTCTTCATTCCAAGTTAAGGTGCGCACTAAGCCTTTCTCAATATGCCAGAGATAATCAGACTGCTGTGGAACGGCTTGGCCCGGCCTTAGACATAGACTTCGAGAATCATAGAGGGAAGTAACCGTATTAGAAATAGATTGCGGAGTGATGGGAGTTGATACTGCCATTAGCTGCGTACCTGCGAAAAACTGAATGAAACTTTGCGTTAGACTCACCCAACAATATTGCCTGTGCTAGTCAGCAATTTGGACAATGGGGTGAGGCCAGAAGTTATATAAGATACGTGATACTCATCACTAAAGATGAAATCTAAAATTAGTATCAAGCATCACTATGAGTACGATATTAGTAGGCTTCTGTGAAAACTCCGTGAAGTTTAGATTAGAATTTATCCACTATCGAACTTCATCCTAGAAAAGCTAAAAACAGCGAGCCATATTTATCTTCTTCAGCAAAAATACAGTCAGATAGACACCATAAATATTCAAAAGTTCCTCAATACATTTTTGGGGACCTTTGTCTTGACTAATCTGCAGCTATTTCTAATGCTCTTCAGCTATTAACAGGAGTATAAGACGCCCCCCTATCCGCTAAACATTCGATTGATAAGATTCTGAAAGATAAAAATAAGTCTTATTTTGCACTTCGGCACCTTAAAAATAGTTGATTCTTGATAGGTATAAATTCTGATTCTTTGTCAAGGACTATAGTAATTCCAGGTCATCTTACTGCGTTGATAATGTTTTTGATCCCATAATCTAGGTTGATTTGGATTAGCATTAGGAGCAGGATTTTGAAAAATCTTCAGTTCTTTCTGGTTTAAGACGATTAATTCTTCTCGCCAATCCCCCGTCACATCTGCTACATAGAGGCGATCGGCAGTTGTTTTAAATTTATAGAGAAATGCGCCACTGACCGGATCAAAAATGCCCACATCTCCTGATTCGTGACGCTCTTTGGCCGCAGCTAATTGCTTGGGTTCACCGGTCCAGTGAATGGGAATAATGACTTCGACCCCTTTAATCGTCCAATCATTCGGGGCGACATTAGACATTCTGTAGGAGTTTATGAATTTCCCTTGGGCGTCAAAGATAAAAGGCTTTTGGTCTTCGTTATACCGACTTCTACACCAAATTTCTAGACCCGGCCGTTCGAGGTCAAAATCTCCAAAAACAGCATTTTGAGGTTCTTGATTTTTATAATCGATTTGCCAGATCAACTGCTCTGTATTGTAGAGAAAAACGCGATTATCGCCTCCCTCTTCCAGAGCAATCACCTCTAATCCTTCGATATTGGGGTCAACATCAGAGATAAAAACAGAATCAATGTGGGGGAACCTTTGCAAGGTGAGGGGAAGCTGAAACAGGATCTTGCCTTGACCATTGAGGATATTGGCTCCGATCACTTCATCCTTACCATCGCCGTTGAGATCCATCACACGAACACCATTATGGGCGGCGCTATGAAAATCATTTTGTACCCATAGGGGTGGCGTTTTAGGATCTTTCAGCAAGCTGTCGATGGAATAAGCTGCAAGATGACGCCCTAATCGATACTCCGTTTCCGTCGTAGATTGCAACAAAATATCGCGGTCGCCTTTCCCCCGAAAATCAGCAACGACAATATGTTCCCAACGGTTTGATTTTGCCGGAGAGGGTAATGCCAGCGTATGTTCAGATTTGCCATCTTCTCCCTGGACAACATGTAATCTATTGTCTCTTGTAATAAATAGGACTTCTGGTTTGTCATCCCCATCAATATCAGCGACTTGAACACCTGGAGCATGTAATCCCGGTAGCCCTTGCCGTTCTGATTTATCTGAGAGCTGTATATCAGCTGTTTTGGTCCAAAGTTTTTCGCCAGAATGGCGATAAGCAGCGATGTGATTGGTTTGGGTAATGATGAAGTCTTTCTTGCTATCTTGGGTAATATCGATCGCAACTAACCCACCAGACCCGTCATATTCTTGCGGTAAATCTACAGTGAATTGGGTCGGCTCAATGGATGCATAAGGAATATTTTTACTTTCTGGATTTTCACTTCCCAGATTTTCAGATTTACAACCTGTGAAAAGTAAGATAGAGAAAACGCATAATAGTTTTAAATGTTTCATTTATACTCCAACGAACCTTGCCTTTTGATGCGCCACTAAAAAATAATTTTCTACCTCAAAATCGTGATGGAACTCTAGACGTCAGAAGACTTTAGAGAGGTCGAACTAGACTTCATGATATGGCGAAAACTTGAGACCTCTTGCAATATTCGCTTTATGTTGTGCTATTGACTCAATTTATACGGTGAACTAACCAGGAAGTATTTAATCAATGATTCAAAAGATATTTTGAGACTTGCTCATGAGCGAAAGCATATAATAAAACTACCCGATAAGGGATAGAAGTCATTCCTTGTCACAACTTATCTTAGTTGCTGGCTTCTTGAATTAGTACTGTTGAAATAGTATTCTTTCTTTCGCAAATTTCATCTTATAGAAAGTTTTTAAGCTTTATTTTATACTGATTGATAAGTAGTTTGTCATCTTCATTGAGTGCTGTAAAAAAAAGAATCAGGCTGTATGTAATAATCATGACAAGTGCAGATATTGCAATTAGCAGTAAATAAAATATGTCATGCAAAAAATACTGAATTAAGACGCCAGACAAAGCAGCCACTACACCACAAATAATGAGTTTGAAATCACGAAATGAATATGGATAAACTCCTAGAACGTACTTGACTTGAATCACGCGCACTAAATTAATTCCAGCCATGCTAGAAGCAGTAGCAATAGATGCTCCTAGTGGTCCCCATAAGGGAATGAGCAAAAAATTAAGTGTTATATTTGTAGTGGCTAGAGCAATATCACCATATAGCTTTAAATATTGGTTTCCTGACATGGCTAACATATGCATGCATAAGCCACCGCCCCCTGATCTTGTTAATTGTCCTGTTGCCAAGATAATTAGAATCATCCATGCAGATTGAAAATCAGAGCCATAAATTTTGAGTATATGTTGGCTAGAAATAGTTAGTATGATAAACAGCGGTAAAGTTAGGATAAAATTCCAACGAGTAGAAGTTGTATATAGTTGATTAGCCTCTGACAGTTTCTCTTGATTAAATAAGCTTGCAATTGTAGGCACAAAAATTGTGATGAGAGAACGATCAAAAAGGATCATCAAAAAAGCAGTTTGTGAAGCAGCTCGATAGATCCCGACTTCTGATGCGCTGCTATAGTAGCCTAGCATCAAGATATCAGTCCAAATTAAAAGTAACCAAACAAATGTTCCAAAAGATAATGGTAAAGAGAAACTAAGGATTTCTTTTAGATTGAAAACTGGCTTTACTTTGCTTGAAAAAATATCTGGAAATAGATTGCAAATAAAATAAAAAATAAGTATTAAACCAACTATTAATGCTATTAACCAAGCTAAGGATGCTCCCAATAGCTTGAATCCAATTAGCCCTAAACCAATCGCGAAGAATAGATTGGTGAATGGCACAATTAAGTCAAATACTAAGACTCTATATAAAGTAGTTTGAAACCCTGTTGTTGCAAACGAGCCTGTGGTCATGCTAGCGCCGACAGGTATAGCGAGAGAAAATATCTGTAGAACAACAGCTAAGTCTGGTTTTTGAAAAATATCGGTGGCAATAAAACTAGACCAATAAAATAGTATGCCTCCAAGAACACATCCGAATATGAATGGGAGACCTAGTATGGTCAGTAGAACCCCTTTTAAGTTGGGGCGGCTTTCTGCAGTCGTGTTGATGGCAACATAACGTACAGCTCCAAACTCTAAGCCTAACCGAGCAAATAAGTCACAAAATTGATAGAAAACGAGACCCAGGGTGTATAAACCAAACACTTCAGCTCCAAAAATCCAGGCTAGAGTAACTTGGGTGAGGTATTTTAAGCCAGTACTTCCTAGTTGCCCAATAAATGAAATACCAGCGCCCTTAATGAACTTACTCATTCTTGTTATTCAGTATATATTTTTAAATCTCAATGTTTCAAAAACACAACAGTAATATATGACGGGCATAACACTATTGAGTAATAACAAGACGAGTATAAATAGCTAACCTACGCAAACCATCAATATGACCTTTCCTATTCTTGATCATAGATAAAATCTTTTTGGGAGGATGCTCAAAATACTTAATTAACCACTCTTCTATAGAAGAGATTGTAGGATGACTCATTACTGTTTCATAACCATATGCCTCTAAATAAGGACCAGCGACTGACTCAAATATTCTTATATCTCTAGGAGACATACTACTCTTCCATTTATTGGAATTGCTAGATATGATAGGTTTCGCTAGGTTTTTGAGATTATCTTTGTCAGTTGGATATGGATTATTATTGTTATAGAAACTGAGCATTTCTTCAGAAAAATCTTCCTCAAGAAAATCACATATCTCTCTAGATTTAGCATTGGTATTAGACAACAAATCTTCGTAGCGTATCTCATAAAAAGAGCTACTATTTATCTTGGATTTTAAGCTTTCAATAACCTGTAAATATTTCACCCATACTTTTGCTAAATGATAATAATGTTTGGGGCCAAAACGAGCATTTTTTAAAGACAAGGATGAGTCGCGGCCATCACGCACGATGTGAATAACCTTGCAATTAGGAAAATCATTTAAGATCTCACGCCAAAAAAAGGCATGCGCTGGTGTTTTTTCTCCCCATCTTTTTTTCCCCTGGCTGATAGACCATGACCGGATTAATCCATCTACGATACCAGCAAAATTATTCTGTGAGACTGCTGCTAAAACACATTCTCGACCAGGTCTAGGACTCCAATCTCTCATGCATTCAATACTTAAAATATCATCGACTAAGCGTTCTCTATTTTTAGAGAGATTTAAATCGCCGTAATACTTCAGCCAGGGATAAAAAGTGTCGTATAAATGAGATTCAAATGGAACTGAAATTCTAGGGTGAGAATTAATGATTCGACTCAATAAAGAAGTTCCTGATCGTGCCGATCCGAAGATGAAAATAGGATTAGTATTTCTTATGCTAGATGAGTACATACTAATAACTTAGAGGATAAAGAAACTTGATATAAATTCTTCATATTTCGTGAATCTAATAATAGATTTTTTGGGTAAATTACCTAGCCTATTGCAACTGATATTGGAACTAATAGAATGAGTCTAGATCGCAGAAAAGAGTGATGATAGAAATGAATTTGATATTGCCGAACCGCAATTTCTCTGTAGCGCACTACCTACGTTTAAAAATAACTTTAGCTGGTTGCCCACTTGCGATCGCACCGGAAGGAATATTTGACGAGATAACTGAATTAGGGGTGATAATACAATTATCTCCGACTGTGACTCCATCGAGAACGCATACACCCGCACCTAGCCAAACATTGCTACCAATCCTAATTCCTTTAGATATAATTCCTTGTTGTTCTAAGGGAACATCAATTTTACTATAGTTATAATTATTGCCTACTATTGTTACATTTGGACCCACTAAGCAGTAATCACCAATTTCAAGTCCACCCGTATGGGAACTGATAAAGCATCCCGTTGAAATAGAAACATGTGAACCAATTTTTAGTGGCCCTTCAGATGCCTTAATCTTAGTAAATGAACTGATAACAGATTGGCGACCAATTGTGAAAAATGAACTGAGTTCAACCTCAGCTTTAGGACTGATTTTAGCCCCAAACTTTATTAGATAATATAGGGTAATTGCAGGTGATGGAACTAAAAACCTACGGACAATTTTACCAGCATCCATTACAGCATAGTCCTTGAAAATCACATATTAGGTCAAATCTGAGGATTGAATAAGCGCTATCTAGCTTTTGCTTTCAATTAGCTCAATTGCACGGCTAATATCAACCATTGAAGAGATCTCTTCCATTGAGAAATTAATACTGAACTCTTCTTCTAAAGCTGTAATGAGCCGTAGATTATTCATAGAATCCCAGCTATCACAGTTGTCAGGGCCAAGATCATCTGAAATTGTTTGCAGATCGATGTCTAGAACGTCAGAAAAAACCAGTTTAACTCTTTCTTGGACACCACTTTTAGCCATAACTTATTTATCCTAATCAATAATGTTAATCCAGGGACAAGAGACTTCTAATGCATCATCGGAGTGCACCTCATAATATTTTTCTCCCTGAGTACCTTTTGATACTAGAACAAATCCTTGCGATTCTAAAAAGTCTCTAGTCGGAATGTTCTTTTTTGTGGGAATGTAAGACCCTATGAGCTTTAGCGACCGGTCACCTAAAAGATATTCTCGCTTGATGTAGTTGAGCAATGCTGTCTCAATGCCGCGTCCCATCGCCCGACAACTCAGTATAAAGCTGTCAATCAGGAGTTGATGCTCTTGGTTTTTGAGTAAGCATAATCCTACAGTGCCCAAATCGCCAAATTTATCTTGAACAGAGGTAATTATAATCGAATCATGCTCATTCTTATGAAATTCCTCAATGTTGGACATCGAGTAACGAATAGTGGTTAGGTTGAATTGATTCGTTTTAGAAAAGAGTTGGTGAACCCTTGGTAAATCTTGATCGGCAGCTAAGCAGATTTTAACTTTCGTCTCTAAGCTATGTAGATAAGAGTTGAGATCTCCGATTCGTTCTTTCTCTTCTTTACGCTGTTCATTTTGCGAATACTGCTGTACTTTGTTGAGATCATCGCTTAGGATATTAAACTTTTCAAATACAAGAATTTTGTCGAGGACATCAGCGTAAAGAGCTGGGTCTTTCGGTAATTGGACAGTTGTTACTTCAGGAAGTGCTTGAGAAACAAGACTACACTCTACAGGATTATCGTCAATAAAGACGATGCTGTCAGTTCCAATATTTAACTTCTGAGCGATGTTCTTGATATTGATATATTTGGGTTCCCAGTTGATTTCGATTGCTGAAAAGTCTTGAATGTTTAGTGGCATTTCGACTTTTTTGTCAAAGACTTCTAAAGCATCTGCTTGATTGTTTTTACTGCATATACCAAGAATTATGCCTCGGTTTTTCAAAGCAGAAATTTTATATTGAAAAGCAAGATAGGCTTCGCTAATAGGATCGCCATTGCCAATCTTTACGCCTTCTATTCCCTCCTCACCAACCACTCCACCCCATAATGTGTTGTCAAGATCTAAAACTAAACATTTTTTAGTTCGACCCAAATAACTGGTGAGATATCGAATGATCTCTTGAGCAATTGTGGGTAAAAATTTTTCATGCCAAAGAACTTTGGCCATAAAAAACATTTTGGAGTTTACAGCATCTTCTTTTCCATATCTGGAAGCTAACTTATCTATATCAATAACATAGACTCTAGGATTTTCTCTAAATTCTTTTTTTAAGGCTAGATTTAGCTCAATATAGAATTCATGTTCGCTATAACTTTGCTGGCTATCCGCGATTCCAAGAGATGGAAAAGTGGGTTGTAAGAAGTCACTGACAAAAACTGTAGCACTCGTTTTGTCTATAGTGAGATTGACCCAGTTAAAGATATGCTCCAGAATAATGTTTTTTTGATCTAGTTTTTGCTGATTAGTAAGGCTTGTAAAACTGTACAGGATAGAAGGGCATAGCTCATGTAGAGATAAGAGTAAGAAAGCGATATCAGGGCTGAAGCTTAAAGCTGATGAATTGGGATTTAGTATTTCCTGATAGTGCTGATTGTACTCTCCTATATAGCTCCTAACTTCAATATTATGAAAAGCGCTCTGTACTTCAATAAAAGAAGGCAGAGGAACAATCGTGTAATTCGAAAAGTAGGCGATTTTTAAACAAGATTCAGAATGTTTTTTGTTCAGTACTCTACTAATAAAAAAGTAATCTGAGCTTGACAAGTCTGTGGAGTGAATATTCCTCAATATTATAGAAATATCAGTTTGAGTCTGAGCTTCTCTTAGTTGAGACTTTATATCAGCATCTAGCATCACTAAAAAATATATTGTTTTACGTTTATTGAACTGATTCCTGAGGATTATATTTGAGTAATATTGGCTATAATCTTTTTCTATTGATATGAATTTAGCTAACTGTTGTCCACCCTTCTTGTAAATACCATTGTGCTAGTTCAGCAACACACTGCTCATTGGAATGTCGCGGCACAAAACCTAGTTTCGATTTAAGCTTGTTAACATTGAATGCACGATCTTTGGTGTAAAAGGCAAGTCTTCTACGGTAAATGGGAGGCTCAATATTTAGAGGCTTACAAATAAACTCAAGCATGTCTCCCAATAGGAATAAGGGCGCAGCTGGGAGTGGTAGAAGAGTGGCTTTTTTCTGATAACACGCGGAGATCAAATTGACCATTTCTTTGAAAGAAATCGATTCTTGATTTCCACAAATGAAGACTTCATCCACTGCATTCGGATGTTGAGAGGCCAGCAGAAAACAGTTGGTCAAATCATCGACGTGAATTAAATGCAGAAGATTACTCCCATTACCAATGGCTGGTACCAAGCCAGAACAAACCATCTTGTATATTTTTAACAGCCGTTTTTCACCAGGCCCAATAATGCCTGCCGGTCTGATGATGGTTACGGGTAGTCCAGTTTCAGCACCAAATTGCTTGATCCATATTTCGCCTTCTAATTTGGTGGATTGGTATAAATCTCCAGGAGAAGTTCTATAGTTCTCATCAGCAGGAGGATTTTCGATATGTCCATGGACACCTATCGTCGATATATGGACAAAGCGCTTGAAGTCGGGTTGGTTTAAGGCTGCCTTCGCTAGTAGCTGTGTACTTTTAACATGAACATTGTAATAAACATCATCAGACGACTTTGCTTCCCGAAACGGGGTGACCATATGAAATATATAGTTCACTCCTTCCATCGCCTGTTGAATAAGCCGTGGATCAAAAACATCTCCCTTAATCCATTGAATGGGTGCATCTTGCCAACGGCTTAGATCAGATGATTGGCGGGCTATCGCCACAACCTCTACATTCTGGGTCAGCAGTTTTTGGACTAAGGTGCTGCCTGTATAGCCAGTTGCACCAGTCACTAAAACACGTTGACCAGGGCTGATTGTGTTCTCGTGAGCCATTATTGAAGACATACGGTATTTAATGGATGTTGATGGTTAGATGAATGATGGATTCGAGTAATGAATAGATTAGTGAACTTTCTGGAATTTTGTAATTACTGGAGAGCCCCATACGTATGTTAAACCGAGCTTCTTCACTGGATTCTCCAGGAGTTCTGAGACTTTGGGTTGCTTCATCATTCGATGGAGAACCATTGGCCAAAAAAATTGTGGATGACGATTGTCCTTCTCTAACCCAATGCTGCTGCAAAAGTCTAATAGCTCTTTCTCTTGGTAACAGATGAATTTTCGCGTATTGCCCTCTACGCCTTTTTTGAATTTGAATAATAACGGTGATAAGTAGTTAATGCTGCGAGTGGTGGGGTAATCGACGATCACGGCTGTTTTGGCAACACGCCCTAGCTCAGATAAGAACGCTTGCCACTGGTTCACATGTGCTAGAAACCGATAACTAATCACAATATCAAAGGCGTTGTCTGGGTAAGGCAAGCTTAAAACATCGCCCATCTTGAACTCACACTGTCCAGCGTCAATATAAGTTTTGATACGGTTTTGGCAAGACAGGCTACTACCCAAAACGGTGAGTGAAAACTCTTTATTGATTAGGGCTTTGGTTAGCTGCCCATGTCCTCCACCCACATCTAAAATGCTGGCGTTGGGATATTGAGTCAGCATAGACAGGGTGGCTTGCTCTTGAACGTGGAGCAGCCACTCCCCTGTAGGCCCTTGAAAACGAGAAGCATAGTCATCGGAAGATGTTTCTATATCTGCTGTTTCTAAAAAGTTGTTCTCCGGCTGCATCTGATTAATGAGTAAAAGAGCGTTATGTTTTCTCGGGCTGATTTTCAATCTAGCGTGTTGTCATTTGAGGTTGAGCTAATGAATCTGGTTCAGCAATTCCAGGGATTGCAGGTCCAACCAGTTTTGGGCTCGAACACACTATTCAACGGCGTTGCGTTTTTTCTTTTGTAGTCTAAATTGAATTTGATTATTAATGAAGCGAAATGGCGTTTCCAGCGATCCATAGGGTTGAAGGCTTGTGTTTGGATCGATCAGTATTTGTTTGAGAGAAGCTGCAGGATGGTTGGCCTGAATGATCCCTTGGGTGTAGAATCCGAAACTCCCAGGACGGTGCACTTCTGTTGCTAAAGGTAAGGGATCTGTCCCTGGTAATACCTTGATGCCCTTTTTTTTAGCTTTATTTAGATAAACTGGATTAATCCAAAAACTGGGTCTATTGCCGTTGTCGCCTATCAATATCTCAGTTTGATCTCTGGCTTGAATCGCTTGATTCACGAGTTTGCCTCGTTTACCAAACCATTTACCAAATCCCCAGGGCAGGACGGCTAACCCTCCTGCCATACTCACATTTAGCAGTGTTTTCTCTAAGGATTGCTGTTCTGGGATGGTTGTACTTGAGAATAGTGATAAGACTTCGATATTTTCGTGGGTAACAATTTGACGGCCTACAATGAGCAGAATTTGCTGATTGGAGGAATGGTGAGCGACTAGTGATTCCTGTTCAGGTGTGATGTTTAAGGTCCAGTCATCAAGGGTGATCGCTTGCTTGTTAGATATGTCTGCCCGTAATTGTGCAAATGAATTCTGGTGCCCTATCTCATTGATGAATAGAACCCCAAGTTGATGCTGTAAGCCGGTCGTTATGTATTGGCCATTATCTTGGAAATTCTGTAATGCTGAATCGAGCACTGTTTGTAAGGAAAAACAGTGATGCAGGTGCACATGGGCGTCGACAAGAATATGGGATGGTTGTGAGTCGTGCATATTCACTAGGTATTATCTGGGTTTAAATATTTTTTTTGAGTCTATGTATTTTGATTCTGTCGTTTATATTTTTGATATCGATTAATGAATACCAACAGGACGACACTGTAAATGGTCTCAAAGGTCATAAAGACGATATGACCTGGATAGAATAATCCTTCGGAATGCCTAACACTGGGAAAAAAAGCAATTGGCGATTTAATAAAAGCATTGGTAAACGGCCAAAGTAACTTCATCCCAGAGCCCCCGGCTGTCCAGAAATCCAGAAAAAGATGGGAGATATAGATTCCAAACGTGAGTAAAAACAATCGTTGGAAGGTTGATTGATGGAGCCATTTGAAAATAAGGGTACAGCCTATACTGATCAGTAAGGCAATACAGAGACTATGGGAAGGACCTCGATGAAAACTGCCTTCTAAGATTAGATGAGGAATAAAGTCTAAATCCGCGATGTTTCCAATCACAATGATGTAGGCAAGATCAATCCAACGATGTCGGTTTAAGTGGATAGAGCGATTGTTTTGGGGCGTGATTTTGTATAGGAAATATGCAGTTGCTGAGTGCGCAATGGGAGAAGGCATAGCTATCTTCCCTGAATAGTTGCTGTTTTTTCCCCCACAGAGGGTGGTTTAGGAGTAGACCAAGACCACCTAGATGTCACTTCTGAGATCTCTTGTTCTACTCTAGACTGATTCCATAACAGTGTATTTGACATAATATCTGCACAAGTTTGTAACTCTGCAGTGGTAGGCTTTTGGGCAGCGCCGATACCCGTGCGTCTAAAAATAACGTCACTGAGGGTTTGCGCCATTTCTTCCTCAATTGCATAGGTGACTTGTGCTTGTAGAAGGTCTAGTCGTGGCGTTGCTCGTTGCCCGTGCTGTACCTGTTTGAGAACTGATGAATAGGCTGTGCCGTAATTGTAGAGAAAATTCTGGACAGACGGATGATCAGGGATACGGCTGAGTTGGTTATGCCCTTGGTCCAAAAAGTCATCTAGGTTGTCGATCGCTCCGCCATGTAAGGGTTGCTGAGCAGACTGAGAGGGAAGGACTGGCCTCTTTAACATCGCTGCTGCAGTATCGACTGCATGGATGGCGACGTTGCGAGCAGTTGTATATTTAACTCCGGTGACGGAGATGAGGCCATTTAAGCCTTCTTCTTGATAATTTTGGATGTGGTAATGCTTGGTTAATTGGACATGAGTGGTTGCTGGGGAGTGGCTGCTGGGGAGTAGACCTTGATGCACCCAATAAACATCCTGAGCCGTTAGATTGGCGAGTGGATAGGCATGGTTGATGTCATCCAAAAAGTGTTGGATTTCATGCTGGGGTATAGATAAATGATCGGGGGTATCAGAGTAGTGTGAATAGGTTGTACCCACTAAAGAGCACCCTTGCCAAGGTGCGATAAAGAGTAATCGGTTCTTGCGCTTTAGAATGGCATCTTCATCTGTGTAGTCAGTCTTGCTATAGATACCGACGGCATAGTCATGATCAAATAGCGATCGGGTTACTAGGTTCATGGCTAATGCAAAGGGCTGATGAGAGGAAGGAGGTTGATCTAGCAATCCCAGGACTTCATTAATCCATGGCCCGCTGGTATTAATGATTGTTTTGGCTTGAATATCAAAGGTGTTTTGAGTTAGAGCATCCGTCACTTGAGCGCCAAGGATGGTATCTCCATCTTGTAAAAAATCAGTGACTTTAAGATAGTTGGCAGCTTGTAACCCGAGCTGAGTCGCAGACTGTAAATAGGCAAGCACTAACCGCTCTGAATTGAACACTTGAGCATCGTGGAAAATAGCTCCCCCAGTGAGGCCATCTGCGGAAATGCCTGGCATGGTCTGTAGGCATTCGGTCGCAGATATTGTTCGACCAGCCGGGATATGTTGTTGAGGATCGGGCAATCCGTGGTTGCGATCGCAACTCACCCAATCATTAATTTTTAGTGCCACCGTCATCGCTTCTATGCCTTTCAATCCATGCCCATAGGTCGGCACCAACACAGGCAGGGGATGCACGAGGTGAGGCGCAATTTTCATTAATGTGCGCCGCTCATAAATAGACTCTCGCATCCGCTTAAAGTCAGCATGCTGTAGATATCGCAGGCCACCATGGATGGTTTTTAGGCTATTAGCTGAGGTCGCCCCACAAAAATCTTGTTTTTCGACTAAAGCAACGGATAAGCCTCTTAGGATTGCTTCATAGGCAACACAAGCCCCATAAATGCCGCCGCCTATGACTAAGACGTCAAATTTAGTGTTGGATAATTCCTCTAGATTTCGTTGCATAAAACCAGTGGCATCCTAACGCTTTGGCTGAAAATAGAGCATATTATTGATCAATTGAGGCAGCATTGTTGAACTCTAACTGTAATGAATCATATAAGCTATTGAGCTGCTGCTTATAAGCAGAAAATGAGTGCCTTTGTTGCACCATTTTCTTGGCGGCGACTGCGAGGGTTTGTCTAATTTGAGGATGGTTGGCTAGGTGGATAATTCCCTGGGCAAACGCTTCTGGGTTAGGCGCACTGAGCACTGCCACCTCATTATCCAGAACCCAATTATGCGTTGGCAAATCAGTGGCGAGGACGGGCTTACCACTATCAAGATAAGAATACAATTTCATTGGCGTATTTCTTCCTTTAATGCGAGGAGAGAGCAGGATGTCTGCTTGGGCGAGATAGTACCCTAGATTCTCTACCGAGCGTTGCCCTAAGAATAAAACTTGGTGGTCAATGCCGATATTTTTCGTTTTTAACTTATATTTTGCAATGTCGCCATCTTTACCGCCGATAATGACGAGCTTTAAAGGGACATTAAGAGCAAGATTCTGAGCTACTTTAAAGCCATCCAGCAGCAAATCAATCCCCTGATAAAGCTCTAAATTACCGACATACATCAGAATGAGCTCATCAGGCTGACAGTGCTCTCTGATATTTTCGTTGATATTATCCATATTGGACGGGTGAGATTTCGTCACTGCAGATGATTCTATTCATCAGTTATGCCTTTTTATTCGGGGCAGAGTAATCTAAAAGCGAAATGTCTGGTAAAACAACCACTCGCTTCGGTTTGTAGACTTGAATATCTTCAGATAAGGTTTCGCAAACAGGTATCACCACTTTGGCTTGTTGGACGGCCAGTCTTTCAAAAGCATTGAAGAGAAAGCGCAAAGACGAGAGAAATGAAAATTTCTCAATCATTTGCTGTGCCAGGGATGAGTCCATATCATAGATATAGGGTGTTCTAAACACGACTTTAAGAACCAACGCGATAAAAGCCGATTCTTCAACCGAATGGACGATATCATATTTATACTTCAAACAGAGGTTAATAGCCTGGATCAGCATAAAACCATCACAGACCAGTTTTTTCCCAGAAAAACCTGGACTGATATTTTTAATAAATGGTAATTTAGGAGTCCGATAGATCCGCACGTTGTCATAGACAACATCATCCCCTTCTGGGAAAGTCAGCATATCAACCTGATCTCCCCTCTCTGATAGCACTCTGAGCATAAGATCAACTGCGATCGGTGTACCACGGGTCTGGAAAAATGGATGTGGAGCTAAGAGTAGAATCCTCATGTGGTTCTCTAATACTAAAGGTGTTAGGCCTTCAGGTAAAAAGGCTTTAATGAACGTTATTTGGTATTGCTAAGAATTTAGCACTCAAGTATTTTACCCAAGTTTACCTTCTAGAAGAGGCGAGTATTGGTCCTAAATAATGTTAGTTATAGAAGGTATTTGAGCTTTATCTGGGTCGTTGAGTTGCGAAAAATGCTCTAAATACCGTTCTTGGCAGTTTTCTTGAATGAAGTCCTCTGAAGTGAGTTAATGAATAGCGAGTGAGATAAAATTACCAATGCTAATGCAAGACCAAAAAGCCAAGATCACTCAGCCCGAAATATCGGTCATTATCCCCATCTATAATGAGGTCGAAAGCCTGGAGCATCTCATTTGTAGGATTTCAGATACCCTAAATGATACTCAGGTCAATTATGAAATAATCTGTGTAGATGATGGCTCGGTAGATGGTACGACTGAGTTGTTAAGAAAACAAGTGGATCTATACCCCCGGCTACGGGGAGTTGTGTTGCGCCGAAATTATGGACAAACGGCTGCCATGTCTGCTGGATTTAACCATGCCCACGGCGAGATTTTTGTCACCCTTGATGGTGACTTGCAAAATGAGCCAGCTGATATTCCATTGCTGTTGGCCAAAATGAATGAAGGATACGATTTGGTCAGTGGTTGGCGTAAAGATCGACAAGATGCTGCGTTGACGCGCTTGCTCCCATCTAAGATTGCCAACTTGATGATTGGGTGGATTACAGGAGTTAAGCTGCATGATTATGGTTGTTCCCTGAAGGCCTATCGAGCAGAGCTGATTGCTGATATGAACCTGTATGGAGAATTACACCGATTTTTACCGGCGTTAGCTTTTATTGAAGGTGCCAGAATTGCGGAGCTGCCTGTGCGTCATCATGCCCGCCAATTTGGTCAAAGCAAGTATGGACTAGATCGGACTTTCCGGGTGGTCATGGATTTGTTGACCGTATCCTTTATGAAAACCTTTTTAACTCGTCCCATGCATGTTTTTGGGCTTTTGGGGATTACCTTTACTAGCTTAGGGGTCTTGACGGGTGGCTATTTAGTGTTTTTAAAGTACGGCTTGAGTGAAGGGATTGCCGACCGCCCCTTGCTGATTTTATCCGCTGTGCTTTTATTGACAGGGATTCAGCTCTTTTCAATTGGATTGTTAGCAGAGCTCTTAATGCGAACCTACCATGAGTCGCAAAGTCGCCCTATCTACCGGGTAAGAGAAGTTGTCCAAACAAATTCCACAGACTGAAGGCATAAGCCAGGTGATAAGCATATTGCCATCTATCAGGTTGTTGAATCTGGTTAGCAATCTCGGCAAAGCAAAGGCTTGTATGACCTATGAAGGGCCAACGACATAGCCCTCAAATACGCAAGCTCTGTGAGTATTTGAGGGCTATGTTGCAACTTAAATGTTGCCTAAAATATGTTAGATGGATTCAAAGTAAACCTTAGATTTCACTGGATCAGGGTTCATAGTCTTATCCCCTGGCTGCCAGCCTGCTGGACAAACCTCATCGGGATGAGACTGAACATGTTGAATAGCCTGCAAGGTGCGCAGGGTTTCATCAACGTTACGGCCGAAGGCGAGGTTGTTAATGGTGGCATGTTGTACAACGCCTTCTTTATCAATGATAAAGAGACCTCTTAAGGCAACACCAGCATCTGGATCTAGAACGTTATAGGCAGTGCTAATTTCTTTTTTAATGTCAGAAACCAATGGGTAGTTGAGGTCGCCGACTCCTCCAGATTTGCGGTCGGTCTGGGTCCAAGCTAAGTGGGAGAACTCGCTGTCTACAGAAATACCTAGAACTTCAGTATTTAAGTTCTTAAAGGCATCATAGCGATCACTAAATGCTGTAATTTCCGTCGGACACACGAAGGTGAAATCAAGGGGATAGAAAAAGATGACGACGTATTTACCCCGGTAATTGGAGAGTTTGACTTCACTAAATTCTTGGTCGTAAACAGCCGTTGCTGTAAAGTCAGGTGCGGACTGGCCGACCCGTAAACATTCATGCGCTTCGTGTTGCGACATAACCAAATTACTCCTATAGGGTGTTGATTGCAGATACTGATACCTACAAAGATCAATCGACTGCGTGCAAAAAAACGAGTGTATCTATGGCATAAATCCAGTTATACCCCAATCACTATACCGCAAACTCAGAACCGTTCTGATTTGCTTTCCTGTCTTGCTTGTAGGGACCAACTTTACCGCTTCTATCTAGCTGTGTTGAGGGCGGATAAAACAGGTTTGAACATCCAGTTAAACCCAATTTTAAGCTGATGGTCGAGGGTGGGCATGCGGTAAAGATAAATCAAACGTCGAGCCATAAATGCGAGGGGGCCATCGAGCTGTACGCCCAGTCCAGACATGGCAGCTGAGTCTTCTCCTAAGGTCAGCATTTCTCCCAGATGAGTGTAGTGAAACGGCAGTAATGGCCGTTGGGTTAAGGAAGCCCACAGGTTCCACCCTACACAATCTGCTTGTTGAATAGCCACTTGGGCCGTTTTGGGATTCGGCTTTCCTTGCGGATCACGACAGTCTGCTAAATCACCCAAGGCGAAAATATTAGGTGAGTCTTGGACCTGCAGGGTTGGGTCAGTTAAGAGTTGGCCGAGGTCATTATGGAGAAGAGGTAAGGCTTGAATCGGCTGTGAGATCGCAGTTCCCACCGTCCACAATACCAAGTCTACGGGGAGCGTATCGGGTTTATCCTTATACCTAAGCGTCATTTGCTTGGCTTCTAGGGATTCAATACTGGTCTCTAGATCCGTCCAAACTTGTCGTTTTTCTAAGGCTTTTTCGGCCGCTGCTTGATTGAATTCAGGGGCTGATTTGAGAATTTGATTATTCCGTTCGATCAGCCGTATCCGACCGCGATCGCCTAAACGATCCGCTAACTTACAGGCGAGTTCCACGCCACTAGGGCCAGCCCCCACCACAGCCACTCGAATTTTTGGCGCTTCGGATGTTTCTAAGGTTCGTAATCGATCTTCAAGGCGATAGGCATCTTGCACCGTCCGAAACGGCAGGGCATATTCCGCTGATCCAGGAACTTGGTGTAGAGGTGTTTCTCCTCCTAGTGCTAGGACTAAGCGATCGTAGGAGATGGATTGATCAGATAAGGTAACCTGCTGCTGAGCTACATCAATCTCCTTAACAGCGCTTTGAATAAAACGCACTTCTGTATTGGCTAGGAGTTCGCTGTAGGGTGGGGCAATTTCCCAAGACTGGAGTTCTCCTGTAACCAATTCATACAGTAAGGGTGAAAACAGGAAATGATCATTCTGATCCACTAAAAAAATTTGGGGTTTCAGCTCATTCCACGGGAGCTGGCTCAAGCGTAGCGCTGTGTAGAGCCCCCCAAAGCCACCCCCTAAGATACAAATTGTTGGCTGGATTCCTGTCATTGCGATGCTCTAGGGTTTGTTGAACGCTGTCTTCAGGATACCAAGGGATGAAAAAAGAGGGGGGGTTCAGGTTAATGTTAACCCTATCTCCTCGTAGGTATATTTAGACTTTTAGATCGTTGTATCTGCTTCCCTTTATAGCAATGGCTCAATTTGAGTTTCAGCGCTATTTAAACCTTGGGCAGTGCCAAAAATTTGAATAGTCTTGTTTAGGTCCAGATTAATGCGAAGAAAATTATCTGTGACTCTGGTGGCCTCGATGGAACCTCTAGCATCAAGATAGCCAGAAAAATCTAATACATCTTCAGTCTCAAAATTTAAGATCGTGTCTACATCCATACTGCGATCAAAAAAGAAAAACGTGCTTAATGTTTGATCAAATTGAAACGTATTGACACCCTGATCACCAATTAACACGTCACTACCCAAACCACCATTGAGAACATCCGCTCCTTGACCGCCGATTAATGTATCAGAGCCGCTTTCACCGATCAGTGTATCTTGGCCTGCTTCACCCCTGATCTCATCATTACCATCTCCTCCATTCAGTAGAGTATCTCTACTGTCCCCTAAGATTCGGTCATTGCCGCCGCCTGCTATAAATTGCTCAAAGTTTTCAAAAAACTGCCCCCCAACTCTCCCATCACCAACAAATCCACCCTCGAGGGAAACCAGTAGGTTGCGATTATCTGTGGGAGTAAATCGAATCAAGTCTGTTCCAGGCCCTCCATCAAAGTTGTCTACGCCCAAGAAATCAGTCACACGAACCGAATCGTTTCCGCTGCCTGCGTTGATTACATCATCACCAGCATCCCCTTGCAACTCGTCATCACCAGTGCCTCCCTCAAGAATGTCGTTACCAGCTCCGCCGCTAAGTCCGTCGTTACCTTGGTCACCAAAAATCTGATCATTACCAGCTCTGCCGCTAAGTCTGTCGTTACCTTCATCTCCAAATAAGACATCATCACCACTGGCTCCATCCAGAGTGTCATTATTACCACGGCCACGAATAATGTCATTTCCATCTAAACCACTGATCAAATCGACTCCAGCATTTCCGCTGAGAATATTGTTATTCGCATCGCCCACAACTAAATTGTCTGGAATGTTGAGGACCCAGGGCTCTTTGCCAGTGACACCATCATCAGCCGTAAAGAATAGTTGATTGCCAACGACAGTTAACTCTTCAGGAAATGAACCACCTTCTGGATTAATATCTTGGTAAAGCAACGTTCCTTCACGGGTGCCATTACTAATCCATAATTCTCCATCAAAGCCTGTTGTGAAAAAGAATAGATTCCCGGCAACGACTAGTTTTGAAATATACCCATCTTGTTGATTGGGAGGATTTATGTCTTTGAGGAGTTGTGTTCCATTCTCAGTGCCGTCACTAACCCAAAGCTCCTGTCCGTTGATTCCATCATTCGCAGTAAAAAATAGCTTGCCATTAACTTCGGTTAAGTTAAATATATTGGATGAGCTTCCTAGATTTATGTCTTTGAGGAGTTGTGTTCCATTCTCAGTGCCGTCACTAACCCAAAGCTCCTGTCCGTTGATTCCATCATTTGCAGTAAAAAATAGCTTGCCATCGAACTCAGTCAAGCTAGATATATCAGAGCCAAACGGTATGGGATAGTTAGGCCCATATTGCCTATATGAGATTCCTGGATTTATATCTTTTAAGAGTTGTGTGCCATCGGTGGTCCCGTCACTGACCCAAAGTTCTGGTCCAGAGATGCCATCATTTGCGGTAAAAAATAGTTTGTCGTCGAATTTGGTCAAGTTAGATGGAATAGAGCCTGCTGCAGAACCATTACTCAATAAAATCCCTGGATTTATATCTTTTAAGAGTTGCGTGCCATTCTCAGTGCCGTCACTAACCCAAAGCTCCCGTCCGTTGATACCATCATCCGCTGAAAAAAATAGCTTGCCATCGAATTCGGTCAAGTTCGATATACCAGAGCTGTTGGGCCGCAAACCCCGGTTTATGCGAGACTCAAATGAGCTTCCAGGATAAATATCTTTTAGCAGTTGTGTACCGTCAACCGTCCCATCACTGACCCAAAGTTCTTCTCCGGAGGTGCCATCAGTCGCGGTAAAAAATAACTTACCATCGAGTTCGATGAAGTTAGCTATACGAGAGCTATTAGGCCGCCGGCCACCTGGGGATGGGATTCCCCTATACGAGCTTCCTGGATTAATATCTTTTAAGAGTTGTGTGCCATTAATAGTCCCGTCACTAATCCATAGCTCGCTTCCATTGGTTCCATCATCCGCTGAAAAAAATAGCTTGCCATCGAATTCGGTCAAGTTCGATGGATTAGAACTAGAAGATCTATATCTAGATGCATAGAGACTGTTATAGTACCTTTCGATTGGATTAATATCTTTTAAAAGCTGTGTGCCATTAGTAGTCCTGTCACTAATCCACAGCTCGCTTCCATTGGTTCCATCATCCGCTGAAAAAAATAGCTTGCCATCGAATTCGGTCAAGTTCGATGGATTAGAACCGGAGTCATCACCTGGAAATCTAGACGTACCGTCTGGGGTGATATCTTTGAGAAGGCGTGCTCCTGTGATTTCTGTAGTTAATGCAATATTGTTAGAGTTCATTTTGAGAATCTCACATTATTTCCAACAAGAAAAGTGAATAGAGATTGCAAGATATTGAATAAAAAAAGTTAGTTATTTATATATGAATAGTGCTGAAGCATGCCAGTGTTAATTGGATTAACCTAGATGAAGTACTTCGATATTTAAGTGCTAAAAACAAGCAAAAAAATAAGCTCTTTTAAGTAAGCATGTATTTCTAAGTCTAGGCTGCACTTGTAAGTTTTTCGATCTAAAGTGTTTTGATTTGAGCTAATTATTTGACCTATAACTGATTTTATTCAGGAAGATTGTATATATCCTCTGAATATATGTCTATATCTCGAATCGATAGCATTATGCTTTATATATTTCTTCAGTCCACAAAAAAATTAGACTGGACCTGAAAAGACTCA
The DNA here is from genome assembly GCF_018336915.1 of Acaryochloris marina S15. Classification (GTDB taxonomy): domain Bacteria; phylum Cyanobacteriota; class Cyanobacteriia; order Thermosynechococcales; family Thermosynechococcaceae; genus Acaryochloris; species Acaryochloris marina_A. The sequence continues at coordinate 5,310,950 of NZ_CP064923.1, read as the reverse complement.
GGCAGAAGTATAGCTAGCCATATGGTTATGGCAAAGCTTCTTTGGATTTGCGTTTATATAGGTTAAACAGTGCTCAAGTATTGCAGAGATCTCCTGACAGATGAAGGGTGATAATGTGCGACGTTTTTTTAATTGCACTCAATTGAGACACTGCACTAAAAAGGCTGTGGACAGTCTATCTATTGAAATTTTTAAGATATCGATTAAACCTATTTTTTTAAAAAATAGATTTAATGTCCGTATAAATCATATACCAAAGTGATATTTTTTTGTAGGTATTTTTGATGGAATTTGTAGAGTCTTAATAATTTTTTTTATTATCTTGCCAGAGTTATCTGATACTTTTTAAGTATTAAATAAATATCCTAATACTTGTTCCCAAGACTTATATCGCAACTGATTAGATATAGTAGCAACAGTGTTCAATGGCATGCAAAGAGTCAGCTGTAATTTTGGGCATAAAGCAGGCTTGAAATTTCTTGGGATGTCATAACCTTTTATGCAAAAAAATACAGCTTCAGAGAATTTTCCCGAACGAGAAGTACGTTATCAGTACTCTAATAATCTGGTGCCATTACTGATGCAATTGAATGCGTCTCTTCTGCTATCTACGTATCAAGCTGGCAAACTTGTGGTTGTTGGCGTTCATGACCAGGCACTTCAGATTTCTTTCCATAATTTTGAGCAAGCCATGGGAGTCGCAGCCAGCTCCAAACAGATCGCTGTGGGAGGTAAAGATTGGATCTATTTTCTGAAGAATGCGCCCGAACTAGCGGCTTCTGTCGGTGAGCCCAACACACATGATGCTTGTTTTTTAACTCGAGGCGCTCACTATACCAGCGAAATTGCTGTGCATGAATTGGCGTGGGGCACAGAGCAGTTGGTGGTGACCAATACCCGGTTTTCTTGCTTATGCTCATTGGACAATAACTATAGCTTTGTGCCCCAATGGCGACCTGACTTTGTTCAGGAGTTGGCCCCTGAGGATCGTTGCCACCTGAATGGGGTGGCGTTAGTGAACGGATATCCCAAATATGCCACCGTTCTTGATCGTACTAATACGGCGGGGGGGTGGCGGCCTCATAAAGCGACGAATGGCTGCGTCCTAGAGTTGCCCACCAGCAAAGTGGTGACACAAGGATTAGCCATGCCTCACTCTCCTCGGGTGAGGGACGATCAGTTATGGGTCCTGAACTCAGGTTGTGGAGAACTCTGTCGGGTTGATTTATCTTCTGGAGAGCGCTCGACAGTCCTAGAGCTACCTGGCTACCCTAGAGGGCTGGCTATAGCAGGTCAGTTTGCATTTGTAGGACTATCTAAAGTGAGAGAGACAGCCACATTCGGCAATTTACCCATCTGTGACCATTTCGATGACCTTAAATGCGGAATGGCGGTTGTAGATCTAAATGCTGGTAAGCAATTAGGGCTGCTGGAGTTTCAAAGCGGCGTAGATGAAATTTTTGATGTCCAGATCCTGCCGGGAATTCGCAATCCATTTTTCTCTGGACCCTATGCGATTGCTGATGGTAATCCGCCTATCTGGATGGTCCCCTCTTCCGCCCAATAGGTAAGCTTAGGCATTCAGGGTGGGTTTATAGTGATTCTTGAGGCCTTCTCTTATCAATCTGGGCAGCTAGAGATTTTAGATACACAAATCCTATCGCACTTTACTGAGTACGAACCGTAGTTGATATTTGCTAGTTTTGTGCTTGCCCGTAAAATTGAAGCAAACATTGTAGTGAACCCAGTTCGCTGCTCAAAACAGTAGCGATTCACAAAACAGTGTTAACGGCTTCTATGCACCGTAAACCTATCAAGACTAATCTCAACCTTACAGCGAGCTATACCTGGTTAAGGTTAATCCCAGCTTCGCGAGCGAAAGTAGCGAGACCTTTTTTCTCAAGGGTCTTAATCGCTTTAGTCGATATTCTGAGCTTGACCCAGCGTTTCTCTTGGGGCCACCAGATTCTTTTCCACTGCAAGTTTGCTTCTTGCAACTTGTGGGTTCGGCGGTGGGAATGGGAAACAGCAAAAGCATTATTTGCTTTTTTTCCCGTTAATTGGCATTTTTTGCCCATGAAACTTAACTCCAACAAAAAGCTGCAAAAAACGGAGAGGGAGGGATTCGAACCCTCGGTACGGAATTCACCGTACAACAGATTAGCAATCTGCCGCTTTCGACCACTCAGCCACCTCTCCGGGTGAGCAAAACTGATCATAACAGATCTCACTGATGACAGCAGGGTTCTCTGGTCTAGATTGTGATATTTTTGTCGAAGTTTATAAATGAGCCAACTTCCACCACCATCAAAATCACTTTGGTATGAGTTGAGCCTCTACAATATCGAGATCAATTTCTCACGCCAGGCTGAGGAGATATGGAATATCCGTTATGAAACTGCCAGACTTCCCAGAATCCAATCATCCCTTGGTGCTGTCGTTGCAAAATTACAGTGACCAAGAGCTAGTGCAAGGGTTTCAGCAACACCCTGATGAAGGCAAGTACTTTATCGCTCTTTTTTGTCGGTTTGGCGCGATGTCTTATGCTCTCCTGCGCAATATGGCAAGATCCCACCTACAAGTCGATTATCTTTTTGCCCGAGTGTGGCGCAATATCTTTTATGAACTCAATCATTTGGTGATGGAGACAGGAGGACCGAGTTTTTCATTACAGGCATGGATGACCAATAAGGTTGCTGCCTGTATTACGGAAGATCAGCTCCCGGCGGTTGAAACGATTCAATACACTTTGTCAACCGCTCCCCCACCCCTATGGTGCTATATCCAAATTGCTTTGGATCATGTGCCACCCTTACCTAGGCTGATTCTAGTCTTGTCCCAAACCTTCCGTTGGCAAGACCCTCGGATTGAGGCAGTTTTGCAGGCAGAAGGGCAAGACATCACGTCTGATGATATCAACCAATATCGACAAGACGCCTATCAAGATCTGCAAAACGCATTGCCCCAGGATATTCAAGAGATTTACTTCAGTGGGTCGTCACAAACATCTCTATTCTCTTCTTAGGCTAGGTCTTCCCCAAGGGATGCTGGGGAGGGTGCGTGATTTTCCACGACACTCCCGTGATGATATTGGTGGTGAGATGGGCAATAACGGGCACCAGCAAATTGCCTGTACTCCAAGCGCTATAACCGAGGACAAAGCCAACGACGGTGACCCAAACCACATAGGACCATTGTTGGGGACTATTGAGATGCAGTACCCCAAAAACGATGCTAGATAAGATGAGACCCACCCAGTTCAGGCCTACCCACGGGAAGATTACACCTCGAAATAGTAATTCTTCACTCAGGCCCGGTAACAGCCCTAACCAGATTAAGTCTGTCCAGACGAGGGGCTGAATGACAAGCTGTAAATATAAGGATGCAGATAACCGATACTGGGGCCATAGCTGATAAATAACAGCACTAGCAGCTGTAATCCCTAAGCCAATGCCGATACCCAAAACAGCATTTTGCAGTTGCCAAGTCATGGGTAAGGTGGCAAATGACCCAAAATATTGGATAACCTTAGCCAAAAATAGTAACAGTAATGCTGTCACTCCCATGGCAATCAAGACTTGTGTGCGAGTCAGGGACTCTAGTTCAGGCTGCTGATTAGGGCGATCAACCACAAAGATATCAAAAGTTTCAAATACCTCTATAACCTATCAGTTATTGCGAAAGGCCGCATAGCGCAGGTAGAGCCGCAGATTAAAGCAGGTTATGAGGGACGAGGGGGGGAATAGCTGGACGTAATGTTTTTTCATCAACCCCTGCTTTAAGGGCTGCAAGTACGCCCACGGCTGCGGCATAGGACTGCACAGGGATACTGTCAATGCCCAAGCTCTGAGTCGTTGCATTCATGGTGGTGGTATTTTCAGCCACCGTAATGATGTGAGCTTGGGTTGGATTCAAACTCAGAATGGCACCGCTACCGCAGGCACTGGCCGGGACAACAACTGCATCAACTTGATCCTGCCAGAGATCCGTGGGCTGGCCGGAGTCACTAATAAATTGAGGGGCTTGCGATAACCCAACTAAAACGGAAGGGAGAAAGGTATAGCCTAATTCTTCGGCGGCTGCCCGGGGATTCAAGTGCGGATCTAGGGGTAAGGGGGAGAGGGCAGGGGCATGGGCGCAGGGAATTTGAAACTGTTGGACGACCAGATGGCTAATGACAGCCTCAGCTCCGGCTAAAGCATCAACCCCTTGACCTTGACGATAGGCTTGAAGTGCATCGCTGTCTAAGTCATCTGGGAACCGAGCGACGACTGCGATCGCACTAGCGTTACGGTCAGTAATCAGGTGTTCAACGGCTCTTAGCAAACTGTCTGGATGATCCAGGGTGCCCCAGGTAGCACCAGAATCAGCGGTTTTAAGAGTTACCCCTAAAGGCGTATCAGTGATACAGACATCCGTGATGCTCACTCCTAAAGTAGCGCGGGCAGCATCAATAGCCTGCAAATGACGCAGGTGCAAATCAGGTTCGATGGCTTGGTCTAGAACGACGCCAATGCGGTTTTGGTGGACAGGTCGTAGCCCCCACCGTCCGGCAGCAAACTGATCTAACCCATAGCCTTCTACATACCAGGTATTAGGGATGGGCCAGTAGAGTTGGGCCCCATTGAGAACATTGGGATGAGTGATGATGCGATCGCAAACCACTGACAAGGTCCGAGCGACCGGAATGGCATCCCCTGCATAACCACCGATCGCTGCTCCAATGCCTGTTGGTACCAATAAGACAACGGTAAAAGGTCGAGAGGCTAGCGAGATGAGACGGTTTCCTCTGACTTTAGAACCACCGCTTCAACGGTAGCAGTCTCAGACTGGACCTCTGTGACGGCCCAACGTAGAGGCTCACCTTGTTCACGGAGCTTGGCTTCAATATTGGCTTGCAACTCTGTGGTTGAAGCATCTAGCTCAATTTCAGCTTCAATAAAATGAGTGGTCATGATGTTTATCTCCAATGTTGATGGTAGTGCAGCGGACCCATTTACTGAGCTTGCCCAAACTGCAATTTGTATACCAGTTCTTCTTTGTTAGATTCAAGCTTGATATCGGACCGTGGGTAGGAAACACACAATAGTGCATATCCCTGATCCAATAAATCGGGCCCTAAGCCCATTGCATCTTCTTGTTCTACTTCACCTTCCAAGATCAGAGAAGCACAAGTGGTACATACGCCAGCACAGCAAGAACTGGGTAAATCAACTCCAGCATCCTGAGCAGCTTGCAAAATTGTAGTGTCTTCAGGGACGCTCACCGTATGGACGGCGTCTTGATGGTGAATCTCTACGGAATAAGTCTGTGACATGGAATCAGCAACCGTAACCTTCTATTGGCTCATGAGTGATTAGCCTCTATTGTTTCATATTCTTTCCCTAAACCAAGGGAGTGACGCTTGAAAAGGTGTAGAGGTTGGGAATCCTAGGTATAGACAACTTCAATTTTGAGAACAGGTAAAATCTTGACTTGCGGTTCCTAAGTCCGGGAACTTCTTTGCTGCAAGATTTTAACCCTGGCACCCTCATTCGCATAAAGTCTAGTAACTGTTGCTACTAACTAGTGAGACGGTTGTTCGGCCATCCGAGATGAGGGAAGTTAGCGTTGATGTCTTATGTAGACTGATTTTACGGTTTCCTCAGGAATTCCCCTAACATGCACGACCCTAAATACGATTCTGCTGAACGGCACGTTCTGGTTATTAACGATGGTAAACGTCGTGCAATTGCCCTGGACTCGGCAGCCTATTCCATTGGGCGGGATGAGTCTAATGCTATCGTGCTGGATTCTCCCACGATTTCCCGTAAGCATGCCATCCTCCTCCGCTTGCCTACTCCTGGAAAAAGCAGCTATCGTTACCGATTAATTGATGGAGACTCTGAAGGCAATCGCAGTGCTAATGGTGTATTTGTAAATGATAAGCGGTGTAGCTCTCAAGAGCTAGCCGATGGTGATCGTCTTGGCTTAGGACGAAAAATTAAAGCGTCCTACCTTGTGGTATCTATGGGCGAAGCAGAATTTATCCGGTATTTGGAATCCACGGATTTTCAGAGCCTCAAATCTGATGCTGTGAATCCTAAAGCAACCGTGGTTGCTTCGGAAGCAGAATTGTCTGCATCGCCTACGGCCAAAACCCGGCTTGCCCGAGACCCTGCTGCTATCCTTTCTCAAGCGAATTCAGGCCCTGCTGCCCTGGACACCATGCCCGAGTCCACTGCAGCAGGCTCTAGGCAGCAAAGAGCAGATGATGGGCGACAAAAACAAACCCTTATTGTTCGCCAGCAACCTCGGCTATGGATGCTGAGTGTGCCAATTGTGCTGATTATTCTGGCTGGACTAGGCGGATGGTATTGGGTTAGCCAACAAGAGGCTCAACAACCTTCTCCCACATCAACGACTCAAAGTGAATAAAGCGCTATTCGGTCTCTAACGAGTTTGCCGGTAAAGGATGCTGAAGGAACAAAAATTCTGAAACGATTTGGTTCTTCAGCAAATGTTCTTGAATAATCCTTTCAATGACGGGTGGTGTGGCGGAATGGTACCAAACGCCATCCGGATAAATCACGATAATTGGACCTTGCTGACAAACGCGTAGACAATTGGCTTTGGTACGAAAAACGCAGCTGCCGTTTGGCTGATCTAACTCCAGCTCTTTCAATCGCTGTTTTAGATACGTCCAAGCTTCTATACTGGCCGCCTTATCACAGCATTTATCTACTGTTTGATCGGCACAGATAAAAATGTGACGCTGGATTTTTGCCAAACCCAACGCCTTCACTGTTTTTTGTAAAGCAGACTCTTCTGGATGAGCAGTGTCAAATGCTGCATCCTTGGGGGACTTCTTAGTCATTCGTGAAACTAACTCAAGGGATCAAGAATACTAATGGGCAGAGCCATTGCCATGATAATCATCAGAATCGTAAAACCCATTCCGGGTCCCGAAAAATAGGCACAGTACAATAAAAATGGGTGTTAATCCAACTAGGATTATCTTGATGTCCATAATTCTAAAATGATGTATTGAGCTAAGAAAAGCTGTTCTTAGGATATATCAATCCACGGATTCTGTGGATCTGAGGATTAGCTGAGTGTGGTAGTTGTTGTATCAGCCCTATTCTCATCATACCCATTCACGGCTGGCCCTCTTCCGTATGAGTGAAAGCGTGTAAAAATGTCTGCTTGAGGGATAAAATGTTGGCGAGCAGCGATTCTTCAATATTGACTGAAATTTCGTTCAGATCTGCTAGTACGGTTAACACGGTGGTCTGCCAAGAAATTTCTCTATGCCCCAAATGCAGTACTTGCCTTGTTTTTTAAGAAATATTTAAGATTGGTCTCATAATTTGATATGATTCTTCACGAATCCTTTGTGTTGGGCCTCTATGCGTTCTCTTCTTCCGATCCCGAAGCGCTTTCGGATCTTGATTACCCTAACAGGACAACGTTCCATTAAGTTTTCGGTTAGTCCTATCCTGATCATTTTGGGCTTATCAATGGCTGCTGTTCCTGCGGTCTGGGCGGGTAAGACCTTCCAGGCATTGCAGCAGATGCAGCAAAGACATGATCAGTTGTCAGAATCAGCCGCTGAGGTTTTAGAAGAGTTAGAAGTATTAGACGAAGAAGTCGAAAAACTTCGTCAGCGAGCTGGATTGTCAACCGCAGAGCGCCAGCAAGTCAATGTAGAAGACAAAGGCGGAAAAGGGGGAGTTTCCGTTGTTGTAGATGCGGAGCAGCAGCTCCAGTTTGCGAAATCACGCTTACCTGCGTTGGCGTCACGCCTCAAACAGCAAGTACAGCCAGCGTTAGAAAAGACGTTACAAGCAGAAGAAGCCCGCAACGCTGCCCTACCTCAAGGTAAGCCGACCAAAGGTAATAGTCCTATTTCTTCTGATTTTGGTTTGCGTCCCGGTCCTTTTGGGGGTAGTGCAGAGATCCATGACGGTATAGATTTGTTGGGTGATTATGGCGCTCCCATTTACGCAACAGCCCATGGCAAGATTGAACGGGCTGGATACTCTGGTGGTTATGGGTATCACGTTGTCATTCAGCATGGGTATGGATACCAAACTTTGTATGCCCATCTTTCCAAATTAGCGGTTAAGCCCAATACTTCCATTAAGCGAGGACAGTTGTTGGGCTTTATGGGAAGTACAGGGCGATCGACAGGGACGCATTTGCATTACTCGATTTATCGTAATGATAAGCCAGTCGATCCAAAGCCCTATATGGTGTCTAAGCAGCTTCGAGACCAGGCGTTTACCTCTGCACCTTAAGGTAAGTTGGCAAGGGTTTGCAGTGCTTTGTTCACGTAAGAGCCAATATTTCTGACTAAGTTGGTAATGTGATTTGGATCATCAGGGATCTTAGCCATTAAGGCATGATACTCATCTAGGAGGTCATGCTCTATCTCTGACACTACATCATCTGCAATTAATAAATTGCCAATGGCTGCTAAAAGCTTAAGCCGTTCCTCTTGGTTTGTTTGTCTCAAAAACTCAACGATCCAGCGTTCAGTTTGTTGAGGAAGAACAGGCTCTTGGAGGAGGCTCTGTAACTCGGTATCCTGCGTGAGATGGTAGCGATCTAGCACCTTTTTGAGATAGGTAACCTCAGGTTCACTGAGGGTATGGTCTACCCAGGCTGAACCGATCAAAATTTGCAGAGTTAAGCGTTGATGTTCTGTATCCATAAGGGTTGCATAACAACTGCTTTCATCATGGCCTGTGCAGCCGGACAATACAACCCACTGCTCAACAGGTTAAAAGATTGGATAGGGTGGGTTAGATCTCTGCTAGAAAGAGGTGACGGAAGAATTAGCGATGAAACTTTTGATTCAAGACTAACTTCAAGAATGGCAGATCATTAATTAAATAGCGCTTCCAGAGGCGTCTTGGTTCGCCCATCAAACGAAAGAGCCACTCTATGCCAATGGTGCTGACAAGCTTTGGAGCCCGTTGTTGAGTACCAGCTTCAAAGTCCAAGGTCCCACCAATGGCAAAAATAATATTCACGGACTCTGCTAGCTGCTGACGATAACGGTAAATCCACCGTTCTTGTTTGGGAGATCCGACCCCGATGGCGAGAACTGTTGCTCCAGAGTGATGGATCCGTTCGATAATCTCTGCACATTCCTCTGGATTTTGCTCAAAGCTATAGGAAGGGGAGTAAGAGCCAACAACGATGTCACGACCCACGCGAGCATTGATATTTTGTTGCGCTTGAGCGGCAACACCTGGAGCAGCGCCTAACAGAAAAATCGTGATGTCTGGATTATCTTTGTGATAGGTGTAAAAGGCAGGAAATAAATCTGAACCTGAGATTTTCTCTTTAATCGGTGAACCGAGGAAATGGGAGGAAAAGTAGAGAATTTGGCTATCGCAAATTTTGTAGTCGGCAATGTTGTAAGCAGCCCGAAACTCCTCATCCTGCTTCAGGTTCATCAGGTGGTCAACATTGGGAGTAAAGACGATACCCGATTTCAGTTCTTGGAGCAGTTCGTCTTGGGTCACGTTATCGATGGGGACACCCAAAATGTCGACTTTGCTCGTGAGCCAAGGGTGATCGCTAGGAGGCTGGAAGTGGTATCCCTGAGCAGATTGAAAGCTTAGATTGACCAAGTGACGAGAGGTAGAGTAAGCGTCTACGGAAGTTGCGATCGCAGGCTGTGCCAATGAGTTACTGGTTTCAATGATGGCTTTGGCCAGTCGCGTTTGGGGCGAGTCTTGTTTGAGGTCGCGAATCAAAGACGGGTCAATTTTAACCGCATCAACCCCTAGTTTTTCCCATTGCAGAAAGGTGAGATGTTGGTTGGCAAAATTGTCTAAGGTGACGGCGCACCCTAGTTCTTTTAGATCTCGGATTAAAGCGACTGAATCCTGAAAATTTTTGGCCAGACTGGCTTCAGATACTTCGAAGTGAAGCTGATGAGGTTGAACACTATGGTTGACCAGCAGATCGTAAATGTCTTCGGCAATAAAGCGATCTTCAACGATCCGCTTCGATAAGTTGATGGAAAGCTTGAGGTGAGCGTGTTGCTTCAATTGGGCAATGGCCTGCCCTGTCACATAGCGATCTAACCATTGCTCGGCATCCGCACTTCTAACCGCTGGCATGAATTCTTTCGGCCGATGGATAAGTCCTTGGGTATCCCGCCATCGTAAGAGCACTTCATTCTGAAGAACGTTACCTGAAGAAACGTCATAAACCGGTTGATACCACAACTCAAACCCACGGGGATTAATGGTAAGTGGCGGAGAAGGCAGGATCGTTTGAGACTTGGCCAGCATAGGTTGAAGAGAGAGATAAGCTATCGAAACATGAAAAAGTGGCTAACAATCACTAGTCAGTAACAAAAAATGATCAAAAATTTTCCAAGCACTCTGAGCATTAACCATAAGGTTGGTTAATGATTTTCCCTCACTAGCAATTATTCTAACTATCTAAATATCAGGGTGCTTGCGTGTTATTACGGATAATTTTTTGTGCTGTCAACTCGTTTTTGAAGCGATGACATCAAAAGCACTCACCAGATGGTTGATAAAATTTTACTCCTCCCCCAACAATTTATAAATATCTAAAACTATCCCTATGAAGTTGGGTAAAATATCCAAGCCTTATAGAGTGAAGCACTTCTATATTATTGATAACGCATAAAGAATATCAGTATTCCGTGATGCAAGATTTACTCTTTTATAGCATCAAAATAGATATGAATTATTAATTTATTTTGAGGTATTGAGAACAGCTTTTTAGGTTGAAATTAAAAATTTCACAAATAAAAATAATTGCTATTTTCTTGTGGAAGAAGATAAATATTTGCCTTTTCGATAGCTTATTCAAGCTAAAGTTTTTTAAGCCAAAACTCTTGATTTAAGCTTTATTAGTAAAAAATTTTGTTATAGAATTGCTTATACTCCTGTAATCTCTATTTATCGCTATATTTTATAGCTTTAACTTCCTTAGTATTGAGATAGCCTGAATGAAGCTCAAGCTAGACATCAATGTAGAGTACGGTTTGTATGCTGAAGACTTTTGTAGAAGTGATGAAAAAAATCACTTGGTCTGAATTGATCTAGAAGCTAAGGAGTTTTAAAACTCTGCCCAGATAGATTTACGAAATTCAAGGGTGTTTTGCCATAGCATCAAGCTGTTTTGTTGATAGGTCGAGAATGAATCGCTATTCAAGTGGTTGAGGTAAGCAATGACATCATCTGCAATGATGGGATGCAGATTGAAAGACACGGTCTCGAACAGCGATAGCAACGTTGCAAAAGGTGATCGTGCCTGGAAAGAATTTGAAGTGTTGGCAAGTAATAGGTTGAGGTCAGGCTCGAGGGTTTCCCACCAGACTTGACTGAAATTAGGACTAAATAATGGGCCCCACTTGGCTAATCTGATATATTTCGTGGCTTTTTCTGCTGGAGAGCTGGATTCGGCTAGGTATTTTAGAAATAGCGGCTCAACCTGTTCAGCGGGCAACCGTTTAATCAGAAAATCAATAGGGTCATAGGTTTGCTTCTCGGTAGGATTGCTGAGCCAATAGCCCATCATTCGTTGGATCCACGATGGATTGGCTTGTCTCTGGGCTGCGATGGTCCATCCTTGTAATAGAGCAGCACCCTGTTGGTGTGTCTGGGCGGTTTGGATCAGAGCATCTATATCGCCTGACCAAAAGTTTAAGGGAACGCCTGCTACGATTCGCATTAGCAGACTCCCTCGCCTTCCTAACTGACTTGATTGGGAGTAAGAACGCTCAGTTTTCCAGGAGCCATCATCTTTGGGGAGTGTAATGGAGAGGGTATTGTCCTCAAACTGAATATAGGTTTGTACCTGGGCAGTCATGCGCTGGCAATATTGTGAATCGGGCAAATGGGCTAGCAGGCCACCTGCACAGGTGCGGACTTCCTGGGCGCGATCATGTAATGCTATCTCTAGAAAGGGTTCATCTTCTACACTGAGATGCGTGGTTAGGATGGCGAGAAACGTTGCTCGATCTTTCGCCTTTTCTTGTTTCCATGTGGTGCTCAACATCTCTCGAGCGGCTTGAGGATTAAGACTTCTGAAAGTTTTCAACAGATCGATTCGGAGGGCGTAATCAGAAGTTTTCCACAAGTTTTCCACAGCCTCTTGGTCGATTTCCCCAGCCTGGGTATAAGGCAAAGGTTGACCTGCTGCATAAGCCCAAGCCGAATGTTGTTGTGCCAACCAGCGACCCCGTTCACCCATAACATTTTGGATACGGGGTCGTACCTGGGTGTGCCCACGGCCCTGATCTAAGAGGGCGGGTAAGGTTTCTGCTGGAACATATTGGTGAGCTTGGCCCATGAGATCCAAGAGTTCATATAAAACGTCTTTGTATTCGCCATTGAGAATCGTTTGTAGATGTTGATGGGTACGATCACTGCAGCGGGATAAGGTTTCCTCTGGACAGGGATTCGGTAGTGGTCCCACCTGAGAGAATGCACATTGTCCTGCCTGTTGATAACTGGCCAAAATACCCGCAGATTGTAAGAGCATGGGTTCGGGCTCTGGGGGAACTTGGCTCAGCAATACTTCGAGTTGCCCCTCGCCCGTTGGCAATTGTGGAGCTTGGCGATCGGTACCGATTAAGGCATGGGCGACTAGCTGTTCCCAAGGGGTTGGCATCATGATCTCCTAGCAAGGGACAAAGCGGTTGTCAGGCCATAGGCTGAGGGGGAGGAGGTTGTGGCCATTCCATTCACCAAAGAGCATGATTGGATGCCCACCACTTAAGGCCAGCAGGGACCAAGCATCAAACCCTAACTGGAGGGGTAAGTGATGCCCATGAGAATCTGCGATGTACCATTGTTGATCCTTCTGGTGAGGGATGACTGCTGTTAACAGCAATGGAAACTGTACTAGCCAAGGGTTGGTGGCTAGTGCAGTTCCGTAATGGGTGATGGCGTCAGCCAGCTGGACTGCACCTCCAGATGGGGGGATGAGGTCAACGCCAGGTTGTCGCTCTTTGACCAATGCCCGTAGGGGATAGAGTCCTGGATAGAACACCAACTCTGCCGAGATCTGAGTTCCGGGTATCAAGCTGGTGTCGAGGGGCTGATTTTGATACCCAAAACTGAGAATGAGGGCAGGGCGTTGATGGGTGATTCCCCAAAGCCAGACGCGTTGAACATTTAAGTTTTCTTCGGTGGTGATCCGTTTGCCCAGGACTGACCAGGTATCCTTGACCGCTAGAGGGGAGGGGCTAGTGAGCAGATCCTCTTGTTTTTGGGTCCAGCCGATTTGCGATCGCAGTTCTGCTTGCACGGCTTCTGGTAAAGTTGCCAGTCGCTGATAGCCTTGCATGAGCAAATAAAGCTTGCCCAGTTCGGCTAACAGGCGAGAAGGCCAATTGCCGCCTGTGTGAGGAATACTGGCCATTTCTCGTAGGCGACGGGCGAGTCCGGGGGCTTGGGCATCGACCATGCGGGCGGCGGCCTTTTCCCAAAAGCTATAGGGTTGAGTTTGGGCAGTGGCTAAGCCCTGACGCATTAAATCCTGGAGCCACTGGTCTAAATCGGCCAGACCTGCAAGGATTTTGGTTTCTCGCTGAGCGATACGCTTGGCTTGGGCTTCTGGATCGGCGGTGGCGGCCTTGGCCTGCTTGCGTGATGCGGTTTTCGAGCGCTTCTCTAACCATTCCTGTACCCAGTCAGGTGGATCGGCGGTGGTAAATAAATCGACTTGGTTAGCTAGCAGCAAAAACAGTGCCAGGGAATGCTTGCAGGGAAACTTGCGGCTCGGGCAGCTACAGCGAAAAGCGGGTTCGCTGAGATCAATTTGGGTGCGGTAAGGCTTCTTGCCACTGCCGCGACATTCGCCCCAAATGGCCTGGTTATTTGTGCATAAGGTTTGCCATTTACTGGCATTTGCCAAACTTTTACCGTTTTTGGTGGATTTATCGTCCGGAGATAGAGCAATCACTTGCTCAACCGTCCAATTCATAGTCATGAGCAGGGCAAAATCAGGGATTACGGCAACCTTGCTACCGGATGAGAGCAGGGCAATGGCTATTGCCCAACGGGTGCTTCTCTACAATCTACAGAGAATTTGCCACCATTTATGAAAAAGTGGGAATATCTGAATTATCATAGATGAGCTAGTTTGATGGGTATGGGCGTTTTGGCCATAACGCTTATATAATGTCTAAGCACGCTGGTGTAGCTCAGTTGGTAGAGCAGCTGATTTGTAATCAGCCGGTCGCATGTTCGAGTCATGTCACCAGCTTTTTGGTTTCTATCCTACTTATAGGATGATGCGTAGTCCTGTTCCTGCAAAGGTGATACGAGCTGCAGTTCTGGGAATTGTGCTGTTTTTGGGTGCGATCGCATTCACTCACACTACAAACACTACTTCTCGCACAAATTCGCCGCAAATTTCTTACACGCTGCGTTCCCAGCTACCTCAGCTTGAACAAACTTGGGTGGTCAGTGCATTAGAAGCTAAGGCTTTAGTCGATCAAGGCGCTACCCTGCTGGATGCCCGAGGGAATCAGTGGTTGGGTTTCAATCAGCTACCGGGGAGTATTCCGGTGCGATGGCAAGATTTTTCTCCCTCTAATAAAGTCCGCAAAGGAACGCTGCTAGAGAGCGATGCAGTTTTAAACCAGAAACTCAGGAGATTAGGAATCTCCAAAGAGCGGCCTGTGGTTGTTTTTGCCAATCCACCGCAGGGTTGGGGAGAGGAGGGACGGATTGTTTGGATGTTGAGAACTCTAGGGCATCCACAGGCGGTGATGGTGGACGGTGGGTATTCAGCCTTAGTGTCATTGAACCTGACTGCTCCCGACATGCCGAAACAGGGAGATTTTGAGGTTCAAAGAAATCCCACCTGGCAGATTCAGAAAGCGGAATTAAAAGCGGCTCTTGATCGACCCAATCTAGTGTTAATCGATACGCGTACTCCCAAAGAGTATGCAGGAGCGACTCCTTATGGAGAGCAGCGGCGAGGGCATGTGCCGGGGGCTATTTCCCTACATTTTCAGGATCTGTTAACGCCTCAAGGCAGGCTTTTACCCCGAGATCAGATTGTGGCAAAACTCGCTAATTTAGGGATTACCCAAGAAACTGTGGTGGTGGCTTACTGTACTGGGGGGATTCGCTCGGGATGGCTAACGGTTGTTCTGGCTGACTTGGGGTTTCAGGTGCAAAACTATGCTGGTTCCATGTGGGAATGGTCAGCGGGGTCACCTGCAGGGTATCCGCTGACTGTCCAGGCTCAAACGTCTCAGGCTGTTGGTGATGTGCCAGAGTAAAGATGTTCGAATTAATAGGTGTATAAATTACCCTTATTGCACCTATTAATTCGAACTGTTTATACCTAAACTGATACACCCGTAGAAAGAGTTTGCAGTCCTCTCTGGCGACATTTGAATGATGCCCTCTTTGCCTGAGCGCCCAATTTATCTAGACTGCCAAGCGACAACCCCAGTAGACCCGAGGGTAGTGGAGGCAATGCTGCCCTACTTTACGGACTGTCCTGGCAATCCTTCTAGCAATAATCATCTCTATGGTTGGGAAGCGAAAGCAGCGGTTGACCTAGCCCGTGAAACGATTGCTCAGGCTATTGGTGCGGAACCTAAAGAGATTGTGTTTACCAGTGGTGCGACGGAGGCCAATAATCTCGCAATTAAGGGGATAGCAGAAGTCTATCTCAGTAAGGGACGGCATCTAATTACGATGCAGACGGAGCATAATGCTGTTTTAGAGCCCTGTAAATATCTAGAAAAGCTAGGGTTTGAGGTGACGTATTTGCTTCCTCAACCGGATGGGCTGCTAGATATGGAGTGTTTGGAACAGGCGATACGGGCCGATACGATTTTGGTGTCGGTGATGGCGGCAAATAATGAAATCGGAGTATTACAGCCCATCGCTGAAATAGGTCATATGTGTCGTCACCATGATGTTCTGTTTCATACGGATGCGGCTCAGGCGATTGGCAAAATCCCGTTGGATGTGGAGGCGATGCAAATTGATTTGCTGTCAATCACGGGGCATAAGCTCTATGGCCCTAAAGGGGTTGGGGCGCTATATGTTCGTAGCCGTCATCCCCATGTGCAGGTTGCCGCTCAATTGCAGGGAGGTGGGCAAGAACGGAATGTGAGATCGGGTACGTTGCCGACGCCTCAAATTATCGGTTTAGGGAAAGCGATTGAGCTGGGATTAGCGGAGCAAGCAACAGAGGCAGAGCGTTTGACAGAGCTTAGAACTCATCTTTGGAAGATGTTACAGGTGTTAGATGGGATTCACTTGAATGGCCATCCTCAACAGCGATTGCCGGGGTGTTTATCTGTGAGTTTTGCTGATGTGGATGGTGCAACGTTGTTGTTGGGAGTGCAGCCCTATGTAGCACTATCTTCAGGATCTGCGTGTGCGTCTAGTAAACCCTCTCCTTCCCATGTGTTGACGGCTTTAGGGATGTCTTCTCAACTGTCTAAAGCAACACTGAGATTTGGATTAGGTCGATTCACAACTCTAGAAGATGTTGAGCAGGCAGCTCACCATGTGATAGAAGCTATCCAACAATGTAAGCATCAATAATCACGATGAACTTCTTATTTTAAAGATGCTGAGCTAAAAAACTGGAAATTGTGTTCATAAGTTTGACGTTTACACCAACCTTGGATTTTCCGACATGGCAAGGAATACCCCCGCAGCCAGATACCCAAAAGAATGCCCCCTACTTCTGACAACTTAGATCCTCAGACTTAAACGGTTGTCTGAGCCATTATTTGACGATAAACAGCAGGTTCCGTGATCCAATCCGTTAAATCTGCCAGCGCGCGATCGCGATAGACCCCATAGCGTTCCCGCTTATTCCGAACCCGCTGGGGCAGATCAGGAATAATGCCAAAGTTGGGTGGCATCGGCTGAAAATGCTTTGGTGTTGCTGAGCTAATGAACTCAAACAGAGAACCACTCATGGTGGTCGTTGGTAGCACTACAGGTTCCAAGCCTTGGGCCAACCGCACTGCATTCGTCCCGGCTAACCAGCCCCCAGCCGTCGCTGCTGTATAGCCTTCTGTACCGATCAACTGTCCTGCTGCTAGCAAAGTAGGCCGTTGCTTAAACTGCAAGGTGGGATACAGCAACTCAGGAGCATTGATAAACGTATTGCGATGCATGACGCCCATGCGCACAAATTCCGCTGCCTCCAGCCCCGGAATCATTTGAAATACTCGCTTTTGTTCGCCCCAGCGCAAGTTAGTCTGGAAACCCACTAAATTCCAGAGTTTTCCAGCTTTATCTTCCTGACGGAGTTGAGCTACCGCATAAGGACGGTATTGCTGGTTCTCAGGGGCACGAAAATCGCCGTAGCGGTCGTTATCGAATAAGCCCACAGGCTTGAGAGGACCATAGCGCATCGTATCTTCCCCCCGGCGTGCCATCTCTTCAATAGGTAAACAACCCTCGAAAAACTTAGCGGTCTCTTTGTCAAAATCCTTGAGTTCAGCTTGTTCTGCTGCACAAATAGCCTGCAAAAAGGCTAAATATTGCTCCCGATTCATGGGGCAGTTGAGATAGGCCGCTTCGCCTCGGTCGTAGCGAGAGGCCAGGAATGCCACGTCTCGATTAATGGATTCGCCCACGATGATAGGGCTAGCGGCATCAAAAAAGCTGAGATAATCTTGCCCCGTAAATTGATGCAAACTCTCCGTTAAAGCCGCACTGGTCAATGGCCCAGAAGTCAACACCACAATGCCGTCTGCGGGTAAGGCGGGCACTTCGCCCCGACGCAATTCGACACAGGGATGCTCCGCTAACGTTTCGGTCAGATTGCGACTAAAAACGCCTCGATCGACTGCTAAGGCTCCTCCGGCAGGAACTTGATGTTCATCGGCTTTGCTAATAATGATGGAGCCAAGCTGACGCAGTTCGGCATGGAGCAATCCGGCGGCGCGATCGCTAGATTGTGCACCAAAAGAATTACTGCAGACTAACTCAGCTAGCTGATCCGTATGGTGAGCGGGCGTCAGCCGTTCTTCCTCTACAGAGCGCATCTCATGCAAAATTACGGGCCATCCTGCTTGGGCAATTTGCCAAGCTGCTTCAGTCCCTGCTAAGCCTCCCCCAATCACTTGAATGGGTTGTTGATGGTCCATATTGGTTATCTGCATGCGTTGTCTATATCTAGGATAATCAATCAGAACCCATAAGACTCTGGTTGGTCTAAGGGGCTGCTAACAGATTTTTACGCTCCTACTCAATAGCTGATCGATCAGGTTTTTAGTGGATGAGTCAAGTCGCTGTTGCTGAGGGGCTTCCACAAACTGACGGCCACAGGTTTTACATGGGTGGCTTTGCTTGCCATGATGGATTGATAATGTTTTGAGTACGACCGCTAGGGCAGGTCAATGCCGACATTGCTGGTCCTGAAATGTGGATATACTTATCCTTACATCTGGCCAACTCTCTTCTTTGGTTCTACCTCTGGCTAGGGAACCCTAGAGGACTGTAAACTATCCTCTTCTGGCAGCAAGGTCACCCGACAAGAACGGCGGGCATTGGCAAACTGTGGATCTTGCCATGAAAAATCAAAGTGGCTGACGGTCCGAACTTGGGGGGCAACCCGGCGAATAGCCGACATTTGGGCCTCTAAGGAAGGACGGTTGCGGTAGATTTGGCCCCATCGCCCTGCAATCACAGGCTTCACCTGAGCTCCTGATGATCGCTGTAAGACCCGCTGCACCTGTTGAACAATACAGCTCGTATCACCACAGGTGCCGTAGGACATGGCATGCCATTCAATATTTTTAGGAAACCGATGCCAGGGCTGCATTCTAGAGTCATAGCCTTTACCTACCTTACGGTTCGCATCTGGGAAAAAGGCGGCCCCGGCAGGAACGCCTTGACGCATAGAGGTGGTGGCAAAAATCGAGAGGTAATCCACAACCCCTTGGTATGCATGGGCGACACTCAACAACCACAAATCCCGATTCAAGCGAGTAGTCCGGATACCGACTGAGGGAAGTTTGCCTTTAGGAATACTGCGCCCTTGCCAAAGAGCTGCTTTCTCCTTGGGATATTGCGTATCAAAACTTTTTAACGTGCCTGCAGAAATCGAACCCTGTTGCAGATAATGTTGAATCACAGCCTGTCCCTTTTTGTTAGTGGCCCGATTAATCAAGGATTGACGGGACGAATTACCAAAAATCCATAGATCGCTGAGTTTACTGCTGACTGAAGCCCCTCCGGTTTGCCGAGGATAGCGAATATAGTCAAACAGGACGCCATCGGGTTTGCGCTGTAATATCGCTTGCAGCATGCGGGCATAGTCTTGGCGGGCCTGGGCGCTATAGGGATCGACAAAGGCCCGATCAATATCGCCATTGTCGAGATTGATATTGGGGTCAGCATAGTCCAACAGGGTCAGACTGGTTTTGCCTTTGCCGTTACGGGCCAATACAGAGTTGCGATCGCTCCGTTGTCCATATTGATGGCCGTAATTGAGGCTAAACATCCAGGCATAGACCTTCAGCCCCCTGGCCCGCCCTTTTTTAATCGCCTCTGCCAGCAGATCACGCTTGGCATACTTGGGGTTGCGAATCTCTGAAGCCCAAGTGGTCGGGTTATTGGCAGACGGTAGAAGTACCCGACCGTTATAAAACACCTCCACATAGACTTGGTTATAGCCTCGACTGACAATCCGGTCCAGGAGGGTGTCGAGGACACCAGGTTCTAGGTCACACTCATGCAACCGCAGCCAAATTGCCTGATTCTGAGGCCAATTGCGGGATCGGCATTGTTGGAGTTGGCGAGCATCTGCAGCAACTTGTTGGTTGTAGGCTTGCTGAGCAGCCGCATCTCCTGCAATGGATGCCCGCAGGAGTTTGAGTTTGGCTTTGGCCTCACCCGGCGGGGAATGGCAGAACCCCGGCACTTGTGCTTGCGCAGGCGAGGCACTGAGGCTAAGGGGTAGGGCCAGGGAACAGAGCGCAAGATGCAACCAAGAAAATTTCTTTGTCATAGGGGCAGCAGAGGAGGGAGGAAAAATAACGTCCAAATTTCACCAAATCACGAACCACCAATCCTGAAATCGATGGGATGGATAGCTTTTGGCAAAGGCATCTATCCCCACTTATAGAATGCTGGGGGATCGATTGTGCGCTGACTTAAGGATGAATCAAGCTTGGTAAACCCGCGAGAATCATCGGACTGCACATATCGAGATGCTATTCTCTCTGACGCAGACTTATTCTGGGCGGTTCCAAGAAGGGTGCCCGATGGATTGAAGTTGAAATAAAGAGAGACGGTTAGGGAATTGCGATCGCATTCAGTAACTGCTCGACAATCCCTTGGGCAGAATGTCCGGCAGCAGGGATGAGGCGATGGCGAAGTACGTGGGGAGCCAGGAACTTTACATCATCTGGCAGCACGTAATCTCGTCCGTTTATTAGCGCTAGGGCTTGACTAGCTCGCTGGAGAGTCACCGTCCCTCTAGGACTGATACCTAGAGTAATATCATCATGCTCCCGCGTGGCGCGCACCAACGCCAAGATATAGCGCTGGACTGAAGATTCTACTTGAATGGCTAGACAGTCTTGCTGGAGCTGTTTGACCTCAGCCAAGGTAATGCAGGGCTGTAATTTCTGAAAAGATTTGCCAGACTTCAAACGCTCTAGCATTTGCAGTTCTTCTGCTTCTGAGGGATAGCCCAAACTCAAAGCCAAGGCAAACCGATCCAGCTGGGCTTCGGGTAAAGGAAACGTGCCTTGATATTCAACAGGGTTTTGGGTCGCAATCACAAAAAACGGATCGAGGACGGGATGAGACACCCCATCAATGGTGACTTGGGCCTCTTCCATCACTTCTAGCAGAGCAGACTGAGTCCGGGGAGTGGCCCGGTTAATTTCATCCGTGAGCAGCACATTGGCAAAAATTGGACCGGCTAGAAACTCAAATTTTCCTTCTTGGGGATTCCAAATATTGGTCCCGGTTAAATCACTCGGCAGCAAATCTGGCGTGCATTGAATTCGATGAAACTGACCATCAATGGAGCGGGCTAAAGACTTAGCCAGCAAGGTTTTACCTACTCCAGGCACATCTTCTAACAGAGCATGTCCTCCGGCCAGTAGTGCCACTAGCACCAACTGAATGGCCTCATGTTTACCAACAATGGTGGTCCCGAGGTTATCTTGCAGTCGCTTAACTTGGGGCCTGACACTGGTAAGGGTATTCACCATAGCTACCTAACTGGATGGGTTAGACAACCGCTGCGAGGGACGCCCGAGCTATCTCACAATCGGCCTGAATTTGGGCTTTGAGAGTCTCTAAAGAGGCGAATTTTTGTTCCGATCGCAGAAATTGCTGCAAATGCACAGTCAAAGTATGCCCATATAGATCCCCTGACCAATCGAGCAGATGCACTTCTAAGCTCGGTTGCTGACCGTCTACCGTGGGTCGGCAGCCCCAGTTCATCACCCCGCGTTGGGGTTGAGACCAGAGTTCGCTGGTGACGCTAACGCTATACACCCCGGTGCGTGGACAAAATTTATCCATGGGCACTTGCAAATTCGCTGTGGGAAAGCCTAAGGTCCGTCCTAACTGCTGGCCCGTGACCACTGGCCCAGCCAGGTCATAGGCCCGTCCCAACATTTGGTGGGCTTTGTCCAAGTTTCCTTGGAGTAATGCTTCGCGGATGGCAGAGCTGCTAATCGGCTCTGAACCGTTCGTTTGGGGTTCAGTGATGGAGACGGGGATTTGATGCTGACCTGCGATCGCAACCAAATCTTGGGCTGTCCCTGCTCGCTTATAGCCAAAAAAGAAATTAAACCCGACGCTGATATATTGCGCCTGGAGCTTGGCGACTAAAATACCTTCTACAAAGGCTTGGGGGCTGAGATTGGCTAACGCTTGGTCAAAGGGAATCAGCACCAACTGATCAACCCCTAAATCCTCTAGCAACTTTACTTTCTCAGGCAGTGGCGTGAGCAGAGGCTGATCTTGACCCGAGAAGAAAGCTTGGGGGTGAGGGTTAAAAGCAACCACCGTTACTTCAGCGGGGTGTGCTTGGCCTGAACGGGCAGACAGCAAAGATTGAATGACCTGGCAATGTCCTTGATGAATGCCATCAAAGTTACCAAGGGCGACTACCGTTGGCGTTCGAACTGTCTCTAATGATGAAGTAACCCACACAAGTCAAATTTTGACACAGTTTAGGACCGTCCACTTAATCATGCACGGAAGAAATGGCACGACCCAGTTCGGCATACTGCAAAGATGATTGACCATTCGGTGTCAGGGTGATGCTTAAGCCTTCTTGGGCAATAATGGCATTATTAAATCGATGGCCCGCTTGACGCCCGATATCATCCAAGAAAACATCATGGTGGAGCGGATCATGGTGGAATAGCACGAGCTGATCAACCTTCGCCGCTTGCGCAATTTTAATTGCTTCTTGCCAGGTGGAATGTCCCCAACCCACCTTGCTATTCCCCGATTCATGATACTCAGCATCGGTATAGGTGGCGTCGTAAATCAATACATGGGCTTGATCGGCTAAGGCCAATACATTGGGATCTAAGGCCTCGGGAAAATGCTCAGTATCGGTGACATAGCTCACCGTCAACCCCTGCCACTCTAGCCGATAGCCCACCGACCCACCGGGGTGATTGAGGATGGCATTGCGGATGGTAATATCTTCGACGTCTATCGTCTGGCCCACTTCTAAATCATGAAAATTTAGACTTCCCCCCATAATTTGCAGCGGTACGGGGAAATTGGGATGCAGCATCTGATCCGTTAAGCGTTTTTCGATGTTCTTACCATCAGATGCTTTGGTGCCGTAAATATGGAAACGATTGCCCGGCATAAAGGCTGGAGAAAAAAATGGAAACCCTTGAATATGATCCCAATGGGTATGGGAAAACAAGAGATGGGCTTCGATGGGCAGATGTTTGAGCAGCTCTTGTCCGAGGACTCTAAGTCCTGTACCGCCGTCAAAAATGAACTTATGGTGTCCGGCTTGCACTTCCACACAGGGAGTATTGCCACCGTAACGAACGGTGTGTAGCCCTGGACAAGCAATACTGCCCCTGACGCCCCAAAAGCGAACGGTAAGCTTTTCTTGCATAAATGGCTTGCGGATGGCCTGGACCGAATCGGCCGTTAGTCCAATCATATCGAAGCAGTGAAACTTCTGCGGGTTTCTGTGAATTTTAGCCCAAATAAGAACAATTCGTGTGATCAAATCACGAATTATCGTCTCTGAAGAGGTGTAAGCCAGTTCAGTAGGGGGTTGAGGCTATGGGTTGCAGTGAGATTATATTGCAAAGGTGTGATGGCAATCAGTCGTTGACGGATCGCCTGAACATCAGTGAGGATATCTAGATCGGCACTTCCACCTTCCAAATCTTCCATCACTTCTCCCGCCAGCCAATAATACGTTTTCCCTCTCGGATCAATGCGTTTCTCGAATAGGTCATGGTAACGACGAATGCCCTGCCGAGTGAGCGCCACCCCCTGAATCTGGTTCGCAGGCAAAGCGGGGACATTCACATTCAGCAACATCGGCTCAGATAAAGGATGCTGAATCAGGTGATCTAATAGCTGCTTACCGAAGTTTGCTGCTGGCTGAAACTGCTGTTCAGTAAAGCTGCCATAGCTAAAGGCAATACTCGTAATCCCTTCAATGACCCCTTCCATTGCTGCTGAGACAGTACCCGAGTACAGCACGTCTGTGCCCAAGTTGGGACCTTGATTAATCCCCGACAATACAAAATCCGGTGGACTCTCTAGGAGTGCTCCCAGAGCCAACTTGATACAGTCAGCAGGGGTGCCGGAACAGGCCCAGGCGGTCACCTGATCCACAAACATGGATTGGACTTTTTCTGCGCGAATGGGCTGATGAATCGTTAGCCCATGCCCGGTGGCTGAGCGTTCTCGATCTGGGCAAACGACGGTGACCTCATGGTCCAGGGCTAGAGTATTGGCTAAGGCCCGCACGCCAGGGGCAAAAATACCATCATCATTGCCGACTAAGATTTTCATGGACCTCCGATCAAGGCAAAGACAGCTCGATTGCGTGTGCAGAATTGTATATTAACGGTGTTGCTTGCATCTTACAGACATTGCAGACTGCTGGATTGATGTTAGAGTAGCCTGTCTTCAGAGAGTGACCTATGGCTGCAGAACTTTCTCTTATTGTCGATATGGTAGCGGTTTTAGGCACTGCTGCTGTTGGTGGCTATCTCACCACTCGACTTGGACAACCGGCCTTATTAGGCTATTTACTAGCGGGGCTAGCCGTAGGTCCATCTGGCTTAGAAATCGTTAAAGCTGAAGGCGCTATTAACTTTTTCGCAGAGATGGGAGTGGTGCTGCTGCTCTTTGCTCTGGGAGTAGAGTTTTCCTTTAGCAATCTTTTAAAAGTCCGCAAAATTGCCTTGGGAGGCGGCACCCTGCAAGTCCTACTCACTACCCTTTTGGGGGGTGGATTGGCCTACTTTACCCACTGGGTAGACACCTTGCCCCAAGCGATTTTTCTGGGAGCGGTGCTTTCCCTATCATCAACGGCTGTTGTGCTCAAAAGCCTAATTGAGCGCAATGAAATGCAGACGATGCATGGCCAAGTCATGCTGGGAATTCTGATTATTCAGGATCTGAGTTTGGGACTGATGCTGGCGGTGTTGCCGATATTGACCCAACCAGCCGCCACTATTGGCCAAGCCTTGCTGGTCGCTGTACTCAAAACCGCCTTGTTTTTTCTATTAGCGGTTGTTGCCGGACTGAAAATTGTCCCGACTCTGATGAAAAAGGTGGCCCAGACGGGGTCGCAAGAACTGTTTGTACTGAGCGTGGTTGCCCTCTGCATGGGGGTTGCCTTGGCCACAGCCTCCATGGGCTTAGGCATTGAAATGGGGGCATTTGTGGCAGGTTTGATGGTGTCTCAGGTGGAATATGCAGACCATGCCTTGCAAAGTATTTTGCCCATGCGGGATGTCTTCGCCACCTTGTTTTTCGCCTCCATTGGTATGCTGATTGACCCCGTGTTTTTGGTTGAAAATTTGGGGACTCTGCTCAGTTTGGTGGCGATTGTGATGGTGGGTAAGGCCCTGATCGTCACGACCTTAGTTGTGATCTTTGGCTATGGCTTTAGCACTGCCCTCAAAGTGGGTCTAGGGATTAATCAAATCGGTGAGTTTTCCTTTGTGCTCGCGGGTGTCGCCGTGGATCTGGATCTGTTCTCTCCTCGGTTATATGGCTTGATGGTGGGAACGACGGCCATTACCTTACTGATTACCCCCTTTGTCTTTAAGCTTTCGACGCGTCTCCCGAATTATCTTGAGCGCATACCGGGTATTGGGCGGTGGTTTATTTATACTCAACGTCCGAAAGAAGTGGCGATTCCGGATGGCTTAGCGGGACATTGTGTTGTTGCTGGCTATGGTCGAGTTGGACAAACCTTGGTACGGATGTTGCGATCGCAAGAACATCCTGTCCTAGTGATCGAAAATAATGAAGCAACCTTACAGACCTTGCGAGACCAGAAAATCCCCTATCTATTTGGCGATGCTTCTAGTGAGTTGGTATTGCGTAAATCCAAATTAGACCGAGCCCGCGTCCTTGCCATCGCCCTTCCTGACCCCTTGGCGACCCGGCTGACCCTAAAGCGGGCTTTAAGCATGGTTCCCGGATTAGATGTCACTGTTCGCGCCCACGCCATCCAAGAAATTGATGTACTCTACCAACTTGGCGCTAAAGAGGTGGTGCAGCCCGAATTTGAAGCATCCCTAGAAATGGGAGCCCATGTATTGCTCAATTTAGGTGACCCCATTCAGCAAGTCCAGACCATTGCCAATACCTATCGGGCAGGCCACTACCGTGAAATTGTGCCCAAGCAGTTGGGGGATCGTGTTCCCCCTGAATTAGGCAAAGTTGTCGAAGGACTCGAAGGCCGTTGGTACACCCTGAAGCCCAACTCTCCCTTCATCAATCAAACGATTTCCCAGACTCAGATTCGTAGCCGTACGGGGGCAACCATTATGGCTGTGCGGCGGGGCCAGCGCATCTTTCGCTATCCCCATGCTTTTACGCTCTTAGAAACTGGCGATCGGTTACTTTTAGTGGGCAGTCCCCATGAACGGCGGGCCTTTGAAAACTTACTATCGCAAGCTATTCCCTAAGGATGGGTCATCTATCAAAGCGGCCCATTGGTCTTCAATGTGGGGATCATGGGCTGGTAGAATTTATTCGCTCAATTGTATTGATTGATTCATTCATGTCATTTTTCCTGTCTACCCTACTTCTCGCTCAAGCAAGTACGATTGCCGCCGCACCCGAAGTGCTTGTTCCCCAGGAAGTGAGGGCATTGCCGGGAAAACTGGATCAATTTCCTGTTTTTAATAGCAACAGCCCAGAAATTGTTAAATCTGAAGGGATTCTTCTCTCTACGTTTCCTGAGTCTGGTAAACAGTTCCCCGAAGCCCATTTGAACTATGCCTTGACCGGTCGGTTTGATGTATTTGCCCATCATGTCACCCGGATTGACTCTAAAAAGGGAAAGCGGCCCTTGTATTTGGGAGTATTGCTACATAATCCCTCCAGCAAGCCTGTAAAGGTGCTGGTTTTGCAAGCTAATAGCTATCTCAGTCAGTCCCAGGCCCCGTTTGTGGATCTTCCTGCCCACTCTGCAGATCAAGGCGGCAACATCTATTCGGGTCCCGGTAGTCGAACGGCGGGGGAAGTTCTCCGTCGCAAACGACAGGCTGGTTGGGCCACCAATCTGGTTATTCCGCCGGGTCAAAGCAAGATGCTGGTGAATTTGCAACTTCCCCCCAGCAATAGCCGCACCACTTGGCTACGGTTATGGACCAACGGCAAGCTCTATGCTGCCAGCATGACCCGTTATGCTCGATCTCCATCGAAATGGAAATTTCAGGCCCCGCTTTTAGAAGACTGGAAGCAAACCTTGGCTAAGGGAAACTTGGTCAGTCCAAGGGATAAAGCTCCGACTCCTCCCGACTCTGATTCGGAAAAATTCTTTTATGGGCGGGT
The DNA here is from genome assembly GCF_018336915.1 of Acaryochloris marina S15. Classification (GTDB taxonomy): domain Bacteria; phylum Cyanobacteriota; class Cyanobacteriia; order Thermosynechococcales; family Thermosynechococcaceae; genus Acaryochloris; species Acaryochloris marina_A. Next base: position 5,283,933 of record NZ_CP064923.1, on the reverse strand, counting down.
TGCCGGGGTATCCAAAGGCTCGGAATGGAAGGCAACGATTGCCAATAAGCCTGGAGCAGATAGCTTAGATATTCCTAAGCCGGGTGAAGCATTTTCCTATGCGATCAATACCCTAGATCGCGGCACCTTAGGCACGGATCAAATCCAAAGTGCCCCCATGTTGGTTCGGTATGAAGATACTGCTTACAAATCCCACGGCAATTATGGGTTGCGGTACAAGCTGGACTTACCCCTCAAGAACAACACCGATGATCCACAAAAGGTGACCCTGTCCCTGCAAACACCGATCAAGGAAGATAAGCTGTCTGACAAGGGCTTGCGCTTTTTAAAATCTCCTGGTGGCCCTGCTTTTTTTCGAGGGACGCTGAAGCTGAGTTATACCGATGGTGCAGGCAAGTCCCAAAGACGCTTTTTCCACTTAGTGCAGCGCCGGGGAGAGCGGGGCAAAGCGTTACTGACCTTACCGATTCCGCCCAAGAAAAAGCAATTGGTGAATGTTGAATTTCTCTATCCCGCTGATTCTACGCCACCCCAAGTCTTGACGATCAGAACGATCAATCCTAAATAGTGGCTGAATTGTTATGACTTCTGGCGCTCGAGCCTCACAACAGTCCCAATCCAGTGCTTATCTCAGGCTGGGGAGTATGGCGCTGATAGGCTCATTGCTGCTTGCGGGTTGCGGTGGACCGACTACCCCTGTAGGACCTTTAGGAACTCCTCTGGAGTTGTCTGAGGGTTTAGATCAGCACAATGATTCTCCTTCGGTCCCTGTTGTTGATTCGTCACAACGCCATCAAGCTACCTTTAGTCTGGGTGATCCGGCAGCAAAGCTGCGCTTAACGTGGACAAATCTTGAGAAGGACAATCATCTATTTCTTGCTTCTGCTGCGGTTGAAGTGTTGGAAGCTGCGCCAGGTGTTAGTCTGCAGTTGGATAGTGCCAGTAACCCCATCAATATCGGTACGTCTCAAGCCGCCATTGAGCAACGTTCTTTCTTACTCACTTGGTCTCGCCAAACCTTTCTCAAAACTCAGCGGAGAACCGTTCAAGTTCGTTTTGCGGCTAACGGAAAATGGTCAATGGAATGAGTCATCTGCGTTGAGATTATTGAGGATATCAAAGCAAACCTCGCGAACAAGAGCCAACAAAAACGGCACCTTCCAAAAGTAGAAAGTGCCGTTTGTTGGATTACTTTAGTTTGTAATTACTTGGCTTCTTGACGTTCCTTGGCTTCCTTAATCACCTCTTCCGCCACATTTGTGGGGCAAGGGGCGTAATGGGAAAACTCCATGGAGAACTGACCGCGACCAGAGGTCATGGTCCGCAAGTCGCCAATGTAGCCAAACATCTCACTCAAGGGCACATCTGCTTTGATGCGAGATCCCATGGGATTAGAGTCTTGGGACTTAATCATGCCTCGACGACGGTTGAGGTCACCGATCACATCCCCCACATGATCGTCAGGGGTGAAGGCATCTACACTCATGATCGGTTCCAGTAATTGAGGACCGGCCTTAGGAATGGACTGACGATAGGCTGACTTGGCAGCAATTTCAAAGGCAATGGCAGAAGAGTCAACCGGGTGGAAGGAGCCATCCGTCAACGTTACCTTGATATCAACACAAGGGAACCCTGCCAGTACACCTTTATCGATACTATTGCCAAATCCTTTCTCTACCGCAGGCCAGTATTCACGAGGAACGTTACCCCCTGTGACCTTAGATTCAAACTGGAAGCCTGAACCTTGTTCGCCCGGCTCGACGACATAATCAATCTTGCCGTACTGACCCGAACCACCCGACTGTTTCTTGTGGGTATAGCTATCTTCAAGACGCTTAGTAATGGATTCTCGATAGGCCACTTGGGGTTTACCGACTTCCACTTCGATACCATGGGTGCGCTTAAGAATATCCACCTTAATATCAAGGTGAAGCTCGCCCATCCCTTTAATGATGGTTTCACCACTCTCTTCATCCGTTACCACATGGAAAGAGGGATCTTCTTGCACCATTTTGCTGAGGGCCATTCCCATCTTTTCGTCTCCGCCCTTTGTTTTGGGCGCAACCGCGATTGAAATCACGGGGGCAGGAAAGACCATGGGTTCAAGGGTCGCAGGCTCTTTCGGATCGCAGAGGGTATGTCCTGTCTGCACATTCTTGAGACCGACAATAGCGATAATGTCGCCCGCTTGAGCGGAAGTAATTTCCTCGCGAGAGTCGGCATGCATCTCCACAAGACGGCCAATCCGTTCGGTTTTACCGGTGGCAGTATTGAGAACCGTATCGCCTTTAGAAATCGTGCCGGAGTAGATACGGGTAAAGGTCAGCGCTCCAAATCGGTCATCCATAATTTTGAATGCCAAGGCCCGCATGGGGTTATCTGGATTGACAACGGCAAAGTTACCTGTTTCATTACCTTCCAGATCAACTTCTGGTTGAGGTTTGACTTCTTTGGGGTTGGGCAAATAGTCAACGACTGCATCCAGGACGAGCTGTACACCCTTGTTTTTAAAAGCAGATCCACAGTAAGTGGGGAAAAATTCCAGATCACGGGTTCCTTTGCGGATACAGCGCTTCAAGTCTTCGATGCTGACTTCTTCGCCTTCCAAATATTTTTCCATGAGGTCGTCATCTTGCTCGACCGCTGTCTCGATTAGCATCTCGCGGTAGGTGGCAAGATCGTCCTTCATATCTTCAGGGACGTCTTGGATTTCATAGTTCATGGGCTCGCCGGAATCATCCCAAACCCAGGCTTTTTCCGTAAGCACATCCACGACACCGATAAATTCGTTTTCGGTGCCGATAGGCAGAGTCATGACTAAAGGCCTGGCGGCCAGGATTTTTTCAACTTGGTCAACAACGCGGTAAAAGTCAGCCCCGGTGCGGTCTAGTTTATTGACATAGATAATCCGGGCGACTTTAGAGTCGTTCGCGTAGCGCCAGTTGGTCTCGGATTGAGGTTCTACCCCACCAGAGCCACAAAATACACCGACGCCGCCATCCAAAACCTTAAGGGAGCGATAAACCTCAATGGTGAAATCAACGTGTCCAGGGGTATCAATAATGTTGAGCTGGTGATCGTTCCAAACACAAGAGGTGGCAGCGGACTGAATCGTAATCCCCCGCTCTTGCTCCTGCTCCATGAAGTCAGTGGTGGCCTCACCTTCGTGCACTTCACCAATCTTGTGGATTTTGCCGGTTAACTTCAAGATTCTTTCTGTAGTGGTGGTTTTACCAGCATCTACGTGGGCAAAGATACCAATGTTGCGATAGCGGGTGAGGTCTTTCATCTTTCTTCTCTAAGGGATAGTGCTACAAGCTTTGACAAACCATCAGGGGATGGATGACTGTTAGATTGCCCGTGTAGCAAGGGCGGGCGACCAAAAAACTTTGTATTAAACTTCTAAAGTCTTTGTTAATTATGCCCAGGGCAATATTGCTGATTGTAAAGTATCTTGACGCGAAGTTGTAAGGATCTCTAGAAGTAAAAACCGAACTCAGGTTGAGTTAAGAAAATTTTCGTAAAAGGATTGGAGATTTTCTGCTACCCAAAATCTGCCAACATAAATGAAATCACTCAAGACAACGGTAGGGGTTGAGGTTATTAGTTAGGATATTAATCCCGTCCAGCGGTGTAACCCGTTGTTTTGAGGTCTACATTGCATCATCATCAGAGTGCCCATGAGTGCCCCGTTATTTCAACAAGGACAAGCGCAACTTCGGCAAAAGCAATACGCAGATGCGATCGCAACCTTTACCCAAGTCCTGGAATCTGAGCCATTTTCCGTAGATGCCTACTGCCAACGAGGGTTGGCCCACTACGATTCTGGCAATGTCTATGCCGCGATTGAAGACTATGGTAAGGCTCTAGAGATTGACTCTAAATCAGCCAAAGCCTATTACTGCCGCGCCCTAGCACGACTCTCCTTGAAAAATGTGCCTGGGACGATGGCTGATGTTGAGCTGGCGATTGGTTGCGATCGCACCTATGCTGCCGCCCATAAACTGCGCGGTATTGTCCATCGCAAGCAAGGAGATATCCAAGCTGCGATCTCAGATTTTAAAGTGGCTTCAGGACTCTATCTCGATCAAAAAGATGCGGATGGAGCACGTCAATGCATCGACAAGATCGAAGAAATTCGGCCAAAAACGCCTAATCCTACTGCTCCAATCACAAAGGCACCCGCAGTGCCACCCCCCCTATCGGAAAAAGATTACTTTACGCAAATCCTCGATCGGGCCAAAATCGGCCAGCTCAGTCAGGCTCTCTCGGACATTAATTGGGTCTTGCAGGCCGATCCACAGGATGGCAAAGCTTATTGCTGCAGGGGATTGGTCTACTGTAAACAAGGCAACTACCAAGCTGCGGTCGCAGATTTCAACCAGGCTCTCACCCTCAAATTTGAAGATGCTATTACCTATCGAGGACGGAGCAAGGCCCGCCTGAATCTCAAGGATCCCCAAGGGGCGATTTCTGACTGCAACCAGGCCTTATTCTTATCCCCTGAAGATAGTGACGCCTATGTCGCCAGGGGCAATGCCTACCGAGGAATTGGACATAATCTGGGAGCTATCGAAGACTATGCCGAAGCTTTACGCCTGAATAGCAACAACGCCGATGCCTTTTATCAGCGCGGCCTGACCTATGCGGGGATGCAGGAAAATCCTCAAGCCATTGCCGATTATCAGCGGGCCATTAGCCTGTTTTGTGCTCAAGAAGAATGGTTCAATTATCAGCAGGTGTTAGCCCAACTCAATAAGCTGCAACCTCCTGCCCAGACCGAATCTCATGGTGCTCCACCTAAACCTCCGCAAACCCAGCATGAGCGCTTATGGCAACGACTCCTGGAATTACTGGGTGGTAACCAAGATTTAGCGCGGGGGATTGTGCGGAGTACGAAGTCACAATATCCCGGGCGCTCCGAAGAGTGGTACTTGGAAACCGTGATTCTAAACCTGGAAGAACATATGAGATAAGGGCCAGTCTGGGCCATCAACCCGACCTGACCCGACTTTTTCCCAAAAAACTCCCGACTTCAGCCGACTGACAGGACAGAAGTGGCAAAGCTAGGCTGAGCTTACTTTCACGCTGCCCTTGCTTCCTTGTCTATGAACGCTGTTGCTATTTTTATTGCCCTGCTCAAAGACCGACAAACCTTTCTCCAAGAAATTCATGAGGGAAAGCGATTATCGGTCAAAATTTCCGCCCTGCTGATCTGTAGTTTTTGTAGTTTTGCCACCTATGGCGCTATCGTCGGCTCCTTTCACAGTCCGCTGCAAGCCCTGTCTTCAGGCTTAAAACTGCCGACCCTTTACCTGATCACCTTACTGGTTTGTTTGCCTGCCCTGTATGTGTTTAATGCCTTGTTTGGATCTCGCCAAACCATTGCTCAGCATTTCACCTATGTGTTGAGTGCGGCTGCCGTCATTGCCTTACTGCTCGTGGGCTTTGCCCCGATTACTTTGTTTTTCGTGATCACCATTTCTCCCGTGCAGGATTATTCGTTTTATCTGCTGCTGAATGTGGTGGTTTTTGCCCTTACGGGCATGTTTGGGGTGTCTTTCCTCTACCAGGCCATGCGTCCTGTGGCCCAGTCCGATACGGATACTAATGTGCAACTCCGCTCTACGGTGCTGCGTTTTTGGCTTTGTCTGTATGGGTTTGTCGGTAGTCAGTTGGGCTGGACCTTGCGCCCCTTTTTTGGTTCGCCAGGAGCCTTTGAGCTGTTTCGATCTCGGGAAGGTAACTTTTGGACCGGTGTCCTCGATGCGATCGCAAATCTGATGCAGGGTGCCGGATAAAGCCCATGAGTCATCTCCCTGATTTTGAAAAACTACAAACTTTACAGTTAACGACTGAAGATATTGAATCCCAAACAGGCTTTATCACCAATGGTTGGTGGGTAGGGAGTTTATTCGGAGGGGTATACCGCCGTTCTGCCTGGCATCAACCGCAATATTGGCTGCATATCTTCAGTGTAGAGATGATTATGTTAGCCTTCATCGGTATGCTGTCTGTGCCCATCGGACTCATTACCTTACGGGATTCAGCCCCTCAACAAACCCACCGATTTCTCCAGGTGACGGCCACCGCAACAACGCTGATGTTCTCTGGCTGGCACTTCTATCTATGGCATCGGACTCGCACCTTCCGCATCCTGATGCATATGCTGGATGACATCGACCAATACAATCAGCTTGTGGAGACTGTGATGGTTCTCAAGGGTTTGACCCAAGCCCATCCATCGACTCAAGTGGAAGATCTAACATCCATTTTGTCAGCCTTACAGGTGAGTCGGACCCATTTAGTTACTGCCTTAACCCTAGAGACTCAGATCCGCCGCCATCGCCGCCTTCTTCACCGCCATCAAACCTTAGGGCAAGACTTAGACCAAGCGCTGATAGCCCTGCAAGCCTTAGAGGTGCAAGAGAAGGCCCAGGAGTATCAACAGGTTATTCATCAGGCGATACAAATTAGCATGAGAGTGCAAACTACCATGGGACAACTATCCACCAGGCATTGAAGCGTTTTATTATCGCTTACTCAAATCGGTGCCGGTAGCAGTTCTCTCATGGCTTCAGCGACTTGAGATGCAGAGGAATAGCGGTTTTGGGGTTGTGGATGGGTGAGGCGTTGGATCACATCTGCCATCTCTGGGCTGAGTCGAGGAACATCTTCGACATGGAGTCGAAATTCTTCATCTCCCAATCGGTAAAAGGCATCGGGTTCTTGCCCGGTCAAAATGTAAACCAAAGTCGCGCCTAAGGCATAGAGATCGGAGGCTGGCGCTGCTTTACCGGCTTGTAACTCGGGTGCCGTGTAGCCCACAGAACCAATGAATGTGCCTGCTTCAGGGCTCAGAAGCTGCATCTCGCCAAAATTAACCAAGACCACTTCCTTGAAACCATGGGGAATGGTAGGGCGCAAAAAATTGGCTGGTTTGAGATTGCGGTGAATAATAGCCGGGGACTGTTGATGTAGATAATCTAAAACTTCACAAATATCTGAAATCCACAAGATGGTCTGTTCCTGGGATAGGGGACCTCGCTCCGTCACCCATTGCTTAAGATTTTGCCCATAGATCATCTCACTGACGAGATAAGGTTGTCCCTCTATCTCAAATGCTTCGTAGATTTTAGGAATTCCGGGATGACTGGTCTGACAGAGCTGAGCTGCTTGGTCTTGGAAGGCGATCAACGCATCTTCATGGTCCAGCCACTCCTGTTGGAGGGTTTTGAGCACCACCATGTGACCATCCCGCCAGGCAATAAAAGTATTATCCCCGGTCCCTAGAGGCTTAAGAATATGGTATTGGCCGATTTGTCGCCAGACTTTGAGCGGTAAACCACAATCGGTACAAACCAACGATCCCTTGTTCGCAGGTGAATTTTGACAGTTGGCAGCAGGTTTTGATCCGTCATTCGTACAGGGATACTGAAAGCGACTCTGTTCATCTTGAGGGTGTTTAGGAAAGGGCGTCTGGCCCGTCACTCGAAAGCCTTCTTCGGCATTCTGCAGTGAGGGACTCATCTCTGCTGAAGGAGGAGCAGCGCCTTGGGGTTGTGGGGGTTGGGCCTGGATGCTGGGTGAGTTGGGAGCAGCCGTCACATCAGGTTGACTATACTTACTGCCACTACTCCCACTTTCATCAATATGGATTTGAATATTAGGGCCAGAACGGGCGAGGCGCATGATGTTGCCATCTGCCAAAGGGGCTTGATGAACGCGTTTGCCGTCCAAGTAGGTGCCATTTGTACCGATGTTGACGACTTCCCACTGGGCGCCCGTTTGTCGAAGTTCGACGTGATAACGGGAGACAACTGCACTGTAAAGCACAACATGGTTGTCCACAGCTCGACCAATGCGGATGACTGGATCTTGCTCAAAGCTCCAACTTTGAACGGGAGTGGATTGAACAGGATGCAAGAGCGTTAGAGTAATCACGTTATCAGTTAAGTTGGAATAGAAAAGTGACTAGATTGCCTTTGCCAAGGGCGATGCGGTCGCCGATGCGTAGGCGATGCCGATTGCCGGGTAACAGAGGAATGCTGTTGATGTAGGTCCCATTTGAGCTACCGACATCTTCAATAAAATAATGACCCCCTTCGACCCGAATATCAGCATGAACGCGAGAAACGACTTCAGCATTCGGGAACCCTGACACGTCAATGTCGGGGGGAACTCGATCGTTGGGTTTCCCCATATGGATCCGATCAAGGGTCGGGGATAGATCAATCACTGCGTTGGTCTGAACATGGACTAACTGAATCGTCTGCTGTTGGAGTTGAGTTCTGGGCGTACCCGGCGAAGCGGGTTCAGGATAAGCCGGAGCGGGAGATGGAGGCGCTTCGAATGGAGGCAGCTCATTATCTAGGGAAGGTAAGTCAACGGGCAAGGGGGGTATTACCGCTGGTTCTGGCGGCATCAGATCCGGCATGACTAAGGGATCTGGGGGTTGAGGATCGGGAAAAATAAATGGATTGTTGCTGGAAGCGGGTTCAGCTTCTGGTGTTTCGGTGGTGAGAGCGATGATTTCATCTAACTCATTGGGGGCGTCCAACAGATTGAATCCACATTGGCCACAAAACTGTGCCCCAACTTGAATGGATGCTCCACAGTTGGGGCAGCTACTTGTAGAGGGCAAGGCACTCTGGCAAGCTTCACAAGTCGTAGCACTATCAGGATTTTGGTGGAGACAATTGGGACAAATAATCATAGGTTGTAGTTATCTCCCCCGTCAAAAAATTCCCCGATCATAGTCAAATTAAGGCTGCCGATAAGACTTATCGAATCGTTAGCTCAATAGGTGATAAAACGTCCCAGTAATGTCTATACAAGAGAGGCTTTTTAAGATATAAAAATACCGCTTTTCACATAGTACACGAGATATTCATGGCAACTATGGTCTGCAACATGGGTTGTTAACCCCTACAGCAACCCAGCAACCATGATTTCAGACGGTTTGATCTTGTCTCATTGAGTGTACCCATTTGTGGCACTTAATCTGATCCTCTGATTGGATGCGGATTCTGGGGCCAAGGCGGTTAGGATCACCCATGACTTATATGTACTTCTGTAGAGGTTCTCCTGCTGCAGCATCTAGTAGCCATGAGAGTTTGCCATTCATAGGCTGGATTAAGCGAGCAGGATAGTGGGTGGCATCAGCAGTCTCTGCAAAAATCTCAGTCAAGGCGTCTTGCTTATTCGCGCCTGTTGCTAGAAAGACAATGCATCGAGCTTGGTTAAGAACGGGGACGGTTAAGGTCAGTCGAGGTTGACCGTCTTTGTTGCCAACGGTGACGTTGCGATCGCAAACCTGTAGCGCATCGGTATGGGGAAATAGGCTGGCGGTATGGCCATCAGGTCCCAAGCCTAGCAATACGATGTCAAAGCTGGGAAATTCCTTGGGGCCAGTGCCAAAAAAAGTCTGTAGCTGCTGGTCATAGGTTTGAGCCGCCTCCGTTGGATCGGCAGCTTGGGTGGGCATAGGATAAATATTGCTGGGGGGAATAGCCACATGGTTGAGCCAGGCTTTGGTGGCCATGCCCGCATTACTTTGCGGATCAGAAATCGGAACATACCGCTCGTCTCCCCAAAAAATGTGGATATTTTGCCACGGTAGGTTTTGTTGGGCGAGTTGTTCATATAGGGGCTTAGGTGTGTTTCCCCCGGCTAAGGCGATGGTGCAGCGTCCTCGTTGTGCGATCGCATCTTTGATTTCAGCGAGGGTCAGTTCTAGGGCACGTTTTATTAACTGTGATCGATCTGCAAAAACTTCAACATTAGGTTTCATTCAATTAGCTCCGACTGCCAAAGAAAAGATCCGTTTTAACCGTTAGCACTTGAGGAGGAGTGGCATCGGGTGGATAAACATAGTCCACCTGAACCAACCGCCGTTCATCTGGTTTCAGTTTTAACGTCACCAGAGATTGACTTTTTTCGCCTTGTTTTTGAACCAGGTGAAAATAACGCAACTGGGAATTGCCTTCATCGTCTTTGTATCGTACCCGTACCGTGCCCCGGAAAAAAACTGGGGCTGTTTTTGATCGCCAAAAATTAAGACCTACCCCTTTGCGGTCATGTTTGAGAGGCGTTTGAATAGCAATATCGACCTGTCGAGGCTTTTTACTGGGGTTATGGAAGGGTAAGGTTAAATCGTAATGAACCCCATAATTCCCATGGGCTAAATAAGCTGTATCAGGATATCTCACTAGCATCGGAGCACTTTGGACCTGTCCTGTCCCAAAGGTTCCTCGCTGTAGCGTGCTCAATCCATAGGCAAACGAGCGACCGGGCCTAGGAATCGTTAGTTCTTTACTGGTGAGATCATCTGTGACTTGTGCTTTCCAGAGGGATCCGCGACTGACGCCAGCGACCCGACCATAGAAAAATGGATCGGTTCTTTGATTTAAAGGAGAAGGAGGCTTGTCCCGAGGAGAGAGCAGCTCACCATTAATCAAAAGTTTTTCCCAATCTTTCTTCGTGGGAATTTTTTCGGTTCCATTGCGATTGAGTGGGGCTAGCATGGCCATACTGGCGGCATATACTGGCCCACTACTCTGCAAATGAGCCAGAGTGGAGCGAGTATTTGAGGATGGCGCAATATTTCTGAGGGGTAATTTAGCTGCACTCAGCTTCAGTAATTTTTGAGCTTTGGGACCCCGGACGGGTTTTTTAGCCGATAAGCTGGGAACCGGAATCGGTAGGTTCATCAGCATTTTGCTTTGTCCAGGGCGTAAATAAATAACAGGGGGCCAATGGGTTTGACGGCGTCTTCTCAGAATCTGATCGACCACTCGTCCACCCGGTCCCGAAAAAACCTTGCCCAAATCATTGCTGACTTGAGGGGGGAGGGCAATGTAGGGCGCATCAGGATTGCCCAGAAATGTCGCTGAATGTAAGACTTTAATCGTAATACTGCGGGTTCGGCTGGGATTATATAACAGGATGCCTTTATAAAACGTGGGGGTATCATCCGGCCGATTGGTCTTGGCAACGTGATGGGCAAAAATATCAAATCGACCGTTGAAAGCAAAATTGAGATGGGCCTTGGCTTGACGTTTACCCCGAGGTGGAAATGTAGAGAGCAAAATTCCGGACCGTCTGACCACTTCAGGACTATTGCTGTTGAAAACAGGCACTGTATCGAGCCTGCCAGGCAAGGTGCGAAACTCAATCCCTTGCCGTGATGCTTGTCGATTCGTTTGGCGTTTTAAAGAAGGGCGAGAAGCTTGGGCAACCCACCCATCTCGATCTGAAGAGAGTTGAGGCTGGACAGGCGTCTGGGATACAGAATGAGGTGTCTCTAAAGATAAGTTCGGCTGTTGGATCCATAAAGTTGCAAACAGAGGCAGCATTCCGTCAACGATCTCAGAAACATCAATCCCGGCATTCTTTCTATGGATACATAGAAGTTTTAATTGCCTTGACAAGTATAGCTCAGAACAATTTTCAGTAGCACCTATTTGAATAGGTTTACTACTTATAAATCCTAGTAGTTTTTTCAGTATTGATAGGAAGAACGTATCTCTGCATTTATAGATTTCGATGCAGATAGAAGAGATTGTATAGGCATCTCTATGGGTACTCGCGACGAAACTTCAGTGACCTATTATTAGGTCAGTATAAAGAAGCATTCTGAAGCAGAGCCGTGGTTAAAAAGGGATAATAAGGATTAAGATCGCTGAATATCCTTGTAAATAATTATTTCGAGCAATTTTTAGATATTAAGATGCTCAAGAAGGTCATACATTCCTTCTGTCGCACATATTTAGCTGCCATCATCGCTTGATTCTGCACTATATCGATTCTATCGATATCTCATTGTGGTCAGATATAATTGCAGTTTATTGATAGCCAAGAGAGCTAAAAGAATTAGATTGAAGAATATATTGTCAGAGGATAAAAACTGACATAAATTTGGCCGAAATTATCTTTCTATATGCCAAAAGTAAATTATTTTAAGTTTCAAGCTTCTTGAAAGAGAAAAACTATACTTTAAGTACGGTCAGATTCAAAGTTTCTCACCGCTCAAGATAAACATAGGATCGACAGCAGCAAACAATTGGCGCGTGCCACGTGTCTCCAAACGATTGATGACGGACTGAACGACTTCAATGTTGCGAGCATGAAGGGAAGAAAAGGTTTCAGAAATGATATACAGCGTTTCTAGACTAGATGCAGATGCCACCAATCGTCCATTAGTTTGCAGATGACTCCATGCTGTTCTCAACAGTTCTTGCATGGGGTGTCCCCCTTCTATACAAATTCGAGTGGGTTGAGGTTGGAGGTCATCCAAACAGCCTGGAGCATTGCCCTGAATAATATCGACATTCTCAACTGCGAATCGATCACAATTCGCTTGAATGAGATTAACTACTTCTTCATCCCGCTCGATGGCAATGATTTGTCCCTGGGGACAGAGTAAGCCTGCTTCAATGGGAATGGTGCCAGTTCCTGCACCAATGTCCCACAGTACTGTATCCGTCGTCAGCCGCAATTGTGAGATTAATAATAATCGGGTATCCCGCTGTGTCATGGGGATTCCAGGTAAACGCTCAAAGAGTTCATCTGGGATGCCAGGACTGGTATAGGGCCAAGGAGGGGAGGGCATAGGTTGTCGCTGTTTGCTCACGCTACTACTCTCTCACAACCTTTAAGGTATTAAAGCTCAAATCACTCCCCCCTGTAATCACTCCCCCCTCTTGTTGAAGTTGTAAAAGCCAGTCTAAATCTTGCTGCTGGATTCTTTCTCCAGGGAGCAGTGTGGGGATGCCAGGTGGATAGGGGCAAATACTCTCAGTACTGACCCGGCCGACAGATTCCATGATCGGTATGGCCTCTGATGGATGCCAATAGGCTTCTCTAGGAGATAGCACAGGTAAAGAGATAGGCGGCTTAGCCTTTGGATAGGAATGCGGATATGGCTGTAAATGAGGTTGGTAAAGATCTTGCAATGCTAGGAGTAGTCGATCAATATCAGCATCCGTATTGCCTAACGTGATCAAGAAGGTGAGATGGTCTGGTGTGATGAGTTCAGCCGAAATCTGATAACTGTCGATCAGCATTTGATCCAGGTCATATCCCTGGGCACCAAATGGATAAGTCGGAATGGTGAGACGAGTCTGATCAAGGGCAATACAGCCGGGGGTGCTGCCAATTGGATTCCATTGGTGATAGTTAGGCAAACACTGTAGTTGAGTATGTGCTTTGTCCGCTAGGACTAAAACTTGCTGCATTATCTCAAATCCAGTATGGGCTAGCTGGTGGCGAGCGGCATCCAAAGAGGCCAGCAGTAGATAATTAGGACTGGTGGATTGCACCAGCTGTAGGGTTTGGCTGAGCCGTTGCCGATCGACGAGATGACCTTGAACATGGAGCATAGCTGCTTGTGTCAATGCTCCCAGCATTTTGTGAGTGGATTGTATGGTTAGGTCTGCACCAGCTGCGAGAGCAGATTGAGGGAATTGAGGATTAAAAGCAAAATGGGGTCCATGGGCTTCATCGACGATCAAGGGGATGCCGTGATCATGGGCAAAAGTGGCGATGGCCGATATGTCTCCGCAAATCCCTTCATAGGTGGGATGGATCAAGAAGATAGCCTTGGCCTGAGGATAGACCTCGAACGCGAGCTGAATATCCTGCACTGATAAACTATGGGCTAAGTTGAGCTGCTGATCCAAAGCCGGTTGCACAAAAATAGGAACTGCGCCACAGAGAACCAGACCAGAAATGACGGATATATGAAGATTGCGCGGCACGATGATCTGATCGCCTGGACCGCAAATGGCTAGCAATGCTGCCAGAATCCCACAGGTCGAACCGTTGGTGAGAAACCAGGTTTGCTCAGCCCCAAAGAGTTGTGACGCTAGTACCTGAGCTTCTAGAATGGCCGCTTCGGGGGCAAAGAGATTATCTAACTCGGGTAGTTCAGGTAGATCAACTGAGCCTAGAAAGGAGCCGAGATGCTGAAGAATAGCAGCAGGTAGCCCACGTCCTCTTTTATGACCAGGGGTATGAAATGCAACTTGGCTAGACTGGGCACAGTCATATAGGGCCTGCCAAAGGGGAGCTTCCTGTTGATTAGTGCTCATGTAAAGGGTTCATGCATGTTTTAATGGCAAAGGATTATGAGTCACATTCGCATCGCTTCTCAAGATGATCTGAATGTGTTGTCTTCATAATGTCTTTGAGCCCATGATTTGAGTCATCCCTTCCCATGTTAAGAGCTGGTATTGTTGGGCTACCCAACGTTGGTAAATCAACCTTGTTTAATGCCTTAGTCGCTAATGCCAAAGCTGAGGCCGCTAATTTCCCTTTTTGTACCATTGAGCCCAATGTAGGCGTTGTCTCTGTTCCTGATCAGCGCTTACAAACTTTATCTGAATTGTCTAAATCTGCCAAAACGGTTCCCACACGGGTTGAGTTTGTGGATATTGCCGGGCTAGTCCAGGGCGCGAGTCAAGGGGAAGGGTTAGGCAATCAGTTTCTGGCCAATATCCGTGAAGTCGATGCCATTGTCCATGTGGTGCGCTGTTTTGACAGTGATGACATTATCCACGTTGCCGGTTCTGTTGATCCTGTGCGAGATATTGAGGTGATTAATTTGGAGCTGAGTTTGGCAGATTTAGCCCAAATTGAGCGACGAATGGAGCGAACCAAAAAGACTGCTCGTAATAATAAAGAGGCGCAAGCCGAACTAGAAATTTTAGAAAAGCTTAGAGCCACGCTGGATGAAGGACAACCCGCCCGTCAGGCTGATTTAAGCTCTGAAGAGCAAGAAATAATTAAGTATTTAGGCTTGCTAACTCTGAAGCCAATTATTTATGCCACCAATGTGTCCGAAGATGATTTGGCCACGGGGAATGAATGGGTGGAACAAGTGCGTGGGGTTGCAACTGCTGAATCAGCCGAAACCGTGATTATGTCAGCCCAAGTGGAGTCTGAATTAGTTGAACTAACCGATGAAGAGCGCAATGACTTTCTTGAAGCCTTAGGGGTGGAAGAAGGGGGCTTAATATCCCTTATCCATGCCACCTATAAACTTTTGGGGCTACGAACCTATTTTACATCTGGCCCCCAAGAGAGTCGAGCTTGGACCATACCCATCGGCACCAAAGCTCCTCAAGCTGCTGGGGTGATTCATACGGATTTCGAGCGGGGATTTATTCGAGCTGAAACCGTTGGTTATCAAGACTTAGTCGATAATGGATCCCTCACTGCTGCTAAGGAAAAAGGATTAGTCCGCAGTGAGGGTAAAGATTATCTCGTTCAAGAAGGAGATGTGATGCTCTTCCGGTTTAATGTCTAGACCAATACAGCGTCTTTGATGTCTTGTGCTGTCAGCTCAAAGGCAAGATATAAAGACAAAATCCAAAAGTTCTAATCACAAGCGTGGCAGATCTAGTCGGGGGCTACCTTTAGTAGTAAATATCCCAGGCCAATACCCACTAATATCAGCGAAAAACAAAGAAATGCTGTAGTGAAAATTTCTCCGCCCATAATTAATCGATCCTACAAACTTGTTCCAAAATCATTACTCAATATTTAGTTAAGCATACTCAGGTGTCATGTTCTCAGGTCTAGGCTGAGGAATGAGGGTTAAATTTTGGGTTCAGGCATAGAAGCCTGAGCAAGGTGATTAAGTTCCATGTCATAATAATTCACAAAGATTTCTAGGATTGTGGAAATTCCACGAGTTTAGGTCATGTCTACTGAGACGGATTCAAATGAAGAAGTAGTATCTGTGGATCGATTTGAATGTCGATCTTGCGGATACATCTATGAGCCTGATGAAGGTGATAAACGCCGTAAGATTCCGCAAGGGACTTTGTTTGATCAACTTCCCGGTGACTGGAAATGCCCAGTGTGCCGAACTCCTCCGGAGCAATTTTTCAACATTGGACCCGTCGGTGCTCCCTCGGGTTTTGCTGAAAATCTAGGCTATGGCCTTGGGGTTAATTCACTGCCCCCAGGCAAGAAAAACCTGCTGATTTTTGGCGCGTTGTTATCGATATTTCTGTTCTTACTCAGCTTCTATTCTTCTGGCTAAGTTGTAACGATTCGTTCCCTTGCCCATCCGCGAAGAGATGCTTTGTGCCAATTGCAAAATTTCTAATCAACCAATTGGCTAGTACGCTATCGCCCGTTCAAAAACAAGATGATAAAAGCAATTCTAAAGACTTCAAGGCAATGGATATCCATCGTTGCCGCCTTATTTTTCTTAACTGCCTGTAACAGTCTGCCAGTGTTGGATTCCCTATCTTGGGAATCTGTCGCGTTGCCGACTGACTCCGCCGTCTTAGACGTCAGTTTTGCTTCCCCAGAGCATGGCTGGCTGGTGGGAACTAACTCTGCGCTCTTAGAAACCTTTGATGGGGGTAAATCTTGGGAGCCACGTCCTCTTTCCCTGGGAGACTTAGACTATCGCTTTTCATCCATCAGCTTTTCTGGGGATGAAGGTTGGATTGTGGGTGAGCCTTCCATTCTGCTCCATACGACCGATGGTGGAAAGTCTTGGTCACGAGTGTCGCTGAGTACTCAACTACCCGGGACTCCCTATCAAGTCACTGCTTTAGGTCCTAAGTCGGTGGAGATGATCACCGATCTAGGTGCCATTTACCAAACTCGGGATGAAGCCCAGCATTGGACTGCTTTAGTGGAAGAGGCAACGGGAGCAACGCGTAATATTAACCGATCTGAAGATGGTCAGTATGTCGCAATTTCCTCTCGGGGTAGTTTCTACAACACTTTTGATCCAGGTCAAACCTCCTGGCAAAGCCATGATCGAAATGGTGCAAGACGAATTCAAACCATGGGATACGATCCGAGTGGCAATCCCTGGATTTTAAACAAAGGTGGCCAGGTTCAATTCAGTAACGGTTTTCTTGAGGATGGAGACTATGCCTGGGATGAAGCATTTACTCCTGGCAATACTAAAATTGGACTCTTAGATTTGGCTTACCGGACTCCTGAAGAAGTTTGGGTGTCAGGGGGCAGCGGCACATTACTATGTAGCCTAGATGGTGGCCAAACTTGGCAAAAAGATACGACGGTAGAGGATGTACCATCCAACCTCTACAAGATTATTTTTGTTTCTTCTGACCAAGGGTTCATTATTGGGCAATCAGGGACGCTATTGCGTTTTATTGCTCCCCCGAAAGCATCAGCTTAAAGGGTACTAAGTCCTCCGCTTTCCTCTTGTTTGGACGGCTAGCGGAAGTAAACTTCAGGTTTTACTTGTGGGACGTCCGATGGTTTCGTATGATTAAGTATCATGACTGTGTTCATAGGAGGTGTTTGAATTGTCTGGTAGAACTGGTGAACGACCCTTTGGTGATATCGTTACAAGCATTCGTTATTGGATTATCCATACCATTACGGTGCCAATGCTGTTTTTAGCAGGATGGCTATTCGTAAGTACAGGTCTGGCTTATGACGTGTTTGGAACGCCAAGACCTAACGAGTACTTTGACCAAGCTCGACAAGGGTTACCTTTGGTTACTGATCGTTATGAAGGTAAGCAACAAATTGATGAATTTACAAAAGGACTATAGTTATAACAATGACCAGTAGACTTTCAAAAGAACCGGTTACATATCCAGTTTTTACAGTGCGTTGGTTGGCTGTTCATACCCTAGGTGTCCCGGTTACCTTCTTCCTGGGTGCAATCGCAGCTATGCAGTTCATTCAGAGATAGGAGACGTTAATGGCAACACCCAATCCGAATAAGCAACCCGTAGAGTTGAATCGTGCATCGCTCTTTATTGGCTTGCTACTTGTTCTTGTTTTAGCTTTATTGTTCTCAAGCTACTTTTTTAACTAACATAAAATTCCGTTTATCCATTTGATAAGCGTTTTTGAGAACAAACTATTCTATGCATAAACTTTGCTAGTAATTTTAGGAGGAAAAGTCTGTGGCAGATGGAAAAGTTCCATTATGGCTAGTAGGGACAGTCGCAGGGACCGCCCTCATTGCAATTGTAGGTCTCTTTTTCTATGGAGCATATGCAGGCTTGGGTTCTTCCCTGTAAGCTAGCATTTTTGCGATACCTAAAAGGGGAGTCAGTTAACTGACTCCCCTTTTTAATTAGGATGCTTGTTATGACTTCTTGCTATACGAAGCCGTCCATTAAGCAAGGTCGGCTATGTGAAATGCATAGAATGAGTTGATGGATTAACCGCCATCAATTAGCCTTCACGTTCAACATAATAAAAGAAGGCTGTCATAGCAGCCCCACCACCGATTAAAACAACCAGAGGCGTCATAATTGCGGGTAAAATGTCGCTGATCATAATCAGATTCCTATGAAAATGGGCAAAACGATAATACAGATTACTTAGCAAACTTAGCAAAAATAGGCTAAGAGTCTAAGCAAAAATTTACTGTATTACTCCAGCTTTCTCATTATCTGGTGCCAGTGCTACTGAATCAAGTTTCTGTAATATGATTCATCGTTCACTTTGATAACCCAGCAGCCCTTCAATATTCCCCATGAAGCGAAACAATCGATCTATTGCTAAAGTTTTCAGTGATGCTTCCTTTCTCCGGCTATTGCATTGGTTTGAAGGAACTGTTGCCAAGATTTTATCCATTGCATTGGTCATTGTTATTTTCTTCTCCCTGTTCGATCTGGGATTTAATGTGATTCGTGAGTTGTCAACGGAACCGATTGGATTCTTTCAGTCAACGGTATTAGAGATTTTTGGTCTATTCCTCAATATCCTGATTGCTCTAGAGCTTCTAGAAAATATTCAAGCTTACCTCGATCATCAGGGAGTGCAGGTTCAGTTGGTGGTTGCAACGGCTTTGATCGCTGTAGCACGTAAACTGATTATTTTTGACTTTGCAAAATCATCCGGTTTAGATCTTGTAGGGCTGGCGGTGGCAATCTTTTCACTATCCATCAGTTATTGGTTAGTCCGCCAACATAAGCAATAGTCAGCGTAAGGATAATAGTGCTGTGACACAGACTCTTTTAATTAGTGGTACAGATACAGAAATTGGCAAAACAATTGTTACATCAGCCTTGGTGGCTTATTGGCAGATGTATCGGCCACATGAAAGGATTGCGGTCTGTAAACCGGTGCAATCTGGGCTAGGAGATCGGGAATGGTATACCGAGGTTTTTGATCTAAATCAACCTCCTGAAACCTTGAACCCTCTGTATTTCGAACAACCGTTAGCCCCCCCATTAGCAGCAAGGCTGGCAGGTCAGGTGGTTGATTTATTACCCGCTTGGCAAGCGGTTCAACAGTTGCAGGCTCAGTTTGATTGGGTGTTGGTAGAAGGTGTAGGCAGTTTAGGCTCTCCAGTCACAGATGAGTTGATCGTTGCTGATATTGCTAGGGATTGGCGGTTTCCCATTGTATTGGTTGTGCCAATTCGATTGGGGTGTATGGGACAGGCCGTTGCCCATGTAGCTTTAGCACGACAATTTGGGCTGGATATCAAGGGCATCATTTTGAATGCCACGGGTGTATTATCCACAGAAGAAATACAGCAATGGGCACCGATCGACATGATCCAAGCCCTGACTCAGGTGCCAGTGATTGGGCAGGTGCCTCATTTGTCTGATCCGACTAATCGAACAGTACTTGCTGAAGTGGCCTCTGGGTTGGATTTAGAGGTATTAGGGGCTTTAAGCTATGCAGGGTAAGATTTGATTCAAGATTGCCATCGGAACTTCCAGGATAGGTAGAGCGGCAATTGGTAAAACTCTGCCAAAATCCATAAGGCGATTAAGCCATGGGTTAAACCGACGATGCCGATCCAAAGTAACGGAAATGAATGGGCAGAGTTGTCTAATGGCGGAAACATGTGGTGCATGATCCACAGAATCGTTGGGGGTAAAACAGTAAGACCGCTACAAAGGAGCCAGATTCCCAACGGAAAATCAATGTCAGGGTGATGAAGAGGGTGCCAATGTTGGCGCGCCCAGCGCCAACCAATCGCTGGAGTACGATCTGCTAAACAAATGGATTGCTGGTTAAGGTTGGCTGAAAAGATATGATTGCATGTGCTACAGGCAAAGGCATCCATTAAAATTAGGCGATCTAATTGGCCATTACGACAGACAGGACAAGGATAGCTCTGTTCATAATCAAGTTTTGAAGGGAAGACTTGAGCCATTGTTATGGTGGCAGGATGCCAATAAAAGGCCAACAACAATATTACACCTATCCTTGATTTACATATGCCCCATCAGATACGGAATGTAACGTTACCAGGCTGCCTGCTCGCTCGGGGTGAAAACTAGTTGATATAACTGTCTATGAGTATTAAGACTGCAATAAATAGTTTTTATCGAGCTTTTCTCTGTTTTAGAGGATTAAGCTTGCATTTCTGTCTGAATTTGCTGCAATAGCGACTCGATTTGGGCTTTAATCTCTAAGTACTCAGCTTGATGATCAGATTTATAGACATGCTTGACGGTCTCAACTAGGCGAGCGTCGTTGCTGCTCGTAGATAGGGTGGAAACAGGCCGCTGAGCTGCAGCTGGTTCAGAAATAATTGTTTGACTAGTCATTTATACTCATCTACTTGCTGCTTTGGGCTACCATTCTAGACCGAAATCTTCCCTAAATTAAGAGACCTATAGAACACTTTCTAAATTGCCTCATGGAGCTAAAGCTTTCGTGCTATGAAGATGAAATTTTAGAAGGAGTGGTATCGGAGGAGGTGGTGGAAGTGTCCCTAGAACCTTCGAGGAGGTGGGTATCGGAACCGTTATGAATGAGGGTAGTGAGTTCTAAGATTAACTTCTCTTGTTCTCGGTGATGATGATCTAGACGTTTTAAGAGGGTTGAGACTTGCTCAGTGCTTTTACCCTTAGACCATTTGTTGGGCTTAGGAGGATTTAAGGGGGCTGCAGTTTTTCCTAATAGCCATCGCACCAAAGAATAGGGAGATTTGAAGATTGTAAATAGAAGATGTCTGATGCCACTGCTAATCCACCCCAAGAGGATTTGAATAATGGCTAATAGTACTAAGAGGCTGATAACGGCCAGGATAGGATGACCTACCATCCAAGAGAGTGCAGGATAACTGGCTGCTAAACTTTGAAACCACCTGTCTAAGGCAGTTTGTACAGGATTGATGGCGAAGCTCAAATGCTGTAAACCCATACCAACTCCTCACCTAGGATATCTACAGTGATGTTGCGATAGTCGTGGGAATTAGCCTTACTATACGGCGTGGATACCGACAACTCCAAATCTCTGGCGGTGAATGCTTTGCTGATTTAACCAGAGAGACTGGAGACGGTTTCACTGGTGGGCACTTTGATCTCAGAATCGGATGGAGAATCAGTAAGGGGCGGTAGACGTAGGAGGAGTTGGGGTTTACCCATTCCATAGGTTAACCGGTAACACCAGCTTAAGAGCTGCAGCCAGAGATGGGGCCAACGTTGAGATAAAGGAGTTTGCCAACGCTGTAAAAGCTGGGGTAACCAGCCACTAAAGAAGAAGGCGAGGATGGCGGTCCAGGTAAAGGTGAGGTAAGTGGGGACCCAGTTGAGCAGTTCTTTCAGGCCAATAGCACGGGCTACCCACCAGGGGATTTGGGGCATGCGCACGCCCGCTTTCAGAATGGTACGGGTCATAAATAGCCAGCCTCCGCGATCTTTGATGAAGTCATCGACTTGATCGGGGGGTTCAGTACTGAGAACGCCAAAGAAAGCATTGAGGATGGCGTTAATCCAATAGGGCGGTAAGGTGCTTTGCGGTTTAGCCATCATTCCACGAGAGAAAATCCAGGTGGCGGCTAGGTTGTCTTGGTAGGCATTGACCAGTCCGAGAGCTTCGCCTGATAAGAGGTTATTTTGTAAGGCAGTATGCAATAAATGGGTGACCCGAGGTAGGTTGCGAACTAAAGAGCCGAACCCGGTGAAGATCAGGGGAGAATTTAAGGACGCTGCATCGCCAATGGAGAGGATGCGATCGCACCCCGGTAACCGATCTTGGGCATTGCGGCTAAAGCGTCCTGGAATATAGCCAAAGGCAGCTTTTCGCCATTCCAATTGATCTAAATCGCAGCGGCGATAGTCCGGTAAACAGGCAAAGAAATCTTCAAAAAGCTCTAGTAAAGACCCTGGATTCTCTGGGGAAATCTGATGGTAATAGAACAAATAAATGGTGATATCGTTGCCTTCGCCAGGAAACATTTCCCAGATCAGCTGGCGACCACGACTGGTATCGCCGTTGGTAAATAGAGGCTCCCCATAATTTTGGTCCCACACGCCCGGAGCAAAACCATCTTTAACCACACCACCAATCGTTGGACAAACACTATCAAAGGCCTGTCCGCCATTAATCTGTTGGGCAATTTGCGAGGCAGTACCCATGGCATCGATCAGCAGTCGGGACTGCATATAAGACACTTGATCGGTACTTAAGTCTCGCACCTGCATCGTCACAGAGTCTGCTTCTAAATAGGCTTGCTCAAATTCTGTGCATTCAAAGATTTGGCCCCCAGCGGCCAACAGTTTTTCCCCACAAAGCTGCAGCAGTCGATCACAGTCCATGGCAACATTGAGAACGGTTGGTGTATAGAGAACGGAAGACCGAGCTGCAGGTGGATTATTGCCACTAAAAAACTGATTAAAATTATCTTTGTATTCGCGAGCAATTAACGTTTCTAGCTCTTCTGCTGTCAACAAACCGACATCAACTAGGGTTTGTAGTTCACTGCGAGAAATATTCCACTCCCGATTCATACGGCCAAATTTGATCCGCTCCACTAAGGCCACTTTGTAGCCCAATCGAGCCATCATGGCTGCTGTCAAAGCCCCCAGAGCACCGCCCACAATCACAATATCCCAGGTTGAATCGGGTTCTGCTGGTGGTGCAGTATGCATAATGGGCTGAACTTTTGGCGGTTGGGGGCCGAGTTTTACGGTGTCTCGCCAGCGTTTTTCCCACCAATAGGCGCGCTGCAAGTCTGCCTCACCATTAGGAATGTTTTGGAAGTACTTTGCTGTTAATGGGTAGTAGGGGGCTAAGGCTGAAAAAATATCAGTTTGGGACAGATCAATTTCTGGGAAAGGTTTGGGAGCGTAGGGGAAAACGGATTTGAGCGTAGCTTCAAAGGTACGGATCCACTCTTGTTGTCCTGATAATGGCTGATCAGACCATTGCATGACTTTCAGATAGGTGGTGTTGAGATGTTGCCACAGAAACACGACGAGTTTCGCGGGACCTGTTGAAATATGTATCCCTGACGGGGTGGATGTCAGAACGCTAGCACTTAAGCCCAGCGTTTCTGCGGTTTGCTGATGCAACCAAGTTTGAACGGCTGCTAGATCCGACGTGGGAATTTCCAGGTAAAGAAGTTGTTTCATGAGTTGGGCAAGACCCTAAACAGCACAGCTCTAAGGTTGCTCGCGGAAAGGATGAAAGGCGAGCATTTACCCCCAAGATGTGAATGGGCAAAGCAGTTATCCATTATTCAGTGAATCTTATGCAAAGCATACCGTTTCATCGGAAACAACGGCTGAGATTGCTAAGCTTTGACACATTTATTGGGGCTTGATGGCTGTGCGCGAGCCACTTTCAGGCAGATAGGGTGTTACAAGAAAAGGATCTAGGGGCTAACGGTCGTAATGAACTGGGCAAGCCGTTCTATACCTTGCTCAATACTCGTTTGATCAGTTGCGTAGGACAGCCGAATACATTGATCGGCCCCGAAGGCGACGCCGGGAACAGCTGCTACATGACACTGTTCAAGCAAGGCTTCACAAAAAGCGATGGATCCTAAGCCCGTAAAGCTAATATCTGGAAACATATAAAATGCCCCTTGGGGTTGGGGACAGGTCACACCAGGAATATCCGTCAGGAGCTGAAACATCAGCCGACGTCGTTGATCAAAGGCTTGGCGCATAATGTCTACGCAATCTTGGGAGCCTTCTAGAGCGGCGATGGCACCATATTGAGCGAAGGTACAAACATTAGACGTACTATGGCTTTGCAGTCGTCCCACTGCTTGAATGAGTTCCAAGGGACCTGCTAAATAACCAATCCGCCATCCTGTCATCGAATACGCTTTGGCAAACCCATTGCTGATAATGGTTCGTTGAAATGCGGCCTCACTGACCGCGCCGATGCTCAGCTGTTCAGCGCCATCATATAAAATTCTCTCGTAGATTTCGTCCGATACAACCCAAAGGTTGGCGGCGACAATAACCTCTGCGAGTGCCGAAATTTCAGCAGGGGTATAGACCATCCCCGTGGGATTCGACGGAGAGTTGAGGACTAATAGGCGAGTGCGGGGTGTGATTGCTGCTTGGAGCTGGGCAGGGGTGATTTTAAAGCCGGTTTGGGCATCGGTGGTTAAGGTGATCGGAACTCCCCCAGCCAATTTCACCATCTCGGGATAACTGAGCCAGTAGGGGGCAGGAATGATTACCTCATCACCAGGATTGAGGAGAACCTGCATTAAGTTGTAGAGGGATTGCTTGCCCCCATTTGTCACCAGCACATTCTCAGTTTGAAAATTTAAGCGATTTTCTTGCTGCAATTTATGGGCAATCGCGGCTCGCAGTTGAGGCTCGCCTGGGGCCGGGCCATATTTGGTTTTCCCTTGATCTAATGCCTGTTTGGCAGCGGCTTTGATGTGCTCAGGGGTGTCAAAATCGGGTTCGCCAGCACTAAAGCTTAAGACATCAATACCGTCAGCCCGCATTGCTTTTGCTTTTGCTGAGATGGCTAAGGTCAAGGATGAAGACACCTGACCAATGCGGTCTGCCAGTTTCATGCTGACTCCGAGATTGAGGACGGGGAACTATTTGGAATAGCATACCGCACCCTCTTAAGAAGCAAATCAGAATTCCCTCTTAAGAATTTAATCTTCTCCTGAAAGGCAGTGGATCGGCAGCGAGAGATGGATAGTGTCAATGCAAGCAAGAGATTTATGCTTGGGCTGGAAATCGCTCTTGGTAAAGGGTCGTGATTTGGGTGATGACCTGCTCAATCGTCATGCCATCCGTGTTAATTTCTATGGCATCGTAAGCCTTGCGAAGGGGGGCAAATTCTCGTTGACTATCCTGTTGATCGCGACTGGCAATCAGGTCTTCTAATTCAGATTGGGTTGGGGAGGGTAAGTTCTGATCCTTTAAATCCTGTTGGCGACGACGGGCGCGTTCTTCAATAGAAGCCGTTAAGAAGATTTTGAGTCCCGCCTCAGGAAAGACATGGGTGCCAATATCTCGACCTTCGGCAATCAGGCCACCCTGGCGACCTAAACGTTGCTGTTGTTTGACGAGGGCTTCTCGAACTGGGGGTTGAGCGGCAACCGCTGACACCTGGGATGTCACTTCTGGGGTGCGAATGGCTTGGGTGACCTCCTGTTGGTTCACCCAGACTTGGGGAGGTTGTTGAGGGTCTGGATGGGGTTTGAGTTCGATATTGCAATCTTCTACAAGCTCTGCGATCGCAAACGTGTTTGAGACCTCAACTTGCTTGTCTAGGGCCAGCCAGGCTATGGCTCGATACATGGCTCCTGTGTCTAGATATTGCAATCCTAAGGCTTGGGCACAGCGGCGGGTGACCGTTGATTTGCCCGCACCTGCAGGCCCATCCATGGCGAGGATAGGCCTGCGGGCATCCAAAAGTATATTGTCGATCAGCCGAACAGAGCCAACGCGGGCGGCAACCGCGACCAGGCCTTGGGTAGTGATGTGCTCTAAAGGCTGCAAAGTTAAAGGATCGACCAGATCGATATAGTCCACCTCAACTTGGGGTTCTTTGGCTAAGGTTTGGGCCACCGTAGTGAGGACGGAGTTGCGATCGCAACTCCCCCCCTGAAAAGTGTGTTGAGCCGCTTGCAGGCTATGGTGCAAAATGGTTGCTTGTTGTGCTTCTTGAGGATTCAAATACTGATTGCGAGAACTCAAGGCCAGGCCTGTCGCTTCACGAATGAGCCTGCAGGGGACCACCGTGACATCTAGATTTAAATCCTGGACAAGACGCTTAATAATGGTCAGCTGTTGGGCATCTTTTTGGCCAAAGTAGGCCCGAGTAGGCTGGACAATATTCAACAATTTCAAAACAATGGTCGCTACCCCTGTGAAATGATCGGGGCGATGGGGGCCACAGAGGTTCTCTGTGAGGGAGGCCGGTGGAATTACTTGGGTGAGGGGATTTTCGGCGAGAATCGTGTCTATAGAGGGGGCAAAAATAGCATTTACACCCTGCTCCTGGCACAATGCTTGATCTTGATCCAAGGTTTGCGGGTATTCTGTCAGGTCTTCATGGGCAGCAAACTGGAGAGGATTGACGAAAATGCTGACAATCACACATTGATTTTCTTGGCGAGCCTGCTGAATCAGGCTGAGATGCCCCGCATGCAACGCCCCCATGGTTGGTACCAAACCGATCTGACCAATGACTGTGCTGGAAGGGCTTACTCCTTCATTGAAGTTGCCAGGAAAACAGTGCAAGAAATGACGAAGTCCTGACACCGTTCGAATAATAGGCACATTGTCCATGGCAGTTAGAAAAAAGGAGCAGACGGCAGAACCAGGTCCTTGACGATGTGCTTCGGCAAAGTGGGTCGAGGGACTGGCTTCTAAGCTAGTGTATCGTCTGACGGTGGCTGATGTCCGCAGTCGAAGGGTTGGAAAAATAATAGGGTGTCTATGTCTAAAGCCCTCCTATATCGGGGCTTCACGCGGGGTTGAATGGATGAATTAGGACCGTGCGTAGAACTGCTGGAGCATGGAGTTGAATTTAGAGAAGTCAAAGCTACGGGGATCGGAACGCTCGCCAGAACGGTCAACGCCTGCATGGGTGGTGACGCGCTGGCTGGGAACACCTGTCCGGGCAATTAACCAGGCGAGGGATTGGTACTGGGCCTCTGAATAACCTCTGTGACTGGGGCCGTTGTGGTTCCCGTCAGGTGGGGTCTCCAGGGCAATGTGATAGGCAAAGTTATTGACGGAGGCCGGTAAGTCTGGATTGGTTTTAACGGCTTCAGGACCATTAGCTCCTACAAATACAGAGTTGCCTGCACCAAATGCCCGATTCTCAGGAGGGACAAGATAGACGATGGTGCCATCGAGAAAAATTAAGGCATGATAACTGGCTTGATCTTCATCCCGAGGATGAGGGGTTTGAAAGTGACGGATGGCACTCATGCCGGAGCCAACGGTCTCATGGAGAACGATCAGCCAGTTATTTTGTACCGGTTGTCCTTGAGCGTTGTTAACGAACCGTTGTCCATAGTTGGTTGGATGAACGGTGGCTTTAACTTCTCTAGGTTGAGGGTAGGAAGAAGAAACGCTGGTCAGGGGACGCTGGGGAACAGGAGGCGGTGGCGCAATGGGAGCTGGATTATTAGGGGTCGGGGCAGTTGTCAGGGGTGCAGTCGGTGGCACGACCTCTGGATCAGCTAGGACAATATCTGACTCCACCTCTGGGAGATTCTCAGGTGTTGGGGCAGGAAACCCTGAGGGGGCAGGGCCTTTTTGGGCTGCTGAAGTGGAAGCAGACTCTCTTTCAGTCACACTCCAGAAACCGAAGGCACTGGTGATCAGGCCAGCTGCAACCGATAACACCAGGGTTAGGAAAACGTTGCTTTTAGTCATGGTTGATAAGGTCTTCCCACCTGAATTTGGATAAATAAGGGGCCAACAGCCATATTGAACTGAGTAAATCCCTTGAGAATGACTTCAATTTGTAGACTCTAAGTTTCTACTTATAAAGATCATATACGTCAAGAAACTATAAAAAAGTCAACAATATCACTTTTTCTTCAGATGAAGCACTAAAAACGACCTAGGCTCCATATCTTGTATGCCCATTTTGCAGAGGTAGTGCAACGGGTTGGGCAGGATGGATGTAGCCCATCAGGATGTAAAGAATGAGGTAGCAATGAGTTTGAGGAAAAAATGGGTTTGCATGGCCCTGTGTCTATGGGGGAATCTCTGTAGCATGGGTTTGGCCCAGCCTATTCCCCAAGTGGAGATGGCTGAACCGGTGGGGTATCAGCAAAAGGAGAGGACGAAGACTCACGTGGATCCCGCCCTGGTCTCTGCCATTGTTCAGCTACAAGGACTGAAAGTACCTGAGCCTCGGGTGCAGGGTGCAGCTCGACTGCCCCTGTTCACTTTGCCGGGAACGTCGGTTTATACCGTCAATGCCCAATTGCAGGGGCTGCCCACCCGATGGTTAGTGGATACCGGGGCATCGACCTCGATGGTGGCCACGCCTGTCGTAGAAGCACTGGGCCTCAAAGGGAAACCTATCCCTAATCAACGGTTGTCCTTTGCGGTGGCGGGGAATGACTGTCCTAATATGAATGCGACGCTTCAGCAGTTACCCCCACTAGAACTGGGAAAGCTCCAAGTCAAAGAACTGCATAGTCTCCAGTTTGCCAATACGGTCATTCCCGCAGAATTGTCTGGGGTATTAGGGATGGATGTGCTGAGTCAGTTTGATCTACATCTGCATCCCGGCAAAGCAACCCTGAGTTTATTGCCACCCACGCCATTGTCCGTCGATGCGATCGCAGCTGCAGTTCCCCTAGAGCAAAAACTAGGGGTGATGGTGGCGCAGCTCCACATCAATGGTCAAGGTCCATTTCGGGTATTGTTAGACACGGCTGCGGATAGTACCTTTATTTCTGAGCCGGTGGCGGCAAAACTTAAATTAGATGTAGCGACGTTGAGTCCAATTCAAATTCGAGGGTTTTGTGGCTTGGAAAACGCGATGCGATCGCAACTGGATTCCGTCACCCTCCATCGATATCAGCGACGCAATCTAGATGTGATTGTCTTGTCTTCCAGCATTCTCAAAGTACTAAAAGTAGACGGTATTCTAGGCCAAAACTTCCTTCGCCATTATCAGCAATATTGGCGATTTAATTCAGGTGGAGAGCAAGGCAGCTTGTTACTGGTGCCCCTTGTCACCTCAACGTCTCCCCGCTAAGGCCGCTGATTAAGCAATGCTGACCAATTCAATCTCAAACGTTAAATCTTCTCCTGCTAGGGGATGGTTGCCATCTAGGGTGACTTGATCTTCAATGATCTCACTGACCATCACCGGAATGACTTGTCCCTCAGGGTTTTTGATCTGCAACTGTTGACCAACTTCTAAATCGAAATCGCTGGGAATTTGCTCTCGGAGGACAGTAACCACCATATCTTCATGGCGGGGTCCATAGGCTTGATCGTAGACAATTGTCTCAGTCTTAGAATCACCAGGATTCATACCAATGACAGCTTGCTCAAACCCTGGAATGACTTGTTGTCCACCAATGGAAAACTGCAAAGGCTCACGCTCTAAGGAAGAATCGAAGACGGAACCATCATCCAGCTTTCCCGTGTAGTGAATCGATACGGTATCTCCGACTTTGGCTACTGCCATGATTATGCTCCTGAGATGAATGAACGGCACCAGTGGACTAACACGTTATTGGCCCACTGGGTCACAAGCGTAATGAACACCTTTGTCTACCTACGGCCACGCATTCTACGTCGTTCTCGGTGTCTGGCAGTCATTTTCCGCTGTCGCTTTTGAGCGGGAGTCTCAAAATGGCGGTTCTTTTTCATGTCGGCAAAGATGCCGGCTCTAGATACTTTCCGTTTAAATCGACGCAGCGCGGATTCTAATTGCTCATCGTCTCCAAGGACCACTTGGGTCATTCAATATTCTCCAACTAATAGGGTTAAACGTCTGGATGCCAGGAATTACTGTATACCCAAATATAAAAGCAGATAAGAGAGAATGGGTTGCTACCCTTATCTGATGAAACTTGCAACGGTTACTGTTGCTAGGCTTGAGCTTACCTCAACCCTATGAAGATATTGGGGTTAATATCTTTGGTTGCTGCCCCAGCCACTGCTAGTCGGTCTGGGGGTGCGAGGCTTGGCTTTGTTGACCTTTAGAGTCCGTCCCATCCACTCAGCACCATCTAACTCTTCGATGCCTTTGTCTTCGTTAGCTTCGTCCTGCATTTCTACGAATCCAAAACCACGCTTGCGACCTGACTCACGATCTACAGGAAGCTTGACTTGTTTGACCTCCCCATATTCCGCAAAAACTGCGGTCAAATCGTCCTCTGTAACCTCATAAGATAGGTTACCGATGTAAACTGTCATACCTTACCTTCAAAAATCAAATGAACAACGTATCGAGATTGGGATGCGGAGGTAAGTCAACTAACTCAGGACGAAAGGATAACTTTTCTTGAATCTAGCCAAAACTTGGCCTACCGACGTTTGGTCTCTCCGGTTATTCTAGCGTTACTGCCGCCAAGTTCAAAGAGGCAAATGATCGATCCTTGTGAGGAAAGACCGACAGGCAGAGGTAAATATGGCAGAATTTAATCTAATGATGCCTTAGTGTACAGGCTTATATTCTCATCTTTAAAATATTTTAAGTTTATGATTGCCACCGCTCCGTCCCTATCTAGCCAATATGATCCCGCGGCAACAGAAGCCAAATGGCAAGAAAATTGGGAAGCGAACGACGTATTTAAAGCTGATCCGAACCATGGGGGTGACCCCTACTGCATCGTTATTCCCCCACCGAATGTGACGGGCAGTCTGCATATGGGCCATGCCTTTGAAGCGGCGCTCATTGATGTGCTGATTCGTTACCATCGCATGATTGGTGACAATACCTTGTGGTTACCGGGGACGGACCATGCCAGTATTGCCGTGCACACGATTTTAGAGAAGCAGCTGCAGGCGGAAGGCAAAACCCGCTACGACATTGGCCGCGATGAATTTTTAGAACGGGCTCAGCGCTGGAAAGCTGAATCCGGCGGCAGAATTGTCCATCAGCAGCGACGGTTGGGAGTCTCTGTCGATTGGACCCGTGAGCGGTTCACGATGGATGAAGGACTATCTAAAGCAGTTAACAAAGCCTTTGTGCAAATGCATGAAGAAGGGCTGATTTACCGTGGCAATTATATGGTGAATTGGTGCCCTGCTAGCCAATCTGCGGTCTCCGATCAAGAAGTAGAGAATAAAGAAGTGGATGGCCATCTTTGGCACTTCCGCTATCCCCTCAGCGACGGCTCTGGCTTTGTTGAAGTCGCCACCACTCGCCCAGAGACCATGTTGGGGGATACGGCCGTGGCGGTGAATCCCAAAGATGAACGCTATCAAGACCTGATTGGCAAAACTATTAAGCTGCCGATCACGGAGCGCGAGATTCCGGTGATTGCCGATGAATTAGTAGATCCAGAATTTGGAACGGGTTGCGTCAAAGTTACTCCTGCCCATGATCCCAATGACTTTGCTATGGGGCAGCGGCATAATTTGCCTTTCATTAATATCCTCAATAAAGATGGTTCCCTGAATGAAAATGGCAATGTTTTTGCGGGATTGGATCGGTTTGAAGCCCGTAAACGGGTGATTGCTCGCTTGGAAGAAGAGGGCTGTTTGGTGAAAACAGAAGCGTATCGTCATAGCGTTCCCTATAGCGATCGCGGCAAGGTACCGGTTGAACCCTTGATCTCAACTCAATGGTTTGTGAAAACGGACCCCTTAGCTAAACGGACCTTGGCATTCTTAGATGACCAGCAATCGCCAGAATTTGTCCCTGAGCGCTGGACCAAGGTGTATCGGGATTGGCTGGTGAATCTTCGAGACTGGTGTATTTCCCGCCAGCTCTGGTGGGGACACCAAATCCCAGCTTGGTATGCCATCAGCGAAACTGAGGGCGAAATTCGAGAAGATACGCCTTTTGTGGTGGCCGAAAATGCAGAGTCAGCGCAGCAAAAAGCGGTGGAACAGTTTGGCTCTGAGGTGCAATTGCTCCAGGATCCAGATGTTTTAGATACCTGGTTTTCGTCGGGATTATGGCCCTTTTCCACCTTGGGCTGGCCGGAGGAAACGGCGGATCTTTCGACCTACTATCCCACCGCCACTTTGGTGACCGGTTTTGACATTATTTTCTTCTGGGTCGCCCGGATGACTTTGATGGCGGGCCACTTTACTGGAGAGATGCCTTTTAAGGATGTCTATATCCATGGCTTGGTGCGGGACGAAAATAATAAAAAAATGTCGAAGTCGTCCAATAACGGGATTGATCCGTTGATCTTGATCGACAAATATGGCACCGATGCCCTCCGCTATACCCTGATCCGAGAGGTGGCTGGTGCAGGGCAAGATATTCGCTTGGAATATAACCGCAAGACGGATGAATCTACTTCTGTAGAAGCTTCTCGTAACTTTGCTAATAAGTTATGGAATGCCTCTCGATTTGTGTTGATGAATCTGAATGGGCACACTCCCGAGCAGCTTGGGCAGCCTGCTATTGCTGATTTAGAATTGGCGGATCGTTGGATTTTATCCCGATATCATCGCCTGGTGCAGCAAACCCGCAATCAGGTGGATGCCTATGGTTTGGGTGAAGCTTCGAAAGGTCTGTATGAATTTATTTGGGGTGATTTCTGTGACTGGTATATCGAACTGGTGAAGCCCCGACTGCGTCAGGAAGGTACTACTTCCCAGCGTGTGGCCCAGCAAACCCTTGCCTATGTATTAGAGGGAACGCTGAAGCTCTTTCATCCGTTTATGCCCCATATTACGGAAGAGATTTGGCAGACCCTGACTCAACCGACCTCAGAACAATATTTAGCCAGTCAGCCCTACCCAGAAGCAGCTGATATTCAATTAGTGACAGAAACGGTGCCGCTTTCTTCAGATATGGCTGATGTTCCTGTAGAAGAGGCAGCGGCAGCTCCTGAGCCATCTGCTGCACCGGAGACAGAATCGACCGCTCAAACGAGGGATGAGACCTTGGAGCCAGACCCTGAAGTTCATGATTTTAGCTGGCGAGATGCCGTCCATATCTTTGGCGAGTTGCCAGCGTACCTCGGCCGTTTTCTAGATGTAAATCAAACGGTCTTACTGTGGGTCTGTGTTTTCTTCCTGGGTATTATCAGTCTTGCAGTTACGGCAGCAGTATTAGGTGCGATTAATCACGTTCCCCTATTAGGCAGCGCCTTTGAATTAATTGGTTTGGGCTATTCTCTGAACTTTGCCTATCGGCGTCTGCTCTGGTATGACGATCGCCAAGCCTGGGTCGAATCCTTGCAAAAGAAGAAAGATGAAATTTTGCCATTGCTGAGTGATCCCAAGACTTTGGAGACAACGGCGGAAGCCTTAGGTGGGGATTTGGCTTTGGCAGAGCCTGCGGCAGTCGAACCAGAGCCCCACGACGAAGATGACTTTATACCTAAAAATTCACAGCCAGAGCCAAATTCCGCTGATTTCACAGCCTGGGTTGATCCGGGGCTAGAAGAGCAGTTTGAGCTAGTCATTGAGACCATTCGCACCATTCGCAACTTACGAGCAGAAGCCAGCATTAAGCCAAAGCAGCCCATTAAAGTGATTTTGCAAAGCGAAAGCGATCGCGAACGACAAATCCTCACAGCCGGTCAAACCTATCTCCAGGATCTGGCGAGAGTAGAGTCTTTGAGCATCACTCCAGCAGTAGAAGGGGAAGTTAAACAAACCATCATTGGTGTGGTTGGTACGGTCCAAGTCCTTCTACCTCTTAGCGGTGTAGTGGACGTTGAGATCCTGAAAGCCAAGCTAAATAAGGATCTGAAAAAAGCAGACGCAGAAATTCGGTCCAGTAGTGGTCGGTTGAACAATGCCAATTTTGTGGAGCAAGCCCCACCCGCAGTGGTTCAGGGCGCTCGTGATACCCTGGCTGAAGCCGAAAAGCAGGCTGAGATTTTGCGCGATCGCCTAGAGCGACTCTAGGGTTATGTCTACTCCCCCCATTCAGTGGTATCCCGGTCATATCGCCAAGGCTGAAAAAGCCCTAATTGAACAGCTCAAAAAGGTAGATGTGGTTCTAGAGGTGCGAGATGCCCGCATCCCCCACTCTAGCCACCACCCTCAAATTCAGAGATGGATTGGGGAAAAGCCTCATGTATTGGTGTTGAATCGGATTGACTTGGTTACGCCGGTTTCCCATCAGCTTTGGCTCGATGCTCTGAAGGCAGAAGGTCTGGTGCCTCACTGTACAGATGCTCAGCATGGTAAAGGTATTAAGGCCGTGATTACAGCAGCGGAAAAAGTAGGGGTCAGTATTAATCAACGACGGCGAAGCCGCGGTATGCGACCTCGCCCAGTGCGAGCAGTGGTGCTGGGGTTTCCCAATGTGGGTAAATCTGCTTTAATCAATCGCCTGCTGAAGCGACGCATTGTTGAAAGTGCTCGCCGTCCAGGGGTAACCCGTCAGCTTCGTTGGGTGCGTGTGTCTCCAGATTTGGAACTTTTGGATACCCCCGGTGTATTACCCGCTAAATTGGATAATCAAGCAGCGGCCTATAAGTTGGCTATTTGCGATGATATCGGCACTGCCGCCTATGAAAATCAGTTGGTGGCGACTGCTTTAATTGAGCTGATCCAAGCGCTAGAGTCATGTGATCCTAAGCGTGGATTTTTGCCTGACAAGATTCTGCAAAACCGCTATCAAATTGACCCCACATCCTTGACTGCTGCAGATTATTTGGAAACAGCGGCTGAACAACTGCATCAAGGGGATCTAGAGCGCATGGCCCAGAAAGTTCTGAACGATTTTCGCAAAGGTCTTTTGGGGAAGGTTACGCTGGAGTTACCACCTGCTAGTCTTTAGCCTTGGCTTTTGTTGCAAGATGTAGCGTAATTTCAGCAGAGGTACTAGAACATCCGGTAGCCTCGTCACTTTTTCGTTACTGCTTGCATGGGTCAAGCAAAAGTGGCGAGGCAAAGATGCCTCTCAATTATTCAAGTTAGTCGGCATCTTCGTTCATTGATACATTAGAAGGGGTATCAATGAACGAAGATGATTATCATTGATGTCACGTCTCATTGTTGATGCGGGCCCTTTCATAGCTATTTTTCATCGACAAGATACTCAGCATCATTATTGTGTAGATCGTCTTAAGTTTCTCATTGATGAGCAGCACAGTTTGATTACGACTTTTCCCGTGCTCTGTGAAGTACATAAGCTAATTCAACGGTATACCAACCCAATCCTTGCTCAACAAGCACTCTTCGAGCTGGTAGCAGCGTTAAATATTTTTCCTAGGATATTTATATTGACCGATTTGAGACAGGGACGGAGTGTTTTCTATGACTTGAAATTGATGAAGCTCCATCACACTGAACCTTGAAACATATCTAACAGAAATGATGCTTGTTGAATAGGGTAGTAGCTGTTATTAACGGACGAGAGAAGACACATAGACTTTTCCAGAAGCATTAATTCTTAGCAAAAACTCATCTGGCAAAATAGCATCCTTTCTTCTCTTGTCATAAAGTGCAATATTGAACCGACATTCAGCAGGTACTAACCATCAAGGGATAATTTTGAGGTTGTCTCTCAACGCAAGTCCATGTATTCACCTCAAGAGATAGACGTTCAGGATATTGACCATCTCGGTATTATTGCCGGTATCGTCGATGAGATCGGCATTGTCGAAATAGTGGATCGATTATTAGGTACTCACGAGCAAGAGAATGTTAGTTGTGGTCAAGTTGTCAAAGCCCTGATTCTAAATGGTATGGGCTTTTTGAGTGCTCCATTGTACTTATTTAGTGAGTTTTTCGAAAGCAAAGCAACCGAGCACTTACTCGGTCAAGGTGTACTGCCAGAGCACCTCAACGATACCCGTATCGGTCGAGTCCTCGACAAGCTCTATGCCTATGGTGTGACCCAGATATTTATCCATGTGGCAATGGCAGTCGTTCAGAAATTCGATGTAGCTCTAAGGTGTGCGCATCTAGATGCGACAAGCCTTAGTGTTGAGGGGCAATACTTAGATAAACCACAGGTTGAGGCGTCAGACGAATCCCCCTCTGCACCTGAGTCCCCCTCCCCTGCACTGGCTGAATCAGAGGAGCCGATACCCGTGAAAATCACCTACGGCTACTCACGGGACAATCGTCGTGATCTCAAGCAGTTTGTATTGAACCTACTGGTGAGTGGGGACGGGGGTATTCCTTTATTTTTACAAGTGGGCAACGGTAATGATGCGGACAAAAGTACGTTTGTGCCTATCATCCATGAATTTAAGCAACAGTGGAGTCAGCAACAGCCAGAGGTGATTGTTGCTGATAGTGCCCTCTACAGTGCCGACAATCTGCAAGCATTAGGAAGTACATCTTGGATTAGCCGAGTTCCAGCAAGTTCAACGGCAGCCCAAGACTTATTACAAGGGCTGCCGGGTTCACAGTTTCACCCCAGTGCTCTCAACGGCTATAGCTTTGTCGAAGTATGTAGTACCTATGGAGAGATTCAACAACGGTGGCTGGTGGTTGAAAGTAAAGCTCGCAGAGACTCTGGACTCAAACAAGTGCAAAAGCGGATTGATCAGGCGTTTAGCCAAAAAACTACTGCACTTAAAACCCTCTGCAAACAGACCTTCTTGTGCCCTGCAGATGCTTTAGCTGCAGCCCAAGATTTTGGCAAAATCCTCAGGTATCACACCCTTGACGATCTCAAAATCCACAAAAAACCTCATTATTCAAAGGCTGGACGACCGACAAAAGCAACGGTTGTGACTCACTACACCTATTCTATTGAGGCTACCTTAACCCTCAATGAGCCAGTCATCGAACGCTATCGGCGGCAAGCAGGTCGTTTCATCTTAGCCACCAATCTCTTGGAACAAGAGCAATGGAGCAATGATGATATTCTGCGCGAGTATAAGAACCAGCAGGCGTGTGAAGGAGGCTTTCGCTTTATCAAAGATCCACTCTTCTTTGCCTCTAGTGTTTTCCTGAAGACACCTCGGCGTATCGCTGCCTTAGCCATGATCATGGCCTTGTGTTTGATGGTCTACAGCTTAGGACAACGACAGTTAAGAAATGCACTATAGATCTACAGATAAAGATCCGTGATTAGCTAGGCAGCTTGTGTACCCAAGGTTTTGCAATATTTGCCCATTAAGACAGTAATTTCATTGGGAGTCTGACTAAAGTACAGTAGCCCCTCATCGACCTGCTGAACTAAGTCATCAAATTGCTTGAAGAACCGTAGGTGTGTGCTGCGTTTTTTGAGTTTCTTCCACAAGAATTCAATTGGGTTGAAGTCAGGAGAATATGTGGGTAATTGGAAAGGAGTAAGGCGAGCGGATTGCTGGTCAAAGAACTGCTTAGTTGCTTTACTGGTGTGATATCTAGCCCCGTCCTGAATGAGAATAATATGCTTGTGAGTCTGCTGGAGTACTTGAGTTAGAAAAGCAGTATACCCTTCAGAATTGAAGCGTCCCGTCTGACCTTGATAGAAGAACTGACCAGAATGATAATCAATTAATCCAAACACCTTGTAAGCCTTCCGTTTACCACTGGTGGGCAATGTTGGCTGGTCTCCACGAAGACTCCAGGTGTAGCTTAACGACCCCCACTGCGCAAAACTGGCCTCATCCCCAAATAAAATTAGGGCATCTTTGGCTGCTGATAAACGCAAAATCTCAGGCCATTTGTGTGTCATCCATTCTTGTCGCTTGGCTTCATTGAGATGAGCTGCAACAAACCGTGCTCTTTGAAATGAAAAGCCTAAGTTCCTCAGTAGAGTACTCACATAATGGGGATGATAGGAAACATTGAAGCGTTTCGCAATCAGGTCTTGAACCATTAATGCACTCCAACAACCACACTCGTATCCAGCTTTGAGCGGACCTGCTTTAATCCATGACTTGAGCTGTTGTCGTTGCCGTGGAGTGAGTTTGCTGCGACGTCCTTGAGACGCTTTGTATCTAAAGCTAGCGATACCTCGTTTTAGAAATGCATGCAGATAATCCCTGATCGTTTGTTCGCCTAGTGCCAATGTTTCAGCTACCTGTGCCACTGAACCACCTTGACCAAGCTGCAATAAAGCACTAATACGTTTGACCAGACGTAAATTCTGACTCCCGTATGCCTGGCGCAGTTTAGCTTCAATCTTTTTGCGTGTTGATTGGGTAAAGCGCAGTTTGAATTGTGCGAGCATACTGGATGACCTCTGATAATCTTGAAATCCTTGCCAGAGCTAAGAGTATCAGGAGCTAGTTACTATATTTAATGAAGATGTAGTGTCGCTAAAACCACGGATGCTTTTCTGAAGATCTATAGAACAAGTACAAACAACTCTCCCTAATCAGAAGGGGAAACAAACTATGAAACCTACGTTACGTTGGATTCTCCAATGCTTTCAGGCCGTCCATTTAGTTTGGCTTGATGGTGCCAAGCATCTCATCAAGCTCAACAGCAGGCAGCAACTTATCTTGCCGTTCCTTGGGAAGGGCTGTAAAAAATATTATCTGCTCTGCTAGCTAGCCTGCTGAATGTAGGATTGAAAAGACTTGAGCAACAATTTTCTGTGATTTTTATTCTTGTGAAAATTATTTAATTTACTATATGAACAGCCTTATTTTGCGTCAAAAGATAACGTTAACGGTTATTCGTGCTGGAGTAATAGGAATAGGTCTATCAGCATTATTAGCCGTTGATTTTCGTCATCAAAAAGCGCATGCCAATCAGCTTGAAACTTCCCATATGACTCAGCCAAGGATTCATGTGAATCCCAATATGAATGTAAAAGCAGACAATGATGGGTGGTTGCATCAAAGTTTCATTGTTGAAAGAAGAGATTCTGGCCATGTCACGGCAGGGACGGCTATAGATAAAAGCGCGGGTAAGGGTAAAAACGTAATCAGTAATAGATCCTTAACAGGTGAGCCTGACAATGATCTGTGGCTGAGTATTTTTGAGATTGCTGAACATCCGGATTTTTTAAGTGATTGGATATTCAAAGATGGTCCTGAGACACTGAGAGTGATTAAGCCTGGAGAAACAAGCACTCTCACGGGGATCACAGCTCAAAAGATCAAAAGTCGAAGAACTTTAGCTAACGCTTCACCTGCCTTACCTGCCCCCCTCTTTTCTGAGATTCAGCAGTTAGAGACGGTGATTACGCCCAGTGGGGATGCCGCAGATATCTTTGTTCCCCTCAGAGCCAAATCTGATCCGAGTGCTAAACCTTTTCCTGTGGCTCTGTTGCTTCAGGGAGCCAATGTAGATAAATCTCACTACTCCGAATATGCCAAAGTGGTTGCGAGCTATGGCTTTGTAGTGGTCATTCCCAATAACTTAAGAATTTGGCCTTTGCCACCCCCTGCGCCAACCACAACAGGGTATTACCCTGAATTGAAATTGATTAATGAGGTCTGGACTTTCATCAAAGATCCGACGGTTTCTCCTGTGGCCGAGGTTATCAACCCAGAGCAATTGGTACTGCTAGGCCATTCTTTAGGAGGGGCTGCAGGATTAAACGCTGTGCAGGGAGGATGTTCTATTCCTAAATGCCTTTATGGTGAGTTCAAGCAGCCGGAAGAATTAGTTGCTGCTGTTTTCTATGGCACTCACCTTAAGCCCTATACGGGTGATCCTGTTCCCCCTATAAATAACGACACGATTCCCACGGCTTTAATCTTTGGTGAAAAGGATGGGCGATCGTTTCCCGAGAAGACCAAAGAAACCTATCAGCAGTTAGGGAATCCGCTGAAGGTGCTGGTATCTATCACGGGGGCCAATCATTTTGGCATCACGAATAGCAATGCACCTAAGAACCCAGTCAATACGCCTGCTGTTGTTCCAGCTATTTTCCAAGATCCTAAAGTGCAAGACCTTTCTCAAGCGCTGGCAATCCAAACGATTGGAACTTGGACAGCATTATTTCTCCGAGCGACGGTTCTCGAAGATCCAATGGCCTTGGATGTTATCTTCAGTGGTGCTGGAGATAAAGTAGATGACAATGTCAATGTCCTGATGCAAGGGCCTACGCCGTAAATTTGCACGACCTAAAACTTAGCGACTCCAAGCGCTATTATGCGATCCTCGACTTGAAAAATTACACTGACAGAGTTCCATCTCAGTTTGGGCAATCTAGAAATGAACCCTAGGCTCTGCCATTGAGAAAGATGTTGAATATGTAAATAAATGGGTTAGAAATGGCGACCACCTAACGTCTATTTCATGGACCAGAATATTCGCTTGACGATCTTATCTTGTGCCTTGCTAGTGGCATTGGGCTGCTGCCTAAATGGCGAACATAGTCTTTTTAGGGTGCACAGCATAATATTTCTACCCAAATCGAAAAAATCAGTATGAATTCTTTTTATGATTGAAATCCTTAGGATTTATGGAGGAATTATGCTGTTTACTCAGTCAATCTATAGCCTTAACTTTTCGGGAATTATCTATTGTTAGACTGATTAAATTTTTCATGAATTTGGGATTAATCAGCCATATCCCAGGTGATGAAAAATCCAATTTATGGGAAATTCGTGCCAATGCGTCAAGACGTCGACCAATATCTTTCTGTACTGATTCGTCAAAAACTCAACTTATGTCTTTCGGAAGGCTGGGTTTATGGACAATTGAAACAGGAGTTTGCGCTTGAACAGGATGAATTGGAAGAGCTTACCAGACGTTTAGGGTTTCAGAAAGGTTGGAATCCAGGTCTGAAAGACTTACTGGAATACCAATGGTCTAAGGATCAAGAAACCGTTCGGACTTTGGAGAGAATTCGGGGACAATCTTTAGTCCCTAAGCCACCCCAGCGAACCAATCGCAATCCACTGAGCCAAAAGAGCAAGCATGGTGAGATTTCTTCTGATCAGAAGAAAAAAAATAGTAATCAAGATGCACTGCAACACGCTCTCAAACAACTTCATGCCCTAACGGGTTTAGATACGGTTAAATCTACAGTTCAGGAGTTAGTCAATATCGCCAAGGTCTCTCAGATGCAAGCGAACGTCGGCATCAAGTCTCCTGCGATCACGAGACATTTGGTATTCACAGGCAATCCTGGAACAGGCAAAACCACGGTTGCGAGGCTGCTGGGGGAGATTTATAAGCATCTAGGTGTGGTTTCAAAAGGACACTTTGTCGAAGTTGATCGCAGTCTTTTAGTGGCTGAATATGTGGGGCAAACAGCGCCTAAAACCACAAAAGTGATCGAATCGGCCTTGGGAGGGGTGCTTTTTATTGATGAGGCTTATGCACTTGTTGCAGATGGTCGTGGAGATGCCTTTGGGCAAGAAGCAATCAATACACTCCTCAAGCTGATGGAAGACCACAGAGAAAATTTGGTGGTGGTGGTGGCAGGCTACAAAATAGAGATGGCTCGTTTTATTGACTCCAACCCGGGTTTAAAGTCCAGGTTCTCTAGAGCAATCCATTTTGAAGACTATGCACCATCTGAATTAGCCGATATTTTTAAGGCGAGTTGTGAACAGCATGGCTATCTACTCTCTGATCAAACCTTGAAGTCCATGCGCCATTTGATTGGACAATATGAAACCCAGATCGGTGAATTGGGCAATGGTCGATTCGTCAGAAATCTGTTTGATCGTTGTGTGGCAATGCAATGTAGCCGTTTGGCTGCTTTAGCCAGACCGACTAAGGACGATTTAAGGACGTTTCTTCCTGCTGATATTCCGACTCAAGAGCAACTCACCCAGTCTCTTTTATAGTGATTGGAGGATACTAAAGTTAAGTTGCCACTGCTGATAACCTGCAGTGTCCTGGGACTAGTGTTGGCACAGTGTGCTGATTCTTTGGCGTATATCAGTTGCGATCGCACAATAGTTTCATAAGATTGGCGTTTCACTCTATTAGAATCTGAGGTTATGAGGCTAGAACTGGCTCTTTTTGTATGGCTCATCATCATCTCAACAATTTATATCTGGTCCATACATCTAGCCCTTGCGCTGCCTGCATTTGACGTTTGGTTTCTATTACTGTTAGCTTCTAGCCTATTTTCTGTAACGCTACTATATTTCTGCAGATCTAAAAAATGGCGCTATCTTTTACTGATTCAGCCCGTTGTTGTGCTGGTTGTGTTTTACTATGGGTCACCGATTAGGCCCTTTCTCAGCTTTTACTTTTCTTTGCAGCAAGAGATGACCCTGCCCCAGGTAAGAGCTGCCGTCCGACAGAATTATGAAGGTACTTCGTTTCCCTTGCCGAGTGAAGAGAACTGGAAATCTAGTGAAGAAGAGACGAAAGCCAGAATTTCACAAAAGCTCTATCTGGTTGAGCCTGGTAATTATCTACTGGATTGTGATGGCATCGTCATCAGCTTTAATCCAGAGGGTAAAGTTATTTCTGCTCGATATTCATCCTCTCTAGTACCCAAAATAACTAGTTCCTAGCACATGGCTGGGAAGGTAATAAATGATGAGCGAGGGGACCCGCTAACCTTGAGTAAAATGATAGCTGTCCACAAAGATCACTTTTTGCCCAGAATTTGAGTAGACATCCGTTTCAGAAAGCTGGCTTTGTCCTCACGGTGCCTGCTGCTCAAATGCTAACCCGGCTAATGTTCTCCTCTATTTCCTGAACCCCATGACACTCCCAGCCCATCTCCTTATTCAGGCCATGTATGAGGCTATTAATGAGCGTAATGTCCCCAAAGCGCTGGAATATATTGATCCAGACTGTTGTTATCAAGATCTAAACTTTCCCCAACCCTTTCAAGGGAAAGCCGCGGTGGGAGAGTTATTCACCGAATCCTGTAAAGGGATGCCTGCAGACTTGCTGTTTGTGGTGGACGATATTACAGAAGGTGATGCTCTCGCGGTTGGCATTCTCTGGCATGTGGAGCTAGGCGGCATTCCCCTGCCCAATGGACGCGGAGTGAGCTTTTGCCGACTATCTGAGGAAACTGGCAAACTGATATTTGCACGAGATTTGGTTGAACCCGTTATCAAGCCTGGTAAGGGAGCCTTTGTGATTCTACGGTTGATTGCTCCCTTGGTGCGCTTATTGCTCAAACCAATCACGGCAGAAGAACAAATAGCGTCCCAGAACTCAGCTAACAGCACAGAACTGCCTGCCCAACAGTTGTGGATATCGAGATTGCTATGGCTGCTGGCAGGAGCCTACATTTACATCTTGTTTTTATCGCCACCGGGACAGATTATGCCCGCAGAGCCGGTGTGGGCGATTCAATCAGAAACCTGGCAAGAAGTCTTGAATGAGTCCCTCAATTTCTTTTTCATTTTGCCTCTGGCCAATACCTTAGGCATTCAATACTTGGAGGCTCCTGCTGTCCATCCTGTAGACCAAGCCTTTTTTAACTTTGCGATTGCTTGGATCTTTATTTTCTTACCCCTACTGCTGGCCGATATGCGCAGCCGCAAGCTACCGAAAGTGGCGATCTGGAGTATGGCTCTCTTTCTGACTAATGCTTTTATGATTCCGTATATGGCTATGAGAGCTGCCATGCCGATTCCCGAAGCAGTTCCCTCACCTGCGAAAGGATTCTTGGCTCGTGCCTTTGGCTGGACAGGGCTATTGGTCAGTGGGATTGCACTGTTCTGGTTTGGGTTTGTCGGACCAGAATTTGGCACTGTAGCCGAACGATGCCAATATTTCGGGACTCAGTTAACGACGAGCCGGGTCTCGGTGGCGTTTTGCGTTGACTTGGTATTCTTTACTCTCTTTCAGATTGTGCTGTTAGGAGCTGTAGAAACAAGCCCTCAGAAACGTTGGCTGCGATTCATTCCCTTTTGGGGCTTAGCAACTTGGCTGATTATTTAAGTGCTAGGGCGATTAGGTGTTTCTCTACCGTAAACCCTCAAGCAGGGTGAGCACTTCATCTATTCCTGCATTGTGATCGACAAAAGAAAACATATGACGGAAGCGAATTTTGCCGTCTAAATCTACGATATATTGAGCCGGTAAAGGAGCACCTAGAGCTTGCCCTGCTCCATAATTGCGGAAACTCTCACATTTCGGATCATATAAAAAGGGGTAAGGCAGGTCTAAATCAGAAACAACTTGCTCACTCTGTATTTGATCCGTACTGGAGATCATGAGCAACTCTGCCCCCCGATCCATAATCTCTGAGTAGCGCTCCTTCAAATCTTGAATATGGGGATAGCAAAAAGGGCAAAAAAGTTTTTCGGTAAAGATACGAGTAAAGGCGAGGAACACAGGCTGCTGTCCACGGTAGTCCGAAAGTTTGACCAGGTTTCCCCCTACCTGAGGCAGTTCAAAGTCTGGCGCGAGCTGTCCAACAGCAGGTTCTCCTTTACCTGGCAGGGGAACAAAGTTGTTCACATAGCG
Organism: Acaryochloris marina S15; assembly: GCF_018336915.1. Classification (GTDB taxonomy): domain Bacteria; phylum Cyanobacteriota; class Cyanobacteriia; order Thermosynechococcales; family Thermosynechococcaceae; genus Acaryochloris; species Acaryochloris marina_A. Next base: position 5,239,870 of record NZ_CP064923.1, on the reverse strand, counting down.
TTGATTAAAGAACCCTGAACTTTGAGTCATTGGTCACTGCAACTAAATGGCCAAACGCATTGACGTTTTACCCATGAGTGTACGTTGTTTTCCAAATTTGGTGGGCTGCTTAGGTCTATAGAATCCAATATGCGAAAACATTGCTAACTGCCTTGGAGGTTGGCACCTATCTAAAGTCAGTGGCGTGATCGCAACCTTAGATAGGTGCCCTCAACAACTCGCCACAGGTAACTCTGCCCAACAGGTTGTATACCTCGGCGATCGCCACTTGGACTGCATTTTCCAGGTCTGCTTCACCCCTGAAGCCGCAATGCCTATCGTGCCTCGGCCAAACCGATCATTCACCTCATCCATAATTGACATCAGCCGCTTACGTTTCTCCCATCCCTCATCTTTTTCCCAGAGATGCCCTTGGATGGTTGTTTCGGGACAGAGACCCACCATTAGTACACCGGCCTTCTGCAATTCTCGCCCCGGCTCATAGATGCGTGCCATTGCTTTGCGGGCAGCCTCGACCATGGCGGGCGTATAGCTAGTGGCAATGGGGAACTGTACCGTTGCTGATTGGCGAAAATACCTCGACTTAAAGGGGCTGGTGCGGGCGAAGACGATCATAGCCTCTGCCACTTGCTGTTGATGGCGAAGCTTCTCTGCGGCTCTGGATGCGTGGGTTGCGATCGCATCTTGCAAATCCGCCAACTCCGTCACAGGCTGGCCGAAGGAGCGAGATACACAGATTTCCTTTTTGGGTTTCGCTACTAGCTCCAGTGGCAGACAAGAAATTCCCCGTAATTCATGGATCATCCGCACACCGACCACCCCCATCTTCTGGCGGATCATCCCTTCATTTGCATCTCGTAGTTCCTTCGCTGTTTCAATTCCCTGGCTGAGCAGCCACTTATTGTATTGTCGTCCGATTCCCCAAATTTCCTTAACGGGAAAGGTTGCCAGAATCCCCTCAGCATTGCCCGCTGTGGCAAGGTCAAATACCCCGCCATACTGCTTCTGCTGTTTAGCAACATGATTGGCAATCTTCGCTAATGTCTTGGACGTGGCAACCCCAATCGACACAGGAATCCCTGTCCATTTCATCACCGTTTTTCGAATGTTATGAGAATAGGTCGTGGCCTCAGCAAATTCCGGTATGCGCATAAAGCACTCATCAATGGAATAGATTTCTTGTTCAGGTGTATGCTGCTCCAGAACCGACATGACTCGCTGAGATAGGTCACCATACAATGCATAGTTGGAGCTAAAAACTCGTACATCATGCTGCTGAATTAGGTCTTGAACCTTGAACAGCGGTACGCCCATTTTCAAGCCCAAGCCTTTAGCTTTAGCATTGCCGGTGACCACAACCCCATCATTGTTGGAAGCGATGACAACGGGTTTATGTTGCAAGCGAGGATTAAGAGCGATTTCACAGCTGGCATAGAAGGAGTTGCAGTCACACAGCCCGATTAGACGCCGTTTCAAACCTGCAACCCATGAACCACATAGGTAACCACACCCCACACCTGGAATTCCATCCCGGCTTTGACAACGATGGGCGTATAGTCTGAATTGGCTGCGGCCAATAAGATTGTTTTTTGCGATAACCGTAGCTGCTTGACTGTAAATTCTCCGTTTAAGACAGCAATCACCACGGCCCCATCGACTGGTGTCAGTGAGCGATCCACAACCAATAAATCCCCCGAGAAGATTCCGCAGCCTTCCATCGAATCCCCTTGAACGCGCATCAGGAAAGTCGCGGCTGGACGAGGAATGAGTGCTTCTTGCAAATTCAAATTGTTCTGCAAATGGTCATCAGCTGTAGAAGGAAATCCGGCTGAAATGGGAGCAGCAAGACAAGGCAGACAGAGAGAATCTGCCCAAGAGACAGCATGAACTGAGCAAATGAGCATATTTATAGTGCATATGTACTATAAAAGATTAGCACAGGTTTTCGGGGAATATCGAGTGTTATCGGACCCTGACGAAGTTTTATCCGTTTCTTTCTTAAAGATGGACGAGGTCAAATGCGTCTCGTTCTCGAAACTTTGAGTACGACTCCGGTGAGAATGTCCCTCATCTTGACTAGCAACATTGAGAGATCAAGCGATAATCTCGGTAGTGATCAATTCGGTCAAAATCTGCCAGGGAATATCAATATCATGGAGTATCCTTGTCCACCTTTTTTGTGCGGTAGCACTGGCTTAGATCATCACTGGTGTGGGGCCATGAGAATTTTGCCGAACATCCGTAATCAGCCAATCCAAAGCTGCTGTGCGAACATCCAAGGACACCCCTGTTTTATCCACACAATAGCGACCGAACACCAGCTTATCGACTAGATTGGCTTCAGGGCCCAGACGAGAATATTCGAAGATCACGCTGTTGTCTACTGTTGCACCACTACAAATATGGCAGTTGGGTCCAATCATGGTTGGGCCAATAATTTTCACGCCTTCATCAATGCGAGTCATGCCACCAATGTACACCGGACCTTGAATATCAACCTTATCCCAGTTGATATCAACATTCAGGCCAGTATAAACACTGGGTTTCACTTCATGACCAGGGATAGCTACATTCTTGACCTCGCCCATCAATACGCTACGAATGGCATGCCAATAATCAGGAACCTTGCCAATATCCACCCATTGGAAATCCATCGCAACGCCATAAAAAGGTAAATTCATAGACACTAGTTTGGGAAAGAGATCACCCCCAATATCAAACTCTTCTCCAGATGGAATAAGGTCTAGAATTGCAGGCTCAAAAATATAGATACCTGTATTGATGGTATTGCTAAGGGCTTCATCAATTGTGGGTTTTTCTTGAAAAGATTGCACGCGGCCCTCTTCATCCGTGACTACAACACCATAACTAGAGACATCATTTGGATCGACTGTTTTCATGACGATAGTGGCAATGGAGCCTTTTTGCCGGTGCCATTCCACTGCAGCTTTTAAGTCCAAATCAATCAGGGCATCGCCACATAGCACAATAAATGTATCGTCAAAAAATGGAGAAAAATCTTGAATCCGCCGCATCCCTCCTGCTGAACCAACGGCATCTCCGATGAGCATGCCGTCTTCAATTCGACCTTCAAAAGAGTAAGCAATATCTACCCCAAATCCCTGACCATCTCTAAAATAGCTTTCGATTTCATCTGCCAAGTGGCTAACGTTCACCATGATTTCATCAAAACCATGTTGTCGGAGAAGATCGACTAAAAACTCCATCACAGGTTTCTGCATGATCGGAATCATGGGTTTGGGAATCGTGAAAGTTATCGGGCGAACGCGAGTACCTTTACCCGCCGCCAAAATCATTGCTTTCATAATTATTTATGTGTAGAGAACTAGCAACTTATCGAAATACTTAAATTTAGATTCTCAGAGGTTAATAGGAGTGTCTTTTTATCTAATGGTCATGGCAGTATTTGTCATCTCTTAGATTACCCTTCGATTAAAAAAAGTCATCATAGAGAAAAAGCTTGTCTTGCAAATAATCGCATAGAAAGTCAGGAAATAATTTAGATTTAAATTGTTTTATGACATAAAAATATCTTTCTTTCTTGATATGATTTTCAAGGATTTTTAAGTCTGCAATAATTGCTAAATAAGCAATGTGGGAACTCTGATAGCAAACTGATCAGATTGCCAAAGGCGGTTGACTAATAAGTCGCTTTTTTTGTTTAAATTGTCCTGAGAGTTTTGAGGCTGTATTGAGACTATCCATAAAAATTGAGAGGGACAACAGCAAATGCTCGCTTTCTCTAGAGGGAACTTGATGGATAGTCTGTGGGCATTTTAAAACTGAAAGACAATGAGGTCAGCTAATCCAATGCCGAAACTGGGACAAGCAGTGGGGTATAGCTTAGGAATCTTGTGGTTGACCCTGCCAGGGCATCCATTGATAGCATGTGAGCCACCTCAAAAATCGATAGTTTTGGATAGCCAAACCAGTCACAACATGCCCCTGATTCAGGATCAAGAAACGCTGCAAAAATATGGGGGTCAACCGGTGACCTTACAAGGGCGCTATGTTGCCCATAAACAAACACCAGATATTACGAGTGCAGGCATCTGGAACCCCGAGCAACCGCCTATTCCCCATATCAGAGCCAAGATAGTCTTGAACGATGGCACCTCTGTAGCACTTTATCCTCCCACTCATAAGCAATCCCTACGTTCACCTTCGGAAGCCGACCAGTTTGATCAACAGAATGTCCTGGTGGAGGGGACGGTTGAGTCTTATACGGGCGGTGGCTCATCTCCCATATGGATAATTCGTCCTTTAGAGATACAGTTGGCATCTCCCTAAGCCGCTTCTATGATTGAGCTATGCCTGCTGTTTACTCAGTTGGGCAGATCGCCACCGTGGGATATGAAGAATGTCTTCAGTCATCTCCATCAAAAAATTTGCGCTTTGGTTCGGGCTATATGCATTAGGCAGCTTTATCGCACATAATCTGTTGGCCTTTACAATTCCGGTTGCGATCGCATTCCTAATGTTGGTGTTGCCTGAGTATGGCGTAGGTCTTCTGTACCTTATTTTCCATGCGATTAAGCATCCTCATGGTCATCTCATGCCAATTTGCGTTTTAAATCGTAATTCTCATATGAGGAAAATTGGTCGGTCGTGCCTCAAGTAATTGTGGGTTGAGTATACTAGAGGCTCAGCTCAGCTTCTAACCTACCCATGCAATGCCCACTATGCGGTCATTCCAAAGCACACAAGCATGGCAAGATGCCCAACATGCTTCAACGATACCGTTGTCCTGAGTGCCAGCAGACCTTTACTGAACGCTTTGATACCCTTTACTATCGTCGTCAGGTGAGTCCAGAGCAGGTCCGACAAGTTCTCCAAGCCCATGCAGAAGGGAGTAGTCTTCGAGGTATCACTCGGACCAGTGGCCTGGCTTACAACACTGTAGTCTCTCTAGTAAGAGCTGCTAGCCAACGATCTCAGCAACTCCATAATGGCCAAGTGCAAGCCGTTGAAACGGAGGATGTCAGTGCAGATGAAATGTGGTCCTTTGTGAAAAAAAGCAAAAACACTGTCTTCCCCATGAGCTAGAGATGGGTGATTGTTGGATGGCGATTACCTTGGCAAACACAAGCGGCGTGATCCTCTCGTGTCGTGTGGGCAAGCACACCGATTCATTATTGAATGAACTGGTGACTAGCACTGAAGGTAAGACCGATTGCAAGGACTGGAATAGCGACGATTGGGGGGGGTACGAAAGAGTGTTGCCTTGGGAGATTGACCATTACATTGGCAAGGACAGAACTCAACGACTCGAACGCACCAATGGCATTATTCGACAGCACAGTGGTCGATGGCATCGACGCCAGAACAAATTTGGCAAAGTGTGGGCGCAAACCAAAGTCACTGCTCGATTAGTGGTCAGCTATTTCAATTGGATTTGGACACACAGTCGGCTTAAAACAACGGCGGCACAACGTGCTGATCTAGCCTCGCGAGCTTGGCATTGGGATGACATACTCACCTACCCCACAATTGTTTGATGCACGACCAATTGGTCATAGAAGTCAGCCTATCGGGTAAATCCATGAGTTCTTTGAGTCCCTTGCACAAGGTATCGGATACCTCATCTAAAGAATCAAAAACCTGATTGTAGAAGTGCTTTTCTTTCACCTCCTCCCAGATATGCTCTACAGCATTGAGTTGTGGACTTCGAGGAGGCTGAACAATCAAGCGTATATTGTCTGGAATGACGAGCTTCTTTCCGGTGTGGTAAGACGCTCCATCGACCTGCATCACCACAAAATAGTCTGAAAATTCATCCGCCACTTGTGCTAGGAATAAGTTCATCATCTGAGTATTGGAAAAGGGTAAGACTAAAGCACTCATCTTTCCTAACGCAGGAGCAACAGCAACATAGCCATAGAGATATTCACGGACAAGCTGCTGCCCACTTTCGGGTCGAATTCCAGGAGCACACCAAGCTCTTCTTACTTGCCCTAGACGACCAAAGCGCCCTTCGTCTGCTGCCATGATCACAATGGGACGTTGGTCTTCAGCTGAGCGATCTGCTACAGCGGTTTGGACCAGCCCCCGAAAGTTTTTTTAAAAGCCTCTCGTGCCGCTTTGTTTCCATTGGGATGGGACGGACGAGGCATGAGTTTGCGCCATCCGTGTCGGTCTAGCAAACGATAGATAGTACTGGGTGCCACTGACGTCTCCACTTTAGTCTCAAAGGCCGTTTGGATCTCTTGAACCGTTGTTAAATGACCTTGTTGAGCACGTTCAATAAACGATTCTAAAAATTCAATCTCTTCTTCGATACTCAGATAAGCACCGGGATTCTTCTTCCGTTTAGCCCTAGGAGCAATTGCTGCTGCTCCTAGGCGATTGTAAGCGGAAATCACCTGATGGACCGTTCGAAGACTAGTAGCAGTATGCGTGGCTATTTCGATAGCTGGGCGAGGATCTACCAGGGCGTTATAAATAATCATCCATTTTTGCTGACAGCGGGCAGTCGGAGCCGTAGCAATTTTGTCTTTCACCTCATCCACTGTTAGATGCGGTTTAACTGTACTAACTCGACTCATATACTTATGGAATGAACATAGGATTAGATCCTATCTAAATTACATCCCAAAACACAAATTGGTATCAGGTATCGAAATCTTTGGTTGTGGGTGGGCATGACTTGCCAGTGTTTGGTCTTGCTAGCCAGCCCCAGAGATTGCTATGGCTTTAAGCAAGGGGCTGACTGTACGCCGCCGGTTGCCGGATTTGTGATTGTCGTGGTGCTCTACCTCATTTCCCTGTTTGTATTCTTCAAAACGCTGCGTATTGAACTCCCTGCTACTGAGTCATGATGACCCTTCCGGGGGTAAATGAACTAAGCTGCATATTAGTCCCCTGAGCGAGGTTGTACAAATGGTTCCTCTTCGCGATGAAAATCCAACTCAAATCACGCCCTATGTGACCTATGGTCTGATTGTTCTCAATCTGTTGATATTTGGCTATGAATTAAGTTTGCCTCCGGGACAACTGAGCCTCTTTCTCCAGCATTGGGCGGTTGTTCCCATTGAGCTCACCGCGAGCTTTAGCGGTTTCTCCGCCGTGGATGCCGGAGAGTGGGGCACCTTAATCACCTCCCAGTTTCTCCACGGCGGTTTTTTGCATGTGGCAGGCAACATGCTCTACCTGTGGATCTTTGGCAATAATGTAGAAGAGCAGCTGGGTCGGATGCGATTTCTCTTGTTTTATTTAGCCTGTGGGGCTTTGGCGGTTCTGACCCAATGGTTTTTTAATCCCCTTTCAGTGGTGCCATCCTTAGGGGCCAGCGGTGCGATCGCCGGAGTGATGGGGGCTTATATCTTCCGCTTCCCTCAAGTCAGAATCCTGACCCTGGTGCCCTTAGGTATTTTTCTGACCACTTTTAGAGTTCCTGCAATTCTCTACCTGGGATTTTGGTTTGTGCAGCAAGCCTTTTATGGAGTAGCTAGTTTAGACGCCCCCGTTACCGTCGGCATGGAAGCGGGTGGGATTGCCTATTGGGCCCATGCCGGTGGATTTATATTTGGCGCGATTCTGGGGCCGATCCTAGGGTTATTCAGCAAATCGGACAACGCCCTGCTCTCTTCTGAAGATTAGGCCTCTCATGAAGTTTGTTTCGGATCCAGCCGTCGCCGTCAAGATCGCCAAAATGAAGGAACGGGTGTGTTGGCAGCATCCTTACCTACAAGCTAGAGAGGTTGATCAAACCCGATTAGTGGTGGACGATGAGCAGTCGGACAGCCTCGATTTTTCCTTTTTGGTGATTGGGGATAGTGGCACCGGGCAATATCGCGGTGATAGTCCTCAGCGGCGTGTGATGGAGCAACTCTTAGCCCACGGGCAAGGCAGCAGCTTTGTACTCCATACGGGGGATGTTGTGTATCTCGTGGGGTCGCAAGAGCAATACTTTGATCATTTTATTCACCCTTATCGCGAGTGGCTGATCAATGGTGAGCGACCTCAACAGATTGCCTATGACCAAATGGTCTTTAAGTTGCCCCTGTTTGCAGTGCCCGGTAACCATGATTACTACGATCTGCCCTGGTGTGTGGGATTAATCGCTCAAGCCACTTTACCGATACGCAATCTCTTTCAGCGTCAGCTTGATCTCGATCTCGGCTGGCATGGCTCTAACAAAGGGGATGCCTATGCCCAAGCGTTTTTAGATTATCTCCATCGGTTCACAATGGCTGAATTACGCCAGCATGTAGAAGCCCATTACACCGCTTATTTTAATGGCCAGCGTTGCTTGCGCTATCAACCAGGAGCGTTTACTCGCTTACCCAACCGCTACTATCAATTTCGTAAAGGTGGGATTGATTTCTTTGCTCTGGACTCGAATACCTTGAATACCCCACTGCCCATTCCTAAAGATAAGACGGGCAGATTACGGCGACGACAATTGAAGGCAGACCGCCAAGCTCTGATCAATACTAGAAGTCGAGCCTTGGCAGCAGCTTTGCGCCAGCATGAGTCTCGCTCGGACGATGATGCGACCAGCGATACCTATGCCAAAGTTGAGCAATTAGACGAGCAAATTTTAGATATTGATAAGCAATTGGCCAATGGCCCCGACCTCAGCTTAGATATCGAACAGTTAGTGTGGCTGAAACAACGGCTGATTGAGTCTTGGTCTAACCCCGAGGTGCGAGGACGAGTCTTATTTTTTCATCACCCGCCCTATGTTACTGAGGCCAGTAAGTGGTATCAGGGCCAAACCCTTGCCATTCGCCGTCATTTGCGTCAGGTCTTAGATCAGGTCCAGCAGGTCGTGGGAGATCAGGCGGCTGGCCGCCCCCTCGTCGATTTGATCATTAACGGTCATGCCCATTGTCTAGAAGTTCTGAAAACCGGCGATACGGGCCATGCCGATTCCCATATCAATTGTGTGGTTTGTGGGGGCAGTGGATTTAGTCTACGGCGACAACGCCCTGAGGGAGAGGACTTATGGGAATCGGTGGATGGAGGTGCCGAGCGATGCGTGGCGCGATCGCAACTCTTTATCGGCAGACATGGGCAAGGTTCCCAAAAACACCGCCCCTATTCTGGTCTACGGATTGATGTGCAGGCCGGAACGCCCCCTAAATTTATCCTGCGTCCTCTGATTGCAGAACGCTTTCAACGACAGTGGCATCACTATCAACTCGCGCCGATTCATCTTTCGAATGGGGCAGACTAAGGATGCCTAGAATACGACCATCAGCGGTGGAAAATTTAAGAAACGCAAAGCAGTCAGGAAAACAATGAATTTGGTGTTAATGCTTGCCCGTAAAGTGTTTCAGCTAATATCTCCAGCACCATTGATCCGCAAGACTTGCGTCTTCAGCAATGATCCATGATGATGGCGGGCGATGAGCATCATCTTTCTCTGGGCAAAACATCAGCACAGGAAACTTGATCGTGCTCCTACCAGTCAAGAGGGATCTACCCCCCCAACCTACTCGAGACTAAAGATTTGCCTGCTCAGAGACGACTGTGGAATTGCAAGATGAGGAAAGCCAGCTGGGTATTGCCCCTCGCTTTAAGCCTATTCTGCTGGGCGGACAGTGCATCAGCAGGACAGCTCACCTACTGGAAGTTTAATTCTAAAAAAAGTCGCATTGATCTGATTACGAATTCAGCAACTAAGCCGCGGGCAAAAGTGGTGATGAACCCGACCCGACTGGTGATTGACCTTCCCAATACCACCTTTCGTAAACTGAAAGCCCGCCGCAAAATCAGCAAGTATGTCCGAGAAGTGCGGGTGGCTCAACATAACCGTAAAACCACACGCGTGGTCGTGGAGCTGAGCAAAAAATATACCTTAAGCCCCCGGCGCGTCCTGGTGCGCGGTATTGCCCCCAATCGTTGGTATATCCAACTCCCCAAATTTTTCCCCTTAAAGGATGCTAAAAAGTCTTCGCGCAAGACGATTGCCATTAGAGTGCCGCCCCCCAAAATCCCCAAGCCCTCTATTTCCTCACCCGGTCCCATCGTTTCTAAACCCGTTAAGTCAGGGGCAAAAGTCGTTGTTATTGACCCCGGTCATGGGGGCGCTGACCCAGGTGCAGTAGGCATTGGCGGGATACAGGAAAAACGAGTGGTCTTAGATGTCTCGACCCAAGTCCATAACCTCCTGCGAAAACGAGGGATTAATGCGGTCTTGACTCGCTCCGGCGATCGCGAAGTAGACTTACCCCCGCGAGTGGCCAAAGCTGAAGGGGCTCGTGCTGATGTGTTTGTCAGTATTCATGCCAATGCCATTAGCCTCAGCCGTCCTGATATCAACGGTTTAGAAACTTACTATTATGTGACGGGATACCGCTTGGCCCGTGCGATTCATACCAGCATTCGTCGAGCCGTCTCTGTCGGCGATCGTGGCATTCGCCAAGCCCGATTCTATGTCTTAAGAAAATCATCGATGCCAGCTGTCCTTGTAGAACTAGGATTTTTGACGGGTAGGACTGATGCAGCGAAATTGCGAACGGCAGCCCATCGCAAACGCTTGGCAGAGGCCATTGCCCAAGGAATTGTAAATTATCTCCAGGGGAAATAGGCGGTAAGTCCGTCTGGGCTATGAGTTGAGCAGGGTGCGCAGTAGTTTCCCTGTCTTTAAATTCCATACTTTGATACTGCGGTCGCTACTCCCACTGACCAACCAGCGGTTATTGGGGCTAATGGCTAAGGTCGAGATGCTGCCTTGGTGATCCGTCAGGGTTTTGAGCAGTTGGCCGGTTTTGAGGCTCCAAATTTTGATGGTCTGATCCTCTCCGCCGCTAATCAAAAATTGATTATCGGTACTCACGACTAATGAAGCCACCATTTTCTCATGGGCCTTAAAGTTCTTAATCAGCTTACCGGTTTGAAAATTCCATAACCCAATATTCCCGCCCCAACTGCCCGTAATGAGAACCTTACCTTGTTGACCTAAGGCGATGGAACTGGTGAGTTCGGAAGACTGCCAACCCTCGGTATTGGGCAAGCGTCTGACTAATTTGCCCGTCTGTACATTCCACTGTTGAATTTGGCCGTCGCTGTTGCTGGTTACCAGGCTTTTGGCGTCCGGACTCAGCACCATGGTTTGTTCAGATGCCATTAATTGCGAGGGAATGCGGGTGACTTTATCCGTTTTCAGGTTGTAGAGCAGAATCGAGCCACCCCAGGCACTGCTGGCCATAATGCGGGTTTTGGGATCAGTGACGGTGGTGCGAATCCCGCCTTCAGGACGCATGGCGGTGTAATTGACAAAGCTGCGGCGCAAGGTGGCCGTGGATAAGTCCCACTGCAAGACTTTACCGCTAATGCTGCTGCTGATCAGGGACTGGCCATCATTCATAATATGGCTAGAGACCACCGGTTCGTAGTGCTCAGATAAGGTGTTGAGCAATTGCCCTGTCTTTAAATTCCAGACTTTGAGGGTAAAGTCCCGACTACCACTGACGAGGGTGCTGCTATCGGGACTAATCGATAACGTGGTGATGGTATCCCAATGGCCTTTTTGGCCGTTAGCCGGGGCTACAATGGTCTGAGCAGCTGTAGATTGACCGGAAGGGGGGAGCTGAGCCAGGGTTTCACCCGTAAAGGTCGTGCCGAGTTTAGAGATTAGCCACTGATCGACAGCTCGTTCCAGGGATTTTGACCAATAGCTGAAGGTTTGAGGGTTCAGTTCTGGGGCCAAGAGTAACCCTAATCCCAAAAAACTAAAGCCACATAAAATTACCCCTAGGACTGAATTGGAAATAGACGGTGGCCAACTCGTCCGCTGGACTAAGGGCATTTGCAGAATAGAGCGGGTGATTCCAGAATTAGGAATTTGCATATTCTGGAGCTGCTGCATCCGTTGGGCATAGGCCGCTGCTAGAGCAGGGTTGGCTTGGCTCGGAGGTTGGGTTGCCCAAGGGCTCTTCTTCTTCTTTTGCTGGCGACGTTTGGGGGCAGGCTTGGGAATCACCGGGTTAGGACTAAAGATATCCACCCCTAAGCGAGAGCTGCGATCGCACCAGTAACAATGGCCATAACTTTGGCTGTAATGATGGTTGGACTCCAAATTGCAAGTTTTGAGACTCGCGATCGCCTTCTGCAGAGCGGTCATCCATTGATCTGCAGAGGGACGCAGATGGGGTTGGCCATGGCCTTGGGTAAAGCATTGATGAAAACAGGACTGCAGCTGCGGGTGCAAAATCGACAACGGTATCGTGTTGGGACCGGGGCGAATCAAACTTTGGGGCGCATAGGGCCAAAATCCTTTTTCAATCAATGTGGTGGGCTGTGGCGACTCTCCCCGGCCAATCCACTTGCCTTTAAACGGCTGATCGCCAAAGAGGAGGAGAAAAACAATCACCCCTAATCGGAACCGATCATGCATTTCGGTCTGGTCAACCGACGCTAAATCCTTGCCTAATAATTCGGAAGGCGTAAAGCCTTCTGAACCTACTAAACATCGAAACACTTCGCGAGTATGAGGGTCTTGTACCTGAAAGGAATCCGTATCGATAATAGAAACCAAGGCTTGGTTATTCACCAAGATATTTTGCGGTTTGACATCTCCGACGACGTAACCCTCTTTATGCACGGCATCCATACTGGATGCGATATTGAGAGCTGCAGTATGAAGGTAATACCAGTTAAACCGAGGTGCTTTGCGACTGCGGAGTCGAGGGTTATAGATGGTGGATAATTTAACGCTTTCCCCCACTTCAGGCATGATGAACCCCATGGGCTCGCCCTGCTGGCTCTCTAGCAAATCCTTCGGCCAAGCCAAAGAAATGTGATTCTGCCCGAGGGTCGGATCTTGGGGAGGATGGGCAATCATCACCCGTAATTTTTGAAACCGCTCTGGCGTGCGCTCGTGATAGAGCTTGGCCAGAAACCCCCGATAGCTAGTTTTCCAGACGGTCCCCTCGCCGCTACTGGCGATCTGCTTCGTCAGGGATAGGGTCCGACCCGAAACTTGGCATTTGAGAACGGTCATCCGTCATCCTCTGGCCTAAATAGACAAAGCAGCAGCGTCTTATCGTCGTCCGTCTTGGCATTTAATCGATCTGATTCTAAGAAGGTTTCTACATAGGTTTGACGTTCTTCAGGATCGGAAATCGACCGTAAACATTCAAAGAACGGCTTGAAGAAAGGCGGGAATGCTTGCCAATCCTGAAATCGAATCGCTACTTTTTCAAGACCATCCGTGGCTGCACAGACAAAGGGATGATGATCCGCACGCACAGCAATTTGCATATGCTCTACCGCATTATCGCTAGTGACAAACACTGTTTCGTTAATGTATTCGCCTTTAACCGGCTCAAAGAGGAGGTCAAAGGAAGGTATGGGTTCAGTTTCAGAGAGGTTGGGGGCTGTTTGCTGGGCTTGGGTGACAATAAAGCCATCGCCAATCTGCATACAGGCCAGCCAGTTGGGGGTCGCAATAAAGCCTAATAATGTACATCCTAGCTCTCGCAAAGGATACTCACCACTCTCGGCTTGCGATCGCAAGGCAGTAACAACCGCTTCAACCATCTCTGTGAAGAGAATTTGAGCGTCAGCGTTAATGGTTTCTAAGTCAACGGATGACCAGTGTTCTTCTCTCTCCTCTAGCATGGCCAACGCTGTTTTGACGGCTAGCTTAGACCCAATATCTGAGAATTTGGCACTGCCGGCGCCATCAGAAACGACACCAATGACGGTGTCCGCTTGCACAAGATAATTGCCATAATCTTGGCAAGGCAATTGTTTCTGTCGATGACGAGTTCCAATTGCAGAATGAACGATTGCTCTCCAGGCCACAACCTCTCCTTTTGGGTGCGAAAAATAATGATAGGTAGGATGCGGAAGCTGGAGATGCACCAAACATCAAAGTCTGACGCCCTCACAAGTCTCCGTCTCTGATGTTTAAGTTGCGATTTGTCCCCAACCAACGGGGGGTAAAGCAACCATATCTCCGCCTACGGTGCTGCTAGACACACGCACCATAGAGTCACTTAACCAGAGAAACATGGACCGAAAATCTAGCCCGTTTAGCATTAAGGGTGGGCGCTCAGGAGGCGAAATTTGGTTCAAGATGGCCATATCTGCACCCTGGACACCCACGGCAAAGAAAGATAACTTTCGCTGGGCTTCAGCGCTCTTAAGGCGTTCAGAAGCTTGCTGCCAAGGAGAGTCAGGATTGGGGGCACCGTCAGTAATCAAGAAAACCCAAGGTCGATAATATTGAATGCCATTGTTGCGATAGGTGGCTTTGCGATTTTCTAGTAAATCCAAGGCATAACTTAGAGCCTCACCCATAGGCGTTAGACCGTGAGCTTCCAGTTGTAGCGGTACAAATTGGTCAATGGTCACAAAATCTTGAACAAGTTCTACAGGTCCAAAACTGACAATGGCGACGTCAACCCGCAATGCGGCTTGCTCATCCTGAATGACCGCTTCTTTGAAAGCATCTAAGCCACTATTCAAAGCATCCATGGGGGCACCGCTCATGGAGCTAGAGGTATCCACCAATAAAATAACGGGGCAACGATTCTCAGGGTTTTCAACGAATTCTGGTTGTCCAATCATTTAGATTTTCTCGAAATTAGGAGTGATAAATTGCATTTTTATAAACCCCCCGACCACAGAACCTGATTTAAGGTCCACACAACTTAGCGGTTATCAACAGGCCATACCCACATTTTCAGTAGGCTAGCATAGTCTGGCTAAGCACTAATGCTTACTAAAATCTTAGTGAGGTGACTCAGCAAAGGTTTAGTAAAAATTAACGATTTTCGCTCCATCATAACCTATGGTACTGCTGATTTCGCCACCCCATGGATTATGGAGGCGTACATGGCTGTATTTCAGTCTTCAACCTGGCTGAGACGTCTTAGTTTGAGAACATCACTCATTTTTCGGATTTGGGCGCAAATTTGGTCTAATTGATTGCAATGTTCGATGTGTAGCCCCAGATTAATCACCGCAGTTTGCCCTGGGAAGGTTTTGACTTGGGCGTTATAGACATTGACTCTGCTATCGGTCAGACGGGTCAAAATATCTTTGAGAATACCAACCCGATCGATGACTTCGATTTGAACTTCAATGGGATAGGTATAGCGGCGGCTTTGTTGGGAGGGGTGGGCCGGGTTCCAACTGACGGGAATCAGCCGATCTCCTGGAATATTGCCGACATTTTTGCAGCCTTGGCGGTGAATAGAAATCCCTCGATTACTGAGGGTGACCGCCCCAATAATGGGCTCACCGGGAACGGGATGACAGCAACCGGCCATATGGTAGACCAATCCTTCAACTCCCGTAATTGGAGAGTCCCCGGAGCTGGGGAGTGGTCTGGGGCTGGCTTGAGTGGGTAAATTAACGTCTGTTAGATCTGAGGTCGCTGGTTCGGCCTCGGCTTGCTGGCTCCGAATGGTTTCTCGCAGCCGATTGGTGACAGAATTGAGGGTCACTTCACCGTAGCCTAGGGCAGCCAGCAAATCTTCAGGGGTTTGGTAGTTGCATCGATTGGCAACCGTCAGCATCGGCTCAGATTTGAGTAAGGCATCGAAACCTTTCTTCCCCAGCGCTTTTTCCAGCATCTCTCGGCCGCGGAGGATATTTTCTTCTCGGTGGGAGCGTTTATACCATTGCCGAATTCGGTTGCGGGCAGCATTGCTAGCAGCAAAATTGAGCCAATCCAAGCTGGGATGGGCACTATTTTGGGTCATGATTTCGACAATGTCGCCATTATCGAGGGGGGTGTCGAGGGTGACCATGCGTCCATTGACACGAGCTCCAAAGCAGTGGTTACCGACTTCGGTATGAATCCGATAGGCGAAATCCACGGGGGTTGCCCCTTGGGTGAGATCAATCAGATCGCCTTTTGGGGTAAAAACATAAACTTCGCTGTCAAATAAGTTGTCTTTGACGCTGTCTAGATATTCTTGGGCGTCTTTGAGATCGCTTTGCCATTCTAATAATTGACGCAGCCAGGTAAACTTTTCGTCATCAGGACTCCAAGAGGCTTTACCGAGCTGATTGGATGACTCTTTGTATTTCCAATGGGCGGCAATTCCATACTCCGCAATATGGTGCATTGCTTCGGTGCGGATTTGCACTTCCAGGGGCCGTCCCCCTAAGCCAATGACGACAGTATGGAGAGACTGGTAGCGGTTGGGTTTCGGTAAGCCAATATAGTCTTTAAATCGTCCAGGGATAGGACGAAAACAATCATGGACAACGGCTAGGGCACGATAACATTCTTCGTTCGTTTTGACGATGACTCGCACGGCGGCGACATCATAAATTTCATGAAATTCCTTTTGTTGCCGCTCCATTTTCTGGCTAATACTAAACAGATGTTTAGGGCGGCCAGAAATGTCTAGGTGGTGGGAGCAAATGGGTTCAAGCCGATCATGCAAAATGGTGATCGCTTGCTCAATATGTTCCTCGCGATCGACTCGCTTATCAGCAACCAGCTGCTGCATTCTGCGATAGGTGTCGGGCTCAAGATACTTAAAGGCTAGATCTTCTAATTCCCATTTGAAGCGCCAGATTCCGAGGCGATTGGCCAGGGGAGCAAATACATCTCGCGTTTCCTGAGCGATACGTTTCTGCTTAACGGGGGGCAGATGCTCTAGGGTCCGCATATTGTGGAGACGGTCGGCTAGTTTAACTACAATCACGCGAATGTCTTGGGCCATGGCCAAGAACATGCGGCGAAAGTTTTCGGCTTCCCGCTCGGTTTTGGTCGAAAAATTAAATTTAGAGAGTTTCGTAACGCCTTCAACTAGCTGTCGGACTTCTAGTCCAAACTCAGATTCGATGGTTTCTGGGGTGACGTCTGTGTCTTCAACGACATCGTGGAGGAAGCCTGCAGCAATCATGGCTGCGCTACCGCCTAGATCTCTTAGGAGCTCGGCAACAGAGACCGGATGAGCGATATAGGGTTCTCCCGAAGCTCGATGCTGGCCTTCATGGAGCTGGTAACCAAAGTTAAAAGCGCGACAAATCAGGTTTTGTTCTGCAACACCATCTCTGTCTTCAGCACCATCGACCTCCAGCATACATTCCTGTAGCCAAGTGGGCAGTTCGAGGTCGGTCGGTGAGACTGTAGCTTTCAGATTCATGCTACGTCGGGATACGGAGAAGACAGTTTAAACAAATCTTAACAGAGGCAGGACCCCTATGGATTAGCTTTTATAAAAGTGCAATCTTAATTTATTTATATAAACTCTATTTTACCCAACTCCGGGTCAGCTGCTGCAGGCGGTCGAGAAATCCCTATGCAGTGGGCAATCACAAATAATGTCGGGACTGTAGTCGTTGCGATCGCAATCCGTTACCCTATAGCCAGGTTTAGCAGGAAAGTGGCCAATGTCTTTTGTGGGTTTGCATATTCACAGTGACTATAGTCTTTTGGATGGGGCCAGTCAGCTGCCGGATTTGGTATCTCGCGCCGTTGAACTCAATATGCCCGCCATTGCCTTGACGGATCATGGGGTGATGTATGGGGCGATTGGCTTGATCAAAACCTGCAAGAAGCAGGGGATTAAGCCCATTGTCGGCAACGAAATGTACGTGATCAATGGGGATATCACTAAGCAGGAGCGGCGGCCTCGCTATCACCAGGTGGTGTTGGCGAAGAACAAGACAGGCTACCAAAATCTGGTTAAACTCACCACGATTTCTAGCCTGAATGGCGTCCAAGGGCGCGGCATTTTTTCTCGACCCTGTATTAATAAAGACCTGCTGGAAGAGCACCATGAAGGGCTGATTGTCACCAGTGCCTGCCTAGGGGGCGAGATTCCCCAGGCGATTATGAAGGAAAAGCCGGATATCGCTCGACGGATTGCCAAATGGTACAAAGCGCTGTTTGGGGATGACTATTACCTAGAAATTCAAGACCACGGTTCCCAGGAAGATCGGGTGGTGAATGTGGAGCTGGTGCGCATTGCCCAGGAACTGGATATTAAGGTAATTGCCACTAATGACTCCCACTTTATCTCTTGCTATGACGTGGAGTCCCATGATGCCCTCCTTTGTATCCAGACGGGCAAGCTCATTACAGAAGACAAGCGTCTTCGCTATAGCGGTACTGAGTATCTGAAAACTGCTGACGAGATGGCTTTGATGTTTCGGGACCACTTAGAGGATGACGTGATTGCCACTGCGATCGCAACCACCCTAGAAGTAGCTGAAAAGGTCGAAACCTACGATATCTTCCGCGACCCCCAAAGTCCTGACTACGAAGTACCGGAAGGCTATACTGCTGAAACTTACCTGGAAGAGGTGACCTGGGATGGCCTATTGGAGCGGTGCGAATGCAAAGCCCGCCCAGAGGTGACGGATGTCTATAAGGAACGTTTGGAATACGAGCTAGAGATGCTCCAGCAGATGGGCTTTTCTACTTATTTCTTGGTGGTGTGGGATTACATCAAATATGCCCGCGACCATAATATTCCTGTGGGACCAGGGCGAGGCAGTGCTGCAGGTTCTCTGGTGGCCTATGCCTTAGGGATTACGAATATCGATCCCGTTCATCATGGCCTGCTATTTGAGCGATTTCTGAATCCAGAACGGAAGTCGATGCCTGACGTTGATACGGATTTCTGCATCGAAAAACGGGAAGAAATGATTGACTACGTTACCCGCAAGTATGGCGAAGATCGGGTGGCGCAAATTATCACCTTTAACCGCATGACTTCCAAAGCAGTACTCAAAGACGTGGCCCGAGTGCTGGATATTCCTTATGGGGATGCCGATCGGATGGCGAAGCTGATTCCGGTGGCCCGAGGAAAACCGGCAAAGCTGAAGGTAATGATTTCAGACGAAACGCCAGCCCCGGAGTTTAAGGAAAGATACGACAAGGATCAGATTGTGCGCCGCTGGCTGGATATGGCGATTCGGATTGAGGGCACCAACAAAACCTTTGGGGTCCATGCAGCGGGCGTTGTAATTGCCTCAGAACCCTTGGATCAACTGGTGCCCCTGCAGCGTAATAACGAGGGCGCGGTGATTACCCAGTATTTCATGGAAGATTTGGAATCTTTGGGCCTGCTAAAAATGGACTTCTTGGGCCTCAAAAACCTGACGATGATCCAGAAAACAACCGACTTGCTCAAGAAGAATCGGCAGCTCGATCTAGACATCGATCGGGTACCCATGAATGACCCAGAAGCATTTCAACTGTTAGCACGGGGAGAATTGGAAGGAATTTTTCAGTTAGAGTCTTCGGGGATGCGCCAGGTCGTCAAAGATCTCAAGCCGTCTAACTTAGAGGATATTTCTTCGATTCTGGCTCTCTATCGACCGGGTCCTTTGGATGCGGGGCTGATTCCCAAATTTATTAACCGTAAACATGGGCGGGAAAAGATTGATTATCCCCATGAATTGATCAAGCCGATCCTAGAAGAGACCTATGGCATTATGGTCTATCAGGAGCAGATCATGAAGATTGCTCAGGATATGGCGGGCTACTCTCTGGGAGAAGCTGACCTGTTGCGACGGGCGATGGGTAAAAAGAAAGTGGCGGAGATGGAGAAACATCGGGAGATCTTCATTGAAGGGGCTTTCAAGAAGGGTGTTGACAAAAAAATCTCTGAAGATTTGTTCGAGCAAATGGTGTTGTTTGCTGAATATTGTCTGAGCTATGACACGCCTGTGTTGACGTTGGAGTATGGTTGGCTGCCCATTGGCCAGGTGGTACAGGAGCAAATTGAATGTCAAGTCTTTTCGATTGATGAGCGAGGACATCTGTATACGCAACCGATTGCTCAATGGCACCATCGCGGCCAGCAGGAGGTGTTTGAATATGCCCTGGAAGATGGCTCGACGATTCAAGCGACGGCGGAACATCAGTTTATGACGATGGATGGACAGATGTATCCGATTCAGCAGATTTTTGAGGAAGGGTTGAGTTTGAAGCAGTTACCATTGCCTTGGCAGGCAGGTTTACAGCAGGCTAGTTAAACGTGTCTAGGAGATTTGGGAGGTGATTACACGAATTGAGATGATGACCCCGATGCTTAAGGCGACCCCAACCTTTGGACCCGTTTGGAATGAGTTTTTAGCAAAATGGGATGACGAAAAAGAATCACTACCGATCTATCTCATACTCAGTGATTTGGCGAGGCACATAACCAAATTAATAGCGAGTGGTTCAACCGCAGAATTGGTAAAGGTTTGTAGAGTTATTGAAACGTGGTGTGATGACGGGGATGCCGAGGTCCAAGAAGCAGTAACTGTTGGTTTGCTAGAGGATTTGCAAAATACTAATGTAGTTGACATAGGCAAATCTGAAAAGATTGAGCAGTATCTTGGTCCTCAATCGACACGAGAGTGGCAAAAGGTGCAATCTTTTTGGGCCAGGGGAGAGCTGATTTGTGATGACTAAATTATGGGTGTAAGTCTTTCCCTTTATAGAGTGGCTAATAGCTTCTTGAACATTCCTTCCAGTCAGAGAATATCAGAATTAAATGAGGAGGTAGTATTGCCATTTGGCAGTCGCTCCCATATCGTTGAACTTCTCTGTGCCGCATCAGGATTTAGCCATAATCATGCTGAGGGAACAACTCCACCCTTGGCATGGATTAATTATTGGTATCAGCCGGATAATATTGATGGTCGAATTTTGACCTATAAAATATGCAATGATCCGGTATCGTGCATCACGGTAAAACGAGCATATTTGGAAGACTTTTTACCGATTATTCGTGTGTTAAAGGATCTGGAGCCATTTCTAGTTCTTCATCCAGGCGATGGTAGGCTCATTATCCCTCATGAATTTAAGTATTCAATGGAAGAATGGTTCCAAAAAAGTTCTGTAGGAGATGCACGGAATTTTAATTACTAATAGTGACTCAAGCTAGCCTCGATCTTGGCTTCTGTCTTAATGGGTAATCAGATGGAAATAATCTCAGTGAAAGAGGATTTTTTTGAGGTTGGCAATATTCAGGAATGAGACCTATTCACTACGTTTCTAGGTTCGCCTCAGAGATATTTTGTCACTCGATAGAGTTTGATAGAGAAATACTGGATATGGCGATGCGAATCAGTTGTAATGTATTTGCATCATGCCCAGTGATCATCAGCAAGACTTCAAGATCGCCATGTTCCCACCACACATATCGCAATGCGCTCTGGTATTCAAAGAAGTATTTTTGAGGGCTAAGATCTGTCTCTTGTTCAGATCTTAAACCACTATAAATAGGCTGACCCAGTACCAAACATAGCTCTTGCTCCGTGGTGACATAGTCTATATCGCTTGTCCAATGACCGAGTGAGACAAGCTCAACGTCGAATTCGCCAATATCCCTTTCAGTTTTCTGGCGCTCTAGTAACCTCTGAAGAGTCTCGACAACATTCATAGTTTGAGGTTGAGGTTTATATCTTACTTCCAGAATTGCCACCATTTTTTTGTCAGATGTTGTTGGCACTGCTGGCAAATGCTAACGGGTGATCCTTTGAATGAGACAACGACGCCTTCATCGAACGGCTGACCACATACCCTACAGTTTGATAGATCGAGGCTAGTGGATAGTATGGTTTCCGTAGAGCTTGCAGCACCGCCTTGGCGTAAGTGGTTAATGTAGCTTAATTCATTCAGTGCGACTTCATTGTCTGACTCAATCTTGAGTGAAGACTGAAATGCCAATTCTGCATTATCGAGATCACCCATTTCAATCAACACAAACCCACGACCACGCAGAGCGATGGCTAAATCATGGGCGCTAACGTATGCACTGATTTCCGTGATTTGCCCATAAAGGGCGAGTGCTTCTTCTTTGCGACCTTCACTCACCAAGGCTTTTGCCTTTTCACAGGAGAATTTGGGATTTTTGGGTTCGAGTGCTTGGCCTTTCTCAAGGTACTCGATGGCTTTGTCGAATTGTTGATGCTTTACGCAGAGAAATCCCATATGGAAGTAGGCACGGGGATAAGCGTTACTCAGCCATTTGATAGTCTTATTTGCGCGCCCGTGATGTTTTTCCCAGGTGACATAGTGAATAAAGGTAGTCTCGTCCCAGAACTTAATGGAGATGACATCACCAGTCTCTTCAGTGTTGGCATAGTCTGATGGTGTATTGGCAATAACGCCTAGCAACAGAGTTTCTGCTTCATCTAAACGGCTAGATGTTATCGATTGAAGTGCAGCATCAACCTTGTCCACATCAGCGGATTCAATATCGGTAAGTGAGGGGGAAGTCATAGGATGGTCGAAGTACCGCAAAATATTAGGCGTTGGATGACTCATTCAAGTCTGCACAGGACTCTACCTTCGGCACAAAATGTAGGAAGGTTGTACCAGCCTGTACTCTTAACGTGCCCGAGTGAAGTATTCAATTTGCATGAATATTTTAGACGATGTAGCTTATTCAATTATGTGAATAAGCTACATCGTCTAAAACCTTAGAATTTCTTGGTCATACAGGTCTGATTGTGGTTCTGTTATCCAAACTAGACCTTCCCCAGACTCCAAAGCGACATCAATATAGAGCCGATCTACGGACTCAGAGGCTTGATCCTCATTCCCCTCAAAAGATTCAAGGTCTTCCGTTAGTAATCGCAGCACAAAACCGGCTGGAATCATGGCACCAGGAGTTACAGGTCGAAGTTCAAACCGCCACGCTGAATCAGTTTCCACTGCATAGATATTCAACTCATAGGGCTGACCCTCAATCTGTAACTGTCGCGCAATCGCTGCAATTGGTGTTGAGGGTTGATCGCCTCGGGCAGCAGAGAGTTGGGGTTGTAACGTAATAGATTGCCAGCCCATCTGTTGCGCCAGATTTGTCATCCCCGTTTGCAGCCATTGCCCCACTGAAAGCTGTTCAGTGATGCCGCATCGTTGTGCCGCTAAGTGCTGTCGCCAACCACCGTGATCTATTAAGCTGCCCCATTGTTCAAAAGGAATGGATAGGCGAGGAGTAACGATATCTGCATTGCCGAGCCGTTGAATAAGTTGATCAGCTTGTACCTTGGAGAGTGCTGGCAACGGATTAACTGCTGCTTGAGTGACCTCTTGGGGATTGAATTGCTGAGTTAACCAGAGCACATTCAGATCTGGGGTGAGATCAGTATCGTTGAGAGAGTAGGTGCGATCGCGCCAATCGTATTGCCCCTGTCCTTTGAGCTGTAAGTGTTTGGTAAATCCCCCTAATCTCACCCAGCCCTCATCCAGATTGACCTGCACTGCCACATAGTAATCTGCTATCCAGTCGGGAATATCCACCCATTCTTGGGGAACCCGCAGTTCATCTAAATCGATACTTTCCGTGGGAATCAACACCAGTTTCTGCGAGCCGACTTGAATAGGGGTTCCCGCTACTACTGCCCAAATACTCTGCAAGGAAGGTAACTTCAGGGCCGAGATTGACCGTAAATTATGATCTTCCCGCAACCAAGGCAGCACCGTTTCCAAACAGATCAAATGCAAGTAGGTCTGCCAGCGATTGGGCGCTGCCCCTAGGCTCTGTTGCCAACATCGCGATTGAATCGCGGCATCAATTTCTAAATAAGTAGAGTCAAATAAGGCTAAATCAGACGTCATGATCATCACTCTAATGCAGGGGCAGTGGGGGCAGGTTCACCGTAGTGTCCCGTCAGCCATTCTTCCAGGGAAGAACTCATAGCTTTGAGTACGTCCGAGTCGGGTGAAATATGCAGAGTATCTTGGCTCCAGGTGGCTAAAGCTGTCAACAGTGTCTTGCGGAGCTTGGTTAATCGCCGGGAAATGGTGTATTGCTTCATCTCTAATTTCTCGGCAATTTGCTGTTGGGTATAGGCTTGGGAGTAATAGAGCTGCAAAAGTGATTGAGACGGCTGATCCAAGTCCTGAATGGCTGCTGTTAAGACCTTGCCGATTTGCTGGTGCTGGTTTTGTCTTGTTTGTATCGTTTCTGTGGCGATCATCTCTTCTAGTAAGGATGTCTGTTCTGTATTGGGCAATTGATCCAGGAATTCTCCCGCGTCTTGTCCCGGTCTGGGTGTATTGATGGAAATTTGGGATGGGTAGAGGTAGGCTCTGGCTGCTTTGGTACAGGTCATTAGGATGGCTTCGAGATCCTCAACCGTGATGGCAGCAGTATTCGGGGGTAATTGTGTGGTGCGTTCTTGGTTGTATTGAGTTGCGATCGCAACCCAAACCGCAGCCCCTGGTTTCTCCAATTTCTGAGTCCCCGTCGCCTGTTCAGGAACATAAATTGCCTTAAAGCTAGTCCAGGCTAAAACATAACTATCAATCGTTTCTTGAGGCAAACCATTATTTTTCAAGGCTTCGACCAGCCGCTTCTGACTTAGCTTTCGTAGCAAAGCCCAATCACTGCAAATATCAATTTCGCGGCGTTGCCGTAGCGTTTCCCGCATTAAGCTGGCGAAGGTGGCGCTGGCATAATTTTGCAGATTAAAGCCTTGATCGGAATTGAAGCCCTTGAGGATCTTGTCCACCTGCGCCATGGCGATTTGAAAATAGTCACTCACCCCATAGCGGCTGCTGCTAAACCGAGTCGCCGTTTTCTGGGCGGTCCAATAACAAGTTTCCTGTAAATAAGCCGATAAATGGCCTGCCGAAACCTGCTGCGAGTCGGGCTGAAATTCCGCTCGCCACAGCTTATGCCAGTACAGGGACCAAAACTTCGCCGACAGATCGGCTTTCTGAGATTGCTCAAGGTGGATCTGCATACTGCGACGCAGCTTTGAATCACTGGCCCAAGTTTGGACATGATCGGTCTCAAGTTGCAGAAAGGTGGAAAAGATTGCCAGCAGTGCAGTCCGAGGTTGCATGTATCCCAATGTTCAGCAGCGTGCATAAACCAACCGTGTTGGTCCTAAGAGAACAGTACAAGCTAATTCTTCTCAACGCTGACGACTACAAGGAACTGTAATGATGCTGAAACAAACGGCTGGCTCTGCTCATCCTGCACCTAACAAACTGCAAGTATTTCTAATGGCTTGCCTGGTGGTTGGGATGAATCCCCTCGCTAGTCTCGCCTCCGAGGCTAATCCCACCCCAACAGAAGACATTCCTATCTCTTTGGGAACTGAACCATCTGAGTTAACTGAAGAATTGCTCACAGAAGATTGTCTGCCCACGATGAGCGAAAGTAAGGAAACCAAAGTTGAAGCAACTGGTGAGGATGCTCAAGAAGGCCTAGAACCTACTGAACTTTGTTCCCCTGTGGCAGTTGATTCCCTTGCAGAAGATGAATTTGCTAACGCAGATGACACAGCCTTGGTAGAAGAGACGCAAGACTCTAGCGGTCCTGCCATCAATGTCAATATCAATATCGGTACTGAAGGCCCCCTCATTGGGATCGGGGCTTCTGGGAATGACAATGCATTCCCACCCGATGATGACTTTGGTGAACATCCAGACCCTGGTTTAGCCGAACCTGTTGAGGAAGGATTACCCGCAGTTCCAGAAGCAATCCCTGCGGGTCCCAAGGTATTGGTTCCCACTAAAGCCATTAAATCTCCCTCCAAACAGCCAAAAGGCTTAGTTCGCAAGACTAGACTTCAGAACAATAAGTCCTTGCAAAAGAAACGGTATCGCCTCAAGCCAGGAACTCGACGGGTAAGGTAAAGTCCAAGCGCGTTCAGCCCAGTGCTCGTCGCCTCAAAATACTTCGTAAAAAAATCAAGTTCAATCGTCGCCCCATGAAATCTTTAGGGAAGCGCCTTAAAACGAATCGGCGGCGGATGAAGTCAACGGGGCGGCGCATTCGTCCTACCCTGCGTCGTTCCCCGACCCAAAAGCGTCAATTTCGCAGAATCAAAACCGTTAGACCGATGATGCGGCGTCCCTAAAAGACCTGCAGGATCTGGCCTCCTACTGAGAGTCTTAATCAAGCCGATGTCAAAATCACTACAACCGTATCCTCAAGCAGTTAGGATACGGTTGGGTTTTGGTATTTGCCGACAATCCAACCTCCTCTTTGCTCGCCAAACGCGTGACAATAGGTCTAGTACAGATCCCTGATCAACTGTGTTGATGGTCTGTAGTGGTTGAGAAAAGACAGTACACCTCTCACATAAGCATTACAGAGTATGCTCGGTCGAACCCTCGGTGGACGATATCAAGTTCAGGAAACCTTAGGCGGCGGTAGTTTTGGTCAGACTTATCTGGCTGTGGATATTCATCGTCCCGATCGCCCCCAATGTGTGGTCAAGCATCTCAAGCCGGCGAAACGAGATCCTGAGTTTTTACCGAAAGCACGGTCTCTATTTGAGCGGGAAGCCGTCATGCTGGAGAAATTAGGAAGTCATGATCAGATTACTCGTTTATTAGCCTATTTTGAGGAAAAACAAGAGTTTTATCTCGTTCAGGAATATATCCCCGGTCACTTACTGCGCAAAGAATTACCCCAGGGCTGTCAATGGTCAGAAGAACAGGTCACTCAACTCCTGCAGGATATTTTGTCGATTCTGGCCTTCATTAACCAATTCAATGTCATTCACCGCGATATCAAGCCAGAAAATATTATTCGTCGGCAGCAGGATGGTCGGCTGGTCCTGATCGACTTTGGTGCCGTCAAGCAGCTGCGTAAAGAACTGAGTAGTGATCCCCATCAACCCTTACCGGTTGGGGGAACGATTGCCATTGGCACCCCTGGCTATATGGCTCCTGAACAGGCCCAGGGCCGTCCCCGAGCGAATAGCGATCTTTATGCTTTAGGCATGATTGGGATTGAGGCCTTTATTGGTAAAAACCCGACCCAATTTACCCAAACAGCCCAGGGCGAGATTGACTGGCAGGAAGAAGTGTCTGTTAGCCCAGCCCTTGCGGATGTGCTACAGCAAATGGTCCGCTACCACTTTCAATATCGGTATCAATCTGCAGAAGAGGTCTTAAAAGAACTCCAAGCCCAACCCTCGTCAGGATGGTTCCAAAAAGTTGGCAAAATCTTGCGATCGCCCGTACAAAACTTTTGGGCTGGCGATGCTGACCCCACTGTAGAACGTAGCTATCAAACCACCCCGCAAGTGGCTCGTCCGGCTGATTTCCCCAAGGGCTCCTTAGGATCAGATTCCCTTGCCGCTGATCCGGAAAGTGCGACTCAACCGTTGGCGGAAGTGACTAGCCAGGTTTTTATTAGTGCGTTGAATCGGGAACCCGAGCTGCAGGTTGCTAAGGACTTATTTGAAGCGGTTAAAGGGGCAGGCTATCAGCCGTTTATGTCTACCCAGAGCCTGGAGCTAAAAGAGAATTGGGCGCAGCATATTGATCACGCTCTCAAGGCTTGTGACTTTTATGTCTTGCTCTTGTCTCGGGCCTCGGCCCATAGCGAGTTGATGCTGCAGGAAGTGCGAGCGGTCAAAGCATTGCATCAGAGTCGTTCGGAACAGCGACCTCAAATTGTGCCCATTCGGGTTGATTTGCCGATGGATGGTTCCTTGAATTACGAATTACGAGGATATTTGCATCGGCTGCAGCAGCGCATTTGGCGATCGGCCAGCGATACGCCCAACCTGGTCCAAGACATTTTGGCAACCTTGGATGCCAGTGCTTCAGTGACTCGAACCGCTGAACAAGTGAGTTCGGGTTCATTCCCCACGGTGCCGCCACCCAAGCAAAAATCCGATGCGCCCCCATTACCCGTCGCTGAGCCAGAATTGCCAGAAGGACAGGTGAATGTAGCATCGGCGTTTTATATTGAGCGTCCCCCCATTGAAATCCGCTGTGCGGAAACTGTAGTGCAACCTGGGTCGTTAATTCGCATCAAAGCTCCTCGGCAAATGGGTAAAACTTCACTTATGGCTAGAATTCTCCATGAAGCCTCCAGCCAAGGGTTGAATACGGTGTCGTTAAATTTGCAATTGGCGGATGGCAAGGTATTTACGGATCTGGACAAGCTCTTGCAGTGGCTCTGTGCGAGTGTCAGTCGCAGATTGCGTTTGCCCAATCGAATTTCTGAAACTTGGGACGACATTTTTGGCAGTAAATACAATTGCACCGCTTATTTCGAAGAGTATATTCTGCCTGATTTAGATGGCCCCTTGACCTTGGCCCTCGATGAAGTGGATCGAGTGTTTGAATATCCTGAGATTGCCAGCGACTTTTTTGGTTTGCTGCGGGCTTGGCATGAAGAAGCCAAAAACCAAGAAATCTGGCAGAAATTGCGGCTTATCGTCGTTCATGCAACTGAGGTCTATATTCCCCTCAACACCAATCAGTCCCCCTTTAATGTCGGCTTACCCATTGATTTACCAGAATTCTCTTTAGCGCAAATTAGCCAACTGGCAGAGCTACATCACTTGGATTGGGATGAAGCTCAGATTACCCAGCTTCAAACCCTCATAGGTGGCCATCCCTATCTGATCCGACTGGCCCTGTATCACGTTGCCAAGGGAGATATGAGTTTAGACCAACTGCTGGAAACAGCTCCGACGGAAGCAGGACTATTCCGCGATCATCTAAGGGGCCATTGGTGGAATTTGCAACAGCATCAACAATTGGCAAAATCCTTTATTGCCGCTGTTACGGCTGAACAGGCTATCTCTCTAGAACCCTCTGTGTTGTTTAAGCTGCACAGTTTAGGTCTCATTCAACTGGTTGGGAATGGGGCGCAACCCCGTTGCGATCTCTATCGTCAATATTTTGCAACGGTGGCGGCAGAGCAAGGGGCCAGGGAATGAGGGTGATATTTTGTGACTATGGGTGCTTCCCCTAGGGACTGCCCATCGCTGGTTATGGTTTGCCTATGGATACCTCTGTCTCAGACTGGACGACTGATACGTCGCCGATCAATCCCTATCAAGTGGGGGGAAGTTTACCCGTTGATGCCCGGACCTATGTCGTCCGCCAAGCCGATCGTGATTTGTATCAAGCCCTAAAAGCAGGGGAATTTTGCTACGTACTCACAGCTCGTCAGATGGGCAAATCCAGTTTGCGTGTGCATACCATGAAGCGCTTGACCGTGGAAGGGTTTGCCTGCGCCTCCATTGATGTCACTAAAATTGGCAGCCAGAATATTACCGCAGAGCAGTGGTATGCCAGTCTGATTGGGGCATTGGTCAGCGAATTTAAGCTGGGGGACAAGTTTCATTTGCGGTCTTGGTGGCGAGATCGCACCCTGTTATCCCCCGCCCAACGCCTGACGGACTTTATTGAACAGGTGCTGTTTGTCCATGTCCCCCAGAACATGGTGATCTTTATTGATGAAGTTGATAGCCTGCTCAGCCTCAGCTTTTCTGCCGATGATTTCTTTGCCCTGCTGCGCGCCCATTACAACAGTCGGGTCGATCGCGATGACTTTAAGCGCCTCACCTTTGCTCTGTTCGGCGTCGCTACCCCCTCTCAACTAATTCAAGACCAGCAGCGTACGCCTTTTAATATTGGCCGAGCGATTCACCTCCGTGGGTTTCAATCCGCAGCAGCTCGGCCGCTGACGGTAGGACTGAGTGATGTGTCCCAACACCCAGAACAGCTAGTACAGGCCGTTTTAGATTGGACGAATGGGCAACCTTTTTTGACCCAAAAGCTGTGTAAGCTCCTGACCACGGGTTCTGCTATTCCCCCAGGCGATGAAGCGCAGGTTGTGACCGATTTGGTTCAATTGCAAATTCTCCATAGTTGGGAGGCCCAAGATGAACCAGAGCACCTCCGCACCATTCGCAATCGCCTGCTGCAAAATGAAAAGCGAGCGGGACGGCTGCTCGGCAGTTATCAGAAGCTGCTAGACCAACCCGATTGGCAAGTGGGTACCCCCACAGACAATAGTTCTGAACAAATGGAGCTCCTGTTGTCGGGCTTGGTGATTCAGCAACAAGGGCAGCTTTATATTCACAATCGCATTTATGCAAAAATCTTTGATCTGACTTGGGTCGAGCAGCAATTGGCGCAATTGCGGCCCTATGCCGATGTGATGCAGTCTTGGTTGCAGTCTGACGGACAAGATATGTCCCGGCTTCTTCGAGGTCAAGCCTTACGGGAGGCTTTGGCCTGGTCCAATACCAAAAGCTTAAGTGACCAGGACTATCAGTTTTTAAGCGCGAGTCAGAACGCTGACAAGCAAGAAGTCGAAGTCAGCCTCGCCACCGAGCGCCAGTCCAAGAAAGCTATGGAAGAGGCCAACCATATTTTGACGGAGGCCCATGGCAAGGCCCGTCGAATTGTCAGAGTTGCGATCGCAGCCTTGGCATTGGTCTCCGGTATCTCCGTTTTGGCGATTGCAGTTGGCATTCGTACGGGGCGAGATCTGCAAGAATCTCAGCAAAGTCTGTCCTTGGAACAGGAAGGGGTGATTACTCTCCGGCAATTCCCCACGAATCAGCTACAGGCCCTGCAGTCCGCGATTGAGCTAGGCCAAAAACTGCAAGACTTAGTCCCTACTAAACGCCAGCTGCAAGACTATCCCACCGTCAAACCCCTGTTTGTCCTCCAGAGCATTCTGGACAATATGTATGAAACGAATACCTGGCAGGGGCATAAGGGACGCATTTATAGTGGTTCCTTTAGTCCTGGCGGCGATCAACTGATTACCGCAGGAAAAGATGGCTATGTCCGAATTTGGTCCCCAACGGGTGAGCAGCTACAAGCGTTTCAAGCCAATCCTAAAGGCATCCGGTTTGCAGCATTCCTCAAAAATGACCAGGTTTTGACCATCACTCCGGTGGGACAGCTCCAGTTTTGGGATGCTGAAGGTGACCTCAAGTCAACAGCCCAACAGAAGATTGGCAGACTTAGAAGTATTCGGTTTAGCCCTAATCGTGACCAATTTGCTACCGCTGCTACCGATGGTCGGGTTTATATCTGGAGTCAAGCTGGTCAGCAGTTGGCTCAGTTCACGGCCAATAATGGCTCTGTGAGTAGTTTGAGTTTTAATCCCGATGGACAGACCGTGGTGACCGTTGGGACAGACGGTACGATGCAGGCTTGGACGCTATCGGGACAGAAACTGAGGGAATGGAAAAGCCGAATCAATCCCAACCTCAAGTTAAACAGTGTGAGCTTTCTCCCCGATACAGCGCCTGGGACCTCTTCTTCAAGCCAGCAAAATCAACGGTTTGCTATGGTCGGCACCGATGGCCTGATTCGTCTGTGGAGTGCGTCTAGTACCCAACCTTTGAATGTCTGGCGAGGCAGTCAAACGTCTCTATATCTGATTGATGCCAGCCCCACAGGACAAAAATTGGTGACCCTAGGGGAAGATAGTACGATTCGAGTTTGGGACTTTGCTGGGAGAAAATTGGCAGAGCTAAAAGGACATTCTGGATTGGTGAGTAGCGCTAGCTTTAGCCCAGATGGTCAAAGTCTGCTGACCACAGGCAGAAATGGCAGCCTCCACTTATGGAACCTAGCTGGCCAGCAACAATGGGCAGGCCAGCATAAGAGTATTTGGAGTATCGCGCTGCACCCCCAACAAGACACCGTGGCGACAACGGGCAAGGATGGCATGTTGCGGCTGTGGCAGAAAAATGGAACCTTGTTGTGGGAAAAACAAGCCCACAATAAAGGCAACGATGTTGTGTTCAGTCCTGATCAAAAGCGGTTAGCGACAGCGGGTGAAGATGGCTATGTCCGCATGTGGGATTTACAGGGCCGTAAATTAGAGGACCATCTCGTTGATAAAAAAGGAGTGTATTCCCTCAGCTATGCTCCCAAGGGTGAGATGCTAGCGGCGGCGGCCAATGATGGGACCGTCCATCTATGGGATTTTCAGTCCCAAGACCATCAACAATTTGAAGCCTCTACCCAGCCCCTATGGGCGATCCGATTTAGCCCTGATGGCAAGCGACTGGTGACGGCTGGTAGAGAAGGGCAAGTCAAGGTCTGGACACCTTCTGGTAAAAAGCTGAGGCAATTTGATGCCCAGCAAGGGTGGCTTAGTGATGTCCGCTTTAGCCCTGATGGCAAGCAGATTGTGACGGTGGGGAAAGATGGTTCTGTTAAATTTTGGTCGGGTAAAGGCCAGCTGCAGCAGCAATTTCAGAGTCATCCCAACGATATTCTTCGCTTGGTGCTCAGTGCCGATGGACAGCGTCTGGCAACGGCTGGGCAAGATGGGATTGTCAAAATTTGGACCTCTAAAGGGCAACAATTAGCAGAATTGATGGGACATCAAGGGGCCGTGTATAGTCTGCAATTTGCAGCGGATGGCAAGTCTTTGATGACAGTGGGCAAAGATGACGCCATTCGGATCTGGCAAACTGGAACCCTCCCTCAACTCTTACAGCAAGGATGCCAATGGTTACAGACTTACCAACAGCGACACCCTGATGTAACAAATCCCTGTACTCGGCGCTAGAATGGGCGGATGCAAGGCATTAAAAAAAGTAGTGTTTAAGAGTTTAAACCTCGATATCTATGGTTGGCCTGATCCGGTATGGGGCGTTGTCAATTAATATGAAGTTAAGTCAGCATATGTGACTTACTTCTGAGGATTGTGTTTTTTTTAACTCCCATGTCTATTCTGTCCTGAGCTACCTACCGGAATGAGATCATCTTCCGAGACCCACACTGAACATCTACAATCTGTAGTTAAGTCTGATGCTTCACTACAGCTGCTGTTGTTCGTGGATAAACGCACAACGGCTAAAGAACAGATTCATCAAATATCGCAATATTTAGATACTCTGAAACCAGATTGTGATTTCGACCTGCATGTGGTTGAAGTCTCTGAACAACCCTACTTGGTGGAGTATTACAAACTGGTGGCAACGCCAGCGTTAGTCAAAATTCGGCCTGAGCCTCGGCATATTTTGGCAGGCAGCAACTTGGTCGCTCAGTTGGAAGAGTCTTGGCCCTATTGGCAACATGCTTTATCTGAGAATGAATTGCTGAAAGATCAGGTTACCTTAGACGACGACACAACCTCTTTTGCTGATGCTGCCCAACTGATGCAGCTATCGGATCAAATGTTTCGACTGCAACAAGAGAATGCAGCGTTGCAGGATCAGCTCAAGTTCAAGGATCGCATGATTACCATGTTGGCCCATGACCTCCGCAACCCGTTAACGGCAGCGATCATTGCTTTAGAGACCTTAGCAGGACAATGGGATGAGGATAATGAGATCATCCGCAATTTATCTCCGGCTCTGCTGAAACGATTGGTTAAGCATGCTCATACCCAAACCCAAATCATTGAGCGTATGATCACCAATTTACTGGAAGCCTCCCAAGGAAGTGAGCCCGACCTTAAAATTCATCCTAAGCAACTGGATTTAGGTGGACTTTGCCAAGAGATTATCTTAAGGGTACAGAATACCCTCAAAACTAAGTCACAGGTATTAGAAAGCGATATTCCACCCGATATCCCCAACGTCCATGCTGATGCTGATCAGGTGCAGCAGGTGATTCTCAACTTGCTGGATAATGCGATGAAATATACGCCGGAGGGGGGCGAGATTAAACTATTGGTTGTGCATCGGACGACCCAAAAGGTGCAGGTCAGCATTTGCGACAATGGCTTAGGGATTCCCCAGGAAAAGCAACAATATATTTTTGATAACCAGTATCGTTTGGATCGAGATCAAGACCAGTCTGGGTATGGCATGGGACTTGCTCACTGCAAACGGATTGTAGGGAACCATTTCGGTGAGATTTGGGTGGATTCTGCTCCCGATCATGGCAGTGGTTTTCACTTTACGTTGCCGGTTTATCGGTAATTAGGATCCCCAAAAAGCATCTCAGTGAACGATAAAGTCATCAATTTTTATGACAGTTATAAAATTTTATAGATTTTGGGTTAGGACTGCACCGAGACCATAGTAGTCTGAGATCAATGCTTCGTTTGCAATTTCAATAAGGTAAAAGATTCATGGTTCAACGCGGTTCTAAGGTTAGAATTCTCCGCCCGGAGTCTTACTGGTTTCGTGAAATCGGCACCGTTGCCTCCGTTGATAAAAGTGGTATTAAATATCCTGTGATCGTTCGTTTCGATACCTGTAATTACAACGGGATTAGTGGTACTGCTGCTGGTATCAACACCAATAACTTCGGGGTTCACGAACTCGAAGAGGTTGAGGCACCCAAGGCAAAAGCTAAGAAGCCTGCTGCAGCTCCCAAAGCAGAAGGCTAACTTACCTTCGTGTCTACTATTCGTCCCAACAGTCTGCTTTAATGCCTGAGCTACCTGAAGTAGAAACAGTGCGGCTTGGCCTAGAAAAGGTGACTGTTGGGATGCAAATCATGGGTGGCGAGGTTCTCTATCCGCGAACCATTGCCCATCCTCAGTCTCCGCAAGCATTTATCCAAGGGTTGCAAACTGCAACCTTTTTGGCATGGATGCGACGTGGCAAATATTTACTAAGCCAGCTGTCTTTAGCTACTCATCGTCAGCCGAGCTGGCTGGGTGTGCATTTGCGTATGACAGGGCAATTGCTCTGGTTGGCCCAAGATGAGCCAGTACAGAAGCATACTCGGGTGCGTCTATTTTTTGCGAATAATCGCGAACTCCGATTTGTCGATCAGCGAACCTTTGGACAAATGTGGTGGGTGGCCCCCACTGAAGATCCTAAGCAAATTATTAGTGGTCTGCAGAAGCTTGGGCCAGAACCCTTCTCAAAAGATTTTTCCATCGATTATTTGGGTAAATCCCTGCAAGGCCGTAAGCGTTCTATTAAAAGCGCTCTGTTAGATCAGGCCTTGGTGGCAGGAGTGGGCAATATTTATGCGGATGAAGCCTTGTTTATGAGTGGGATTTGTCCGACGATGCCATGTCACCAGCTGCAGATGGAACAGGTGCAGCGGTTGCGAACTGCGATTGTGGACGTCTTATCGACCAGCATTGGGGCAGGCGGTACCACCTTCAGTGATTTTAGAGATCTCAAAGGGGTGAATGGGAATTATGGTGGCATGGCCTGGGTCTATGGACGCCAAGGTCAGCCTTGTCGGACTTGTGGTCAACCTATTGAACGGATCAAGCTTGTCGGTCGCTCCACTCATTTTTGCCCTCAATGCCAGCCTGAATGCTAGAGAACCTCGCGGCTGGCTCGATATAAGTCACTCCAGTTGTCTCGCTCTTTAACCACGGTTTCAAGATATTCTTTCCACACCACTTGATCTTGAACTGGATCTTTAACCACGGCTCCAACCAAGCTAGAGACTAAATCATGGGCCTGGAGGGAACCATCACCGAAATGGGCGGCCAAAGATAAGCCGCTATTGACGACAGAAATGGCTTCTGCGGTGCTTAGGGTGCTGCTGGGAGATTTGAGCTTGGTTTTGCCATCTTCCGTCATGCCGCTGCGTAATTCCCGGAAAATGGTGACAACGCGTCGAATTTCAGCTAAGGCAGGGGCTTCAGCGGGTAGTTCTAGGGCTGTTTTTAAGCTTTTAACTCGCTCTTGGACAATTCTGACTTCAGAATCGGCGTCATCGGGTAAGGGGAGAATAACAGTGTTAAAACGGCGTTTCAGAGCGCTAGAGAGATCATTCACCCCTTTGTCTCGGTTGTTAGCGGTGGCAATCACATTGAACCCCTGGGTGGCTTGAATCTCTTCTCCAAGTTCGGCAATGGGCAGGGTCTTCTCAGAGAGAACGGTAATCAAGGTGTCTTGAACGTCAGCAGGAATGCGTGTCAGTTCTTCAATGCGGGTGATTTTGCCCTGATCCATGGATTGCATTAACGGGCTAGGCACGATCGCATCTAGGGATGGCCCTTCTGCTAAGAGCTTTGCATAGTTCCAGCCATAGCGAATGGCATCTTCGCTGGTGCCTGCAGTCCCTTGGATTAATAAGGTAGAATCTCCTGCGATCGCAGCCGCTAAATGTTCCGATACCCAAGACTTGGCCGTACCGGGAACCCCATACAGCAAAAGGGCTCGATCCGTTGTCAGTGTGGCAATAGCGATTTCCATCAGTCGCCGATTGCCAATATATTTTGCTGAGACTTCAAAGCCATTCTCTAAGGTGCCCCCCAATAAATAGGTGGAAACGGCCCATGGAGAAAGCTGCCAGTTTGCTGGACGTTGGCGCGTATCAGATTTGCGAAGTTCTTCGAGTTCTGCTGCAAACTGTTGCTCGGCATGTTGTCGCAGAACGGCAGTTTGAGGCTCGACTGTTTTCGAGGACTGTTTTTTTGTCTTAGCAGCCATAGCGCATTGCAAAACATCAGAGACCATGGCAATTATCAGGTATTTTGGCTATCGCAGCTTGTCTTTTGCATGAATAATTGGCTTCCAGTGTTGATTTACTGGAGGTCAGCCTCCAAAATTATTGTGAATCACTAGAGACTATGGCAATTGCAGCTTCAACCACAAATTATCAAGATCCTTGCAAACCCAAAATTTCAAGATGAGGCAACAGAGGATGACATCTCAGAAGAGATTGCTGTGTTAGCTGAAGAAGTAGGGTGGAAACCTATATTTTGCGTATTTGTAAATGTTCTCCTTGATTTATCCCTGAAGCAGTACTGGTATGACGTCGTAGCGTGTCTCTTTTGTTGCGATTGCCACCAGCGTGATTTGCCTTGCGATCCTAACTACCTCATTGCTTTGCTTTATGACTGCTTACGGATTAGTCCTGCCCTGGGCCGACGTGGTCTAAATCATGACGATGTCCATAACTTAGTGTGGAGTATTGTTCATCAACTGAAAGGCGTAGGATATCTGGCTGATTATGCACCTCAATTCGATCCAAGTGTAATTCAGCATCAAATAATGCGTTGAGAGGTTTCTCCCAACTTCCCCAGTGAATGGATTATGACTGTTATCAGAGAACCCCCACTCTGAAATTCAGTGTGGGGGTTAGTATACCTATTAAATAAATTAATTTTAGGTATGAAGTGGAGAGTAGCCTACTTAATCGCGGGAGCTTGGTAAGGGCTTTCCATCTCAACATCGGATACAGATGCGACTGTAGCTGCTTCTCGCATAGCAATAGAAGGCACAGAGGGACGAATATAGGCGACCAGCTGTGTGGTCTTGGCATCGTAAATCTGGGTAATGATTTTGGGATAGAGACCAATACCAATAATAGGGACGAGTAGGCAGACAATCACAAAGATTTCCCGGGGTTCTGCGTCGACCAGCTTCTCATGAGACGTGAGTTCCTTGTTTTCAGGTCCGTAGAAGATTTCCCGCAGCATGGACAGCAGGTAAATCGGGGTGAGAATGACCCCAATACCCGCCAAAATAACCATGGGTATGCGAAAGGCCAGACTATAGGCATCGCTTGTGGCTAAGCCAACAAAGATCATCAGTTCAGCAACAAAACCGCTCATCCCAGGTAGGGCTAAAGACGCCATGGAACAGGTCGTGAACATGGCAAAGATTTTAGGCATGCTCTGGGCCACACCTCCCATCTCTTCCAGAATCAAAGTGTGGGTGCGATCGTAGGTCGCTCCAACTAAGAAGAAGAGACTGGCACCAATCAATCCGTGAGAGACCATTTGCAGCACAGCACCGCTCATTCCTAAGTCCGTAAAGGAGGCAATTCCGATCAGGACAAAGCCCATATGGGAAATGGACGAATAGGCAATCTTGCGTTTGAGATTTCGCTGGGCAAAGGAGGTGAGGGCAGCGTAAATAATATTGACCACCCCCAGAATAATCAGAACGGGGGCAAAATAGGCATGGGCGTCAGGGAGTAGCTCCACATTCATGCGAATTAACGCATAGCCCCCCATCTTGAGGAGAATTCCGGCCAGCAGCATGTGGACAGGAGCCGTGGCTTCCCCGTGAGCATCCGGTAACCAAGTATGCAGAGGCACAATCGGCAACTTGACGGCAAAGGCCACCAGGAAGCCTGTGTAGCAGAGCAATTGAAACGTTAACGGATAGTCTTTGGCCGCTAAGGATTGCAGGTCAAAAGTTAGATCGGGACCAAAGAAGGCCATCGCC
The DNA here is from genome assembly GCF_018336915.1 of Acaryochloris marina S15. GTDB lineage: Bacteria > Cyanobacteriota > Cyanobacteriia > Thermosynechococcales > Thermosynechococcaceae > Acaryochloris > Acaryochloris marina_A. The sequence goes on along the minus strand of NZ_CP064923.1, from coordinate 5,202,130 downwards.
AAGGCGGCAACCAGGATAAATAGAGAGCTGATGGCGGTATACAGAATAAATTTCGTCGCTGCATACAGCCGTTTGTAGCCCCCCCAAATTGAGAGCAACAGATACACCGGAACCAATTCCAATTCCCAGACCAGGAAAAAGACTAGTAGATCTTGAACGGCGAACACCGCGATTTGGCCACCGTACATCGCCAGAATCAAGAAATAGAAGAGTCGTGGTTTATAGGTGACGGGCCAGGAGGCCAGGATTGCCAAGGAGGTGATAAATCCCGTTAGCAAAATCAGGGGCATGGATAAGCCGTCGGCCCCAACGGACCATTGCACGCCTAATTGAGGGAGCCAGTCATAGCGTTCCACCATTTGTAACCCAGACTCAGCAAAGTCGTACTGGGTGTAAAAGGCGTAAACCAGGAGGACAAAATCAATGAGGCCAATCACCAACGCATACCAGCGAATGGGATCACCTTTACCCTTTGGATCAGGGATGAAGGGCAGGGCAACAGTGGCCACAATGGGGAAGAAAATCAGTGTTGACAGCCAAGGGAATGTATCTGGATTCATGAACCGCTATCTCTATTCGACGGATTGAGCAACGACGAGGCAGGAATGGACGCTAGATGACCGTGGCAATCGAGATCCCCAAGACTGCCATAAAGAGGATGAAAAGGTAGAACTGGAGGCGGCCACTTTCTAAGTATTTGAGACCTTCACCGGTCAATACCGCTAGGAATCCAGCAAAGTTAACGATGCCATCCACGACTTTGAAGTCGACCTCTAGAACCAGGCGGGCAATCCGGCGACAGCCCTTGATGATAGTGCGTTCGTAAAGGTCATCAATAAACCACTTATTGAGGGAGAACTCATATAGCGTGGGGAACCGATTTGAGATTGCAGCCGGATCCACTTGCCGAGTTCGGTACATCAAAGACGCCAAGGTAATCCCGATTAAGGCGATACCCACAGAATTGCCGGCCATCAACAGAAACTCGGACCATTCAAACTCAGCTGCTGCCTCTAGGGCTGCATTGGCTTCTCCGGGGGCATAAATAAAGGCTTCAAACCGATTGTTAAAGGGCATTCCCAATAGGCCAATGGCAATAGAGGGAATCGCCAACACCATTAACGGCAAGGTCATGGTAATCGGTGATTCATGGGGTTCATCCGCATGGTGGTGATCGTCATGGTGATCCGACTCAGGCTCAGCCACCATGGTCAACTCGCGAGGATCCATGGCACCAGGACCAAAGTTGAGAGCCGGAGACTTGCCATCAATCTGTTCACGCAAGGCATTGATATTGCCCCGGAAGTCTCCTTCAAAGGTGGAGAAATACATTCGGAACATATAGAAGGCTGTGAGTCCTGCCGTCAGCCAACCTACTAGCCACAAGGCTGGGTTGGCTTCGAAGGCCAAACTGAGAATCTCATCCTTAGACCAAAAACCTGCAAAGGGAGGAATACCGCAAATGGCTAAGCAGCCGATTAAAAAGGTGATGCCGGTATAGGGCATGTACTTGCGCAGGCCGCCCATCAGACGCATATCTTGCGCTAGGACTGGGTTATGACCGACCACAGCTTCCATGCCATGAATCACAGAACCAGATCCTAGGAACAGCATGGCCTTGAAGTAGGCATGGGTCATCAGGTGAAAGAGGCCCGCAGAGTAGGCACCGATGCCCATGGCCATGACCATATATCCCAATTGGGAGATGGTGGAGTAGGCCAGACCCTTCTTAATATCGTTTTGGGTCACTGCAATGGTGGCCCCCATAAAGGCGGTAATCGCTCCGGTCCAGGCAATAAACTGCATGGCGGTGGGAATGTCCGAAAACACGGGGAACATCCGAGCCACCAAAAATACCCCGGCTGCAACCATGGTTGCAGCGTGAATCAGGGCAGAAATGGGGGTAGGACCTTCCATGGCTTCGGGTAACCAGACATGGAGGGGGAACTGGGCTGACTTCGCCATGGGTCCCAGAAACACCAAGATGGCGAAGATGGCCGCAACCACACCGCTCAACTCGCCCGTCGCCACCAGGGATTGCAAACGCTCTCCCATGATGTCGAACTCAAAACTATTAGTAGCCCAATACAGGCCCAAGATGCCGAGGAGTAACCCAAAGTCCCCCACTCGGTTCGTTACAAATGCTTTTTGGCAGGCATTGGCAGCAGGTTTCCGGTCATACCAGAATCCCACCAGCAGGTAGGAACACATCCCCACCAATTCCCAGAAAATATAAATTTGCACCAAGTTCGGGCTAAGGACTAACCCCAACATGGAGAAGCTAAATAGACTTAAATACGCATAAAACCTTACATAACCGGGGTCATGAGCCATGTACCCATCGGTATAAATCATTACTAGGAAGGCAACTGTGGTCACCACCACCAGCATGAGAGAGGTCAAGTGATCGATGGTATAGCCCATCGTCAAATGAAAGTCACCCGCTGAAGCCCATTCGAAGGTCATCAGATAGGGCGCATGACCCTGAATCTGACTCCATAGAATCGAAAAGGAGAGGACCATTGCCGCTCCCATCAAGGACACAATAAAGGCCGCATTGAGTTGACGGAGGGCGTTCGTTTGTTTGTTGTAGGAGATTAACCCTAAACCTACGAGAAATGCACCGCCGAGTGGCAATACAGGGATAAGCCAAGCAAATTGATATAACGAATCCATCGTTGACGCTGTTGTCGATACAAAAAACTTTACAGTTTGTAAAACAATTTACATTGTTACACAATATCAGGCCCTTTCTCGACCCGCAATCCTTAAGATTAACCAATCGAACCTTATACCCAAACACTGTTTGAGGTACCCTGTCAAATTCGATTTTTAAATACTTAGAGATGTAAAGTTAGGTTACCCCGCAGACAATCGCGATGGAACAATCTGATCTAGCGCTGCCTCTAACAATCGCAATGCTTCGGTGCGATCGCAAAAGTGGTCCATTCGATGGACCAGACGCCCCTGGTGAAATAGCAGCAGACTGGGAATATTAGTGAGGCGATATTGGCTGGCGATGGCAAAATTTTCGTCGGCATTGACAGCGACAACCTTGAGTTCCGAGTCGTAATCCGCCTGGACCTGAATCAGTAACGGTTCCACCCAACGACAGACGCCACACCAAGGAGCCCAAAAGTTGACTAAAACGGCAGTCTCGGACTGCAACACTTCGGGGGCAAAGGTACGGGTTTGAATCGCAGGCAGCATGCTCAAGGGAGATTAGGAAAGACGATGGGAAAGGCTGAAATTATGCTACCAGCGAACGCTGAATGCTGCACGCATCATCAGGGGATGGGCAATCCAAAATAGCCAAATAAAGCCAGCCACCCCAACATAGGCAGGCTTTAAAAATTCCTGGAGCTTGAAGGTTTGCTTGCCCTGAGCAATGGCTAGAAAGGGCACGATGGAGGTGCGTGCCTTGACTGCCTCGAATGCGTCACCATAGCGTTTGGCTAATCGCTGATCGCCATGCCAAACGCCAAACAAGTGATAACCAATTAATCCCAAGCAGGTCGCTAAATTAAAGGAAGTCCCGACCCAAAGTAAATGGGCTATGCACCAAATCACCTGGCCCACCATTTGGGGATGGCGGCAAATCCGAATGATGCCGGTTTCGTAGAGATAGACCTGGGGCTTCTGAATCGCTGCAATCTCTAGCAGGTTGAAGGTGGCGGGATAGAGAAAAATAAAAGAAATCGCTGACAAGGCCCAAATCAAGCCTGGCAAACCTGGGGTGCCCTGAAGCTGCCAAAGCTGGACCCCATCGTAGCGATGCTTCAGAAAATAGCCGATCACAATCACCGCAGCGGTGATGCTTGCTAAGGCAAAGATAACGCGATAGAGCCGCGCCCCTAATTTCTTCTCTGCTGCCATCCGCAGGGAAGCTAAACCGCTGTGGATTAACCCAAAGCCCCCTAATAGGGCCAACATGATGAAGTGAGAGGGAGCCAACCAGGAATGGGGATCAGTGGACATTTCGAATCATACTCAAACAGATTGCCAAGAGGTTTCCCCCCGAATTAAACGAATTTGGGCCAGAGTAAAGATCACTGGAATGACCCGTCCGTAGTTGGTTGCGATCGCACGCCAACCCAGGTCTGCAAATAAGCCAACCCAAAGGGCTGAACTCACCACCGTCAATGCCCCGCGCATCACCCCATATCGAGCTGCATTCCAAGCCATACCGCGTCGGGCTGCTTGCACCGCTAACTGTCCTTCGATTTGGGGGGCTGCTTGTCGAGCCACTTGATACACTGCCATCTGAGCCGCAAATTGCCGCGCCAGTTGCTTTAACAGCAAGGGGCGCAACACTGATGATACGGCTAAAGCGCTGCTTCCTTCCAGCAGCCAGCGCCGGGGATCCGTTTGACAGTTGACGGGCAAGGGAGTCCCAGGAGTATCAGCCAGCGCCGTTTGGATCCGCTGTCGGAGCTGCTCCTGCTGATTTTTGGGTAATTTTTGCCAAGCTTCTTTGATCAAATGCAAGTAGATCTCAGCTTCTAAATCTGTGGTGGAGAGGGTGGGTGAATACTGAATCTTCAAATGGCGGCTGACTTGCACCAAAATCTGGCGATAGTTCAAAGTTTCCGTTTGCCCTTTCAGAACCGTAAACCCATCGGCGGCCACAAAGCGAAAGCGGTTTTCGATGGCCGCTAACCACTCTTGGCGATTGGTCGCTTGAACTTGCCCAGGAGTGGGTTCTCGCAAATAATCTAGGGGGTTATATTTGCGACGAAACAGCAAATCTGTCAGGTCTTGTAATTCTTCCTCGGTCGCTAATTCGAGTGCCTGCCTCAGCTCGTTCATGCCTAGGGTCCCTATGGTCTCTACCTGTTACGATAGCGTACTGGTTTGGAGACTTAGGCAAGATTCCTAGGGAGTGCCAACGGTCAACAGGCCCTGATCTCCATCCAACTGGGCGGGTATGCCCACAGGTAGGGCCGCGTTGGGAGCGCCATGGCCAAAGGGTAAATCTGACACAATCGGGATATCTAAATCCCCCAAGCGATCTCGGAGGACTTCTTCCACCGTTAAGCTGGGAATCCCGGCAGGGACGTTGCAATCACTAAAGCGCCCTAAGGCAATGCCCTTTACCTGCTTAAATACCCCACTCATGCGCCATTGGGTCAGCATTCGATCCAGCCGATAGGGAGCTTCCCCCACATCTTCTAAGGCCAAGATCACCTGGTCTAGATGGGGGCAGAGAGGCGTTCCCAAGATATGGGTTGCCACCGTCAAATTTCCGGGCAATAAAATACCGGTTGCTTTGCCTTGCCCCCAGCCTTTGCCCGTCAGGGCTGGAATGGGGCGACCGGCAAGCCAATCAAAAAGTCGCTGCTGGGACCAGTCTGGTTCCTGGGCCAAGGTGGTCATGACGGGACCGTGAACACTAGCGACTCCTTGGGTGGCAAGTCCCCAAAGCAGAGCCGTAACATCGGAAAAACCCACCAGCCATTTGGGAGGGGAAGGGGGCCATTCCCACTCTTCTAAAAGCCTAGCTCCGCCATAGCCGCCCCGGCCGCAAAAGATGCCTGTATAGTCGCCTTTAAGACCTGCAGTGAGGGATTGTCTTCGCTGAGTATCAGTTCCTGCGAGATAGCCCCACTGGGCGGTGACGTTTGGGGAAAGGTGGACGATGTAGTGTTGCGATCGCAACACCGATACCCCTTGATCAAAATCCTGCCGTTCTCTGAGGGTGCCACTGGGCATTGTTACCCAGAGGTCATCGCCCGGCTGCACAAAAGGAGGGATCTGACAGGCTTTCATTTATTGACCCGGTTGAGACAGAATTCGGTCAAACCACTGCTCAAGGCGCTGGGCAAAGGCCGTCAGAGAATACTCCTGCTCGGCCTGCTGGCGACAGACTTGTCGATCAATCTTGGGCAGTTTATGAATGGCTGCTACTAAGCCATCGACGCTATCAGGTTCCACTAACCAGCCTGTTTTGCCGGACTGGATGATTTCCGCCGGACCGCCTCGATTATAGGCAAGCACTGGAACACCGCAGGCTAGAGCTTCAATGACGACATTGCCAAAGGCTTCCACCCAGCGCGGTGTCACTAACAAGCCTTGACTATGGCGCAAGACTTCTTGCATTGCAGTGGTATCGAGAAACCCTAGATAGTCAATGTTGGCATGGGGAAATTGAGCCTGAATTTGATCAAAATAGGCTTGCTCTTGAATATGGCCCATAATTTTGAGGGTCTGGCCTGTTTGATCGACTGCGGCTACCGCATCTTCCAAGGCTTTTTCAGGGGCGATGCGTCCCAGCCAGCATAAATAGTCTTTTGGATCAGGGGTGAATGTGTAGAGATCTAAATTGAAACCATTGCCCACAGGATAGCAATGCTGGGCGAAGGGAAAAGTATTCGCCTGGGCTCGGGTATGGACACCAATGGACTGGGGAAATTGGTCAGCAGTCTGACCAATCATTTGATCCATCGCATCGGAGAGGGACCCCATGCTGATCAGATGAGCAACAGGAGTTTCTAAAAAAGGCGTTAAGTAGAGAGGGAGCCAATCATAGGCAAAATTGATGATCAGATCAAACTGGGATTGTAGGGCCAAAACCTGCAACCACATATTGCCTAGAACTGAGTTTTCAGGAAGATGAATTGGAGTCTGCCGGGTTTGGGTTTGGGCTGGAATTTGGGGAGATCCAGCTACGGTGATTACCTCAGTTTGGGGCAGCCGAGACTGCTGAGGGGCAAGCACTTGGACTTGGTGACCCTGCTGGGTTAACGCATCCAGCATATTCAGTAGAGTGAGTTCTACACCTCCCCCTACCCCGGATCCTAAAGGGCCTAAGGGTGTAGAGACAAAGAGTAATCGATAGGATTGACCCGCAGAAACCAACGAGAAAGACCGAGTGTATAACCCCAGCAGTCTAACAGAGTTGAACAACCACGGAAATGGGGGTTTGAGAAAAAACGAACCGATGGGTGAGAGGCTCAAACCATCGGTTTATGACGAGTCATGATTTGGCACTATCCAGCTTAAGAAGCAGGATTGAGAGTGGCCTTTTCTTGACTTAGGGCTGTTACCACTGCATCCACTTCATGGGGAGAGAAGTGAGTCAGTTCTCGAACCCAGAATCGCAAGAGCTCTGTTTGGTCGGTATTGTCGCAGATAGTAGTCATGTCAGACTCCGCTAGCTTCGATACTCATGAAGTATATCTATGCTTGCCATAAATAGGTTGTAGGCTGCGCTACAGCTTCGTAAAAAATTGTGTAACCCTATTTACAATAATGCAGCAATAACCGCTTTGCTCTGCTGAGAGCTTGATCTAGCCCATTGCTAAGACATTCCTAAAACAGTGTTAAAGGGGACCTCATTTCTCGGTTCGGTCAATTACTGTGAGATATAGTTACACTAAATGCATTAAGCCAGAAGCTCCTTTGCATGACCTAACTGCAGTAACAAATACTGTCGTTCGCTCAGATAAACACATAGATAAGAGTGGTTGAGAATTGACCTATGAGCAATATTCAAGAAAAAATTGAAAATGAACTAACACAAGCCCGAGAGACTTGTGATACGAGTGGCGCTACTTCTGGTGAGTGTGCAGCAGCCTGGGATGCCGTGGAAGAGCTGCAAGCAGAAGCGTCCCACCAGCGCAAAGACAATAATGAAGACAAGAACTCCCTCGAGAAATATTGTGATGATAATCCCGATGCTGCTGAGTGCCGGATTTATGATGACTAAGCATTCCAGCTTAAGGTATTGATTCATTAGCTTCTTCGAAAAGACAACCTCATTGAGGTTGTCTTTTTTCTGTCAGGGTCTAGGAGATGGGTATGTCTGTATGGACTGAGATTCAGCACCAGATTAGTCAGGTGCAAGGGCAGGAATTTGCGATCGCAACTCGCAATTCCGTCGGCGGTGGCAGTATCAATCAGGCGTATCAGGTGAGTGATGGCCAGGAACACTATTTCGTCAAGCTCAATCAGGCCAGCAAAGTGGCGATGTTTGAAGCGGAGGCGGAGGGTCTCAAAGACATGCAGGCTTCCCAAAGTATTCGGGTGCCGAAGCCTTTAGGATGGGGTGCTGCTGAAGGACAAAGTTACATCATCCTAGAATGGATTCCTTTAGGCCATGGCGATGCCCAGACTTGGTTCGCCATGGGACAACAACTGGCTGCGATGCATCGCCAAGCCCATGATCAAGGCTTTGGCTGGCATCAGAACAACACGATTGGCGCAACCCCTCAGCGCAACCCCTGGACTGAGCATTGGGGAGAATTTTTTGCTGAACATCGGATTGGCTACCAGCTCCAGCTGGCCCAACGACACGGGGGACAGTTTCGCCAGGGGGATGCCTTAGTGGATAAAATTCCCGCATTGCTCACCCACCCTGTCGAGTCATCTTTGGTACATGGCGATCTGTGGTCAGGGAATGCGGCTTTCAGCCATGGGGGCGAACCGATTATCCTCGACCCGGCCACCTACTATGGCGATCGAGAAGTGGATATTGCCATGACCGAGCTGTTTGGGGGATTCCCGCCTGCCTTTTATAGGGGTTATCAAGAGGCTTGGCCCTTAGATAAGGGCTATCAACAGCGTAAAACTCTCTACAACCTGTATCACATCCTTAATCATTTCAACTTGTTTGGAGGAGGATATGCATCACAAGCCCAGGGAATGATTGAGCAGATTTTAGCCATGGTTTAGGGTGCAATCGGTCGGTACTAATACTGAGTTAATTTTGTCTTTACCGAATAAACCGATCGAGGAGTTACGGGTTTCTACCGCTGTCGGTAGGAGGATGGCCTAGCTAGGTTAGAGGAGAAGTTCTCAGAGTGATGATTTTACTTCAATAAGACTCAACTCTGACCACAATGATAGGAATGTGATTCAAAATGCCCCTTACTTTAGAGAAAACGGCTACTCCTACCCTTGAGCAGCCTGTAGCCATGGAAAAGCGCATGGAAGATGCTTTAAGCCAAGCTCGTGAAACTTGCGCTAGCGAAGGTGCGACTTCCAAAGCCTGTGCAGTGGCCTGGGATATTGTTGAAGAGCTACAAGCCGAATATTCTCATCAGAAAGTGCAAGAACAGCCTTCTCAGTTCGAAGACTTTTGTGATGATAACCCTAATGCTGAGGAGTGCCGCGTCTACGACGTTTAAGGTGGCCTCGCTTCGCCTCATACTGGGCACTCAACAAGAGCGGAGGCTAGATTGGAGTCTCCTCTAAATCTACTTCCGCTTGCTGATGTCCTCGAAACTGCGATCGCAACCGCGATTAAAAGGGCTAGCCCTTCTCTATGCCGCCCTGTTTGGCTGGATATTGGTTTTAGCCTATACCGGAAATTTACCGTCTCAACTGGCTGTCATTCCCTACTATGACAAGTTGGGCCATGTCATTCTCTATGGCGTGGCCGCTTATCTAGGCCATCGTCTATTACATCCCTTTATCCTACGATTAGGCCGTTATCGTTTGCCCCTATGGGTACTCGCGTTTAGTGGATGGACTTTAGCAGAAGAAGGGGCTCAGTTTTTTGCACCGACTCGCTCCCTGGACGCGCTAGATCTAGTGTGTAGCGGTTTAGGAATTGTGATGGGATACTGGCTGGCCCAGCAACAGCTGGCGCGGCAGCCAGACTCCTCTGAACTCTCACAGCCTTTATCTAAAAACTAATATCAAGATAAAAAGCCCCGCAACTCTAGTCATGGGGCTTTCTGAAATTGTGGTGATGTTTTCTTGGCAGAAATACATCTGATTCTAGTTATGCCCTATTAGGGGGACGGATCTATCGCCCTAAACTTGGTTTTTGCATGACTCTGATGTAATTTCTGCGTGATTTTATATTGCTATGGCTGATTCATAGTTAGCGGCTGTATAGTCAGACTGGAGTTTGATTTGGCAGCCAATCACGTCCACTAGATGTTGAACCGTTTTCATCTGGGTCGTCGCTTGATGGGGGAGTTTAATATCAAAAACTTCTTCTAGATCCCGGATAATCTGAGTCAATTCCTTCTCATCAGCGAAATCGGCAATCCGGCTAGCCATACTGACTCGATGGGCATTGACATCTGTATAGTTACAAATGATTGAACACGTCTTCAGAAATATCCATCTTACGGAGTCTACATTGGAACGTATAGGCGTTTTTGGCTGAGGATGTCTGTCCAGATGTTGGGCTGCAGAAACTTGGCGTCTTTTCTGTTTCAGATGAATCGTAACCAAGTCACGAACCGTAGATAGCTCAACTTTATGGCCACTGTAGGTATAGATTTTAGTGGCTATCTCCCAAACCAACTGATCTCGCTTGGATTCAAGTCGTTCTAAATCTTGTCTGGTTTCTATGTGATGGTTCTCTAAATCATTGATGATAACCATCTTGAGAATGCTAAGTGTATATTCCTGATCTTTCATTATTGCGAACCCCCTTAAGATTTATACAGATATATCACTTGCACGTATTGCCTTAGTGAGCGATTAATTCCCGTCCTCGAATCATTTCTATTGCCACACTTCCAACAACTCACTGGACAAAGTCTTTCAGATATAGGTCAGGCGGTAGCCTGGATTGGTATTGCTAAAGTTTTACCGATTTGTGCGTACCTGAGGGACCACTAGGTTGGCAGTCATATCACCCTGATTTGTAAGGTCTCTATAGATTCCGATTTATCCTATCAACGTCTATTGAAAACGTTGTTGAAATGAGTGGGCTGATATAGGTATTGTTCTCACTATGGATTGAGACTTTGAGTAGGACCTACATGAGTGGGTAGTTGCAACTCTAGCGTGCATAAGTCTTGCATAATATCGAGAATTTTTGGAGAAGACAGCAGCAGATTTGGCCTATTTTCAGTAGATTGATGCGATTTACTCTGAGATAGATTGAGTGGATTGGAATGCCTGAGCAAAGTGATCGCTTCTGGAAGCGGTAGAGATGGCCAATAGTGATCTCTTTGATAATGCAAAAATTTGAGGGTTCGAAAGGCATCAAACCAAACCCTCAGGTAAAACTGAAAATGAGGAAAATCTTGACACTGCTGGAAGGCTTGCTGGAGGGCTTGATCAACTTTGAGGTGTAGCAAGGTCTCTAATAAAGACGGCTTTAGGTTTTTTTGTTCCCACCATGCTTGTAAATGCATCTTTGCGTCAGGTAGTGTATGGGGTCGCAGCTCTTGCCATAAGCATTGATCCAGCTCTAGCCAACCCTGCAATTCTCTAAAAATTTGGGGATGGTATAAGTAAAGGCCTGGTTTCTGGGACAGTTTAACCATGGCTGCTCCCGTGCCAAAGGGGACTCGATGGGATGACCGGGAAGACAGGGTTACAGTAGGTTGTTTTAATCGAATGACCTGACCTGTTTTAGCCAGCTTGTTGAGCATGTAGAAGTCTTCCGCCGCCTGACGTTTGGGAAAACCTCGGACTTTGGCATAGTGCTCAGCATTGATTTTCAGCAAACTACCAATAGTGTGAAAAGCATAGGGCGAACCGGCCTGGGCTAATCCTAAAACGTAATAGCGGAGCGAAATTTCATATTGCAGAATATCTGAATGGTGGGGGTGGTGCCTGAATGGATAAATGGCGGCAGCCACATCCGGGCCAAAGTTGGGCGTGTCAAAGTAATCTTCCGGTAGCTGCACATCCCCATCGCTACAGTAAATCCAAGGTGTTTTGATGGTCTTGGCTGCAATACAGGCTAGAGCAATGTCACCCCCAATTTTGCGGGCTAGCCCTACCCCCTGTTTGTGAGGAAGTTGTCGAGGGGGAGTGCAGTAATCTACCAGCAGCAGGGTATTCCCCGAGGGTTGATCCACAGATGTAAAGGGGAGCTGGGGGTGAGGATAAAATTGGGCTAGGAATGCCTGGGTCCGTTGAATCGCAGCTATATCTGCATCCACTGCAGCATTCACCACCGCAATAACCAGGGTGTTGTGAGTGTCTTGGGGCAAGATGCTCTCTAGACAATTGAGGGCTTCATCAAAGAGGGGAAGGACGAGGACAAATTGATAGGTTTTGTCGAGGGTGGATAGCCACTCATCTTGAATAATGCTGACAATAGGTTCGGCATAGCGGTCTAAATAACGACTGATTGCCTTAGAGATCATGAGAGGGCAGCAGCGAAGATTAGGATCATAGACCACCGCACGATACCGTGTCTGCTTTCGCCATCACAAGTGATCATGGAGTGCAGGGTCGCCACTACATTGACTCCTAATGCAGCATGGCTCGATCAGGTAATTGGTTCAGAATTTTAGCTTCAGTCGCTAATAGCTCATCCAGGCGAGAGTGTAGGGCTGTGCTCGGACAATATTGTTTGGCTAGGTTGAGAAATAGATTGGCATGTCTAGCTTCCGAATGGGCAATCGCTTGATAGAAGCCTTGTAAAGAACCATGGGGTAAAGCCAGGGCAATTTTGGTGAAACGCTCCAGTCCACGGGCCTCGATAATCCCGGCAACCAAGAGCCGATCGAGAAAGTAATTTTCGGAGCCTTTGCGAATTAGACCTCGCAGTTGATTGACATAGGGGTCTTTGGCATCGGCAGGAATGGTTAAGCGGCGCTCTCGGATTAATTTAAAAACATCACGATAATGGCTTAACTCTTCAATGGCTAAGTCAATCATGGCTGCAACTAAGTCTGGCTTGTCGGGGCAGTGGGCGGCAAGGTTGAGAGCGACCCCAGAGGCTTTTTTCTCGTTGGCGGCATGATCGAGCAGGAAGGTATCAAAGTCTGCCAGCACCGTTTGCAGCCAGGTATCTGAACTATCACAATGTAGGTGAATGGTCACACAGACTTCCTCTGGTTTAACTTATTCATTATCCCCATTGTTTGGCAGGATGCCAGCTTGTAAACGCTGGATAGCGGTTTGTAGATTGGACCGGGCAAGGGCCTCATAGCGTTCTTGGAAATAAGCGGTTTGATAAAGATGGGGACGCTGCGCAAAAGTCTCTAATATCTGACTGCGTCGTCGACAGTATTCGGCAATGGTTACCCAAGCGTATTCCTGACGAATCTGAGTTTCAAAGTTGGTAAAGGTCTGGGTGTCCTGGCCTAGAATAGCCAAATCAATATCTATCATCAACGCAGTATCTTCATCGTTATGGATGGTATGCGCTGCAGTTGCCATAATTAACTGGTGAACTTGATGGCATGGGTCCGCTGCTACCTCGGCTTGCTGTAAAAACTGGACGGCCCAGTCCGCGCTATTTTGCTCGTTTTGGGTGGACTGAGTTTGATACACGGCATCGTGAAACCAGAGGGCCATTTCTAAGGTGGCAGGCGCTTGGGCCAGAGATTTTACACTGTCAAAATGATGTAAGCAGGCATCAATATGGGCTGCGGTGTGATAGTGGCGATGGGGCTCGGTATAGGCGCGAACTAACTGCTGGTAGGTATCCAGAGAGGGCTTAGCGCCCAGTTGATGTATTAAGGTTTGCCAACGTAGTGGGTTCACTGCAGGTTGTGGTCTCAAGGGTGGGTTAATATCTACCCTACTCCAAGAAATTCCAGTGCTATGCTGATCGCATTCAGGGTTTGTAGCAGTGGATTAAACGCGATTAATGGTTGCTTCCACCTCCCTCTCAGAACAACATGCTGTGGTGATTGGCGGCAGTATGGCCGGGCTGTTGGCTGCTCGGGTGTTGCTGAACCACTTTGGGCGAGTCACGGTATTGGAACGCGATCGCATCCCCGATCAACCCAGTCCCCGTTCAGGAGTGCCCCAAGCCCATCATGTTCATATTCTTCTGACCCAAGGTCAACGCATTTTAGAACAACTCTTTCCTGGTTTGGAAGCAGAACTGGCAGCCGCTGGAGCCCCTCAGGTCAATTGGACGAAGGATTTAAGCTGGCTCAGTATGTGGGGCTGGTCTCAAGCCGTGCCATCAGATCTCTGCACTCGACCCTGTAGTCGAGCATTGTTGGAGTGGTTGATTTATCAACGATTAGCGCAAGAAGCCAACCTCACCTTTCTACCGTCCACCCGAGTGACCGGCCTGGTCGCCAATGCTCAGAAAACGGTGATTACGGGGGTTCAGATCAGAACAAATCAAAGTACGGAAACCCTCAGTGCCGATTTAGTAGTGGATGCCAGTGGCCGGAATTCTGCCTTGCCTAAATGGCTCAATCAGCTGGGGTATGGGTCGCCTCCCCAAACAGAAATCAACTCTTTCTTGGGGTACAGCAGCCGTTGGTATCAAATTCCTGACCATTGGCAAGCACCTTGGAAGGTGATGCTTATTCAAACGAAGCCGCCAGATCATCCGCGGGGGGTGGTGATGTATCCCGTAGAAGGCAATCGCTGGATAGTTACCCTCGTAGGGGTTGGCCATGACTATCCCCCAACCCATGAAACAGACTTTCTCCCATTTGCCCAGACAGTTCGGAGTCATGAAGTCTATGATGCGATTCACCAGGCGCAACCCTTAAGCGATATCTATAGCTATCGGCGGACCGAAAATTGTTGGCAGCACTATGAAGCATTACCTCGATTGCCCGAACATCTGGTAGCAGTGGGGGATGCGGTGTGTGCGTTTAATCCTATTTATGGTCAAGGTATGACTGTAGCTGCATTGGGCGCCTTAACCCTGGATCAGTGTTTGGACCAAACAGCTGGCAAGTTTCCATTACAAGGCTTTACACCTATCTTCCATCAACAGTTGGCTCAAATGTTGGTCGTGCCTTGGCTGATGGCGACGAGTGAAGATCTACGATGGCCGAGTACGGTAGGTCCAACGCCCAATTGGCAAACACGCCTGATGCATCAATATCTAGATCGCGTTGTTCAAGCTTCTTTGGATCGGTCCTATATCTATCGAACGTTTTGGGAAGTCATTCATATGGTGAAGCCACCCAAAGCCCTATTCCATCCCCAAATTTTATTACCTGCCTTGAGACTGGGTTAATCTTCTGTACTGGTTTGAACCGCCTAATGCTCTACGGGCACCTTATTTGGGGTGAGCTGTAAATACAGCCCTGGCACCACTAATAGGGCAATTAAAGTAG